>DASZLF010000091.1:0-74104 GCA_035552555.1 Occallatibacter sp.
TCGCTTCCGAAAGCTACAAGCTACGCCGCGGTGATCGCTCGAAAGCATCAAGTCAGCCGAAAAAGGTCTTGGACAGCGAAGAGATTTAACGCCAATCTCTTGGGCATGACCTGCTCACAACAGGTCGAGTCTACGAAACCGGAGGTACATATGAATCTCTCGCCCGCATGGCGGAGGCACATTCGAGACTGACCAGTCTCGAAGACTGCCTTTCTGCTTTTCCTGCTCATGCCGGTCGCCGCGCATGCGCAAGCAGGGGGCGGCTCACCCTTTGACACGGGCTTTACCGCCATGCAGAACCTGTTTACCGGAACGGTTGCCAAGGTCGCTAGCCTCATTGCCATCGTGGTTGGCGGATACCAGTTCGCACACGGCGAACCCGGCGCGAAGAAGACTCTGGCCGGAGTTGCCGCAGGTACTGGCATAGCCGTTCTCGCAACCAACGTTTTGACCTGGCTCTGGGGCATCTGAAGAACGGCTGCTCCCAGAGTCATAACCGCAACCATCAACCAACTCCAAACGTGAGGGGCAAGGATGCAGACACACACCAATAGCCGGCGCAGAAACCGGGTCTACAAGAGCCTGCACAAGCCCCTCACGTACCTTGGGGTAGAACGAACACTGTTCTTCTTCGTTTGTGTGGGGGCAGTTGGCGCCTTCAATCTCTTCAACAGCCTGCTGGCAGGCGTCTCCGTATTTGCCGGTGGGTTCGCGTTCGGAAGCTGGGTCACCAACACCGATCCCGCCTTCCTCCGCATTTTGGCCAAGTCCGAGAAGTTCAAGGTGCGATATGACGCCGCAAAGCAGCTTGTCCCGCGCGTGGAGGTGCAGTGATGCTTCGCCTGGACAAGATCATCAAACCATGGAAGGAAGCGGCCTCGCTCAATGACAACATCAACCTGTACGGCTTCTGGAATGAAACCGTGTTTCTGACCAAGAGCGGCGACGTGGGCATGGTTCTCGGCGTCCCAGGAGTTGATTACGAGAGCCTCGATTCCGCCAGCCAGGAATATGCGGTGAAGCGGCTTGAAGCCGCGATCAAGTCATTCGGTCCAGGTTTCAGCGTGTATCAATACCTCTTCAAATCGAATCGGCCGGAAATCCCATTCGAAAGCTACGATGATCCCGTTGTCCAGACAGAGGTCAAGCACCGGCGTGAGTTCTTTGCTACAAAGCGCGATCACCTATATCAAGTCGAAATCTTCTATTGCGTTCTACTTCACGGTGCACGATCAAAGACCGGCGTCGGCGCGGCGCTCGGCAGGCTAATCAATGATCCCGCGGGAGCTCTCGGAGAACTGAGGACTCAGTTCTCAAGCGGCGGCATGAAGACTTTGGTCCGCGCGCAGATCGAGCGTGACGTCGCATCGCTCGAACAGAAACTGCAGGGCTTCATCCGTCAGCTCGGCGACTTCATGCAGATCGAAATCCTCAATCATGCAGCCCAGCTTCGATTCTTCCGCCGTCTGCTCAACTACGACGATTGGCGAAATGCCGGAGTACCGAAGAGCACGCAATTTCTCGATTACCAGGCGGTCAACTCCGACATTGAGGCCGAGCGCGATTATCTGCGCGTAGGCAATCACTTCCTCCGCATCTTGACTATGAAAGAAGCGATTGCAGAGACGCGGCCTCTCGTACTCGACGCTCTGCTGAAGATTCCCGGCAACTTCCATGTTGTAACGGAGTGGACGCCTCTCCCCGGCGACAAAGCAAGAAAGGAAGTGAACAAGCGCCGTCGCCACTTCAACATTTCGAAGACGGGCTTCATCTCTCAGCTTGGCAATGACCAAGCGATTACGAACCCTCGCGATGTTCTGGTCGATGAGTCGAAGCAGGCCGACATTGAGAATCTTGGCGATTGCCTGCGGGCTCTTGGCGACGGGCAATCGCTCGGCGATTTCTCCCTCACCATCGTCGTCTATAGCCGCGACAGCCGCGAACTGGAGCGGCTGATCGGCGAATTCACTGGAGTGTTCACGAATGCCGACGGCGCTCTCTTCGTCGAAACCTACAACCAATTGAACGCCTACTTTGCCACGGTGCCCGGAAACTATGCGTTCAATCTCCGCCGGTTGCTCCTTCTCAACACGAATTACGCAGATCTCAGCTTCCTGTTCACCATCCTTCCGGGAGAGAAGCGGAACCAGCACCTCGGTACCGAATATCTGGCCGTTCTGGAGACGGACAATTGCACGCCCTACTTCCTCAATCTCCATAACGGCGAGGTCGCGCACACCTTGATCTTGGGCATTACGGGCAGCGGCAAGTCTTATCTCTGCTGCTTTCTGCTCCAGAATGCGCAGAAGTATCGGCCTCTCACTTTCATCTTCGATATCGGCGGCAGCTTCCAATCGCTCACGACCATCTTCGGAGGAAGCTATTTGAATGTCGGGCGCGAGTCGCGTGACTTCACGATCAATCCGTTCTCGCTTCCGCAGACAGAGGAGAACCTGCAATTCTTGTTCGCCTTCTTTCGCACTCTGATTGAGGGGAACGATCCGCGCTACAGGCTGGACTTCAAGGAAGAACGGAAGCTCTGGGATGCAATTGACCGGGTATACGTGCTGGAACCTGGGCAGCGGACGCTCTCGAACTTCGCCAATATTGTTGGCGAGCTCAAGGACCGCCTTCATCGCTGGACGCGGCAGGGGCAATACGGATTCCTCTTCGACAACGCGGAGGACACACTCTCGTTCAGCCGGTTTCAGACCTTCAACTTCGCAGGCTGGGGCGACGCCCCTGAGGTCCTGGAACCGCTCCTGTTCTACGTCCTGCACAGGGCGAACAACGAGGTCATCGACAGTGCGAGGCTCGGAACATTCAAGATGTTCCTGATGGACGAGGCGTGGCTGTTCATCCGGAATGAGGCGATTCGCAAATATGTGGTGCAAGCTCAGAAGACCTGGCGCAAGCACAATGCCGCGATGATCCTCGCGACCCAGTCCCTAAATGAACTTGAGGAGTCAGGAATGCTTCAGATTGTCTCCGAAAGCTGTCCGACGAAGATCTTCCTCGCCAACCCTGAAATGGATCGCGAGCTCTATCGAGAAGCATTTCACCTCAACGCTACAGAGCTCGATCTGATCGCCAGCCTTGTTCCTCCGGGTCAGATGCTCATCCGCAAGGCGCAGTCATCGAAGAAAGTTCACCTGAACGTCGACTCGGTCTCGCACTGGATGGCAGTGAACAGCGCCCGCGAGAACCTTATCAAGCGCGAATACTTCGCGCAGTTCGGTATCGCCGACGGCTTGCGCCGGCTAGCCGAAGACCATCCCTTCCGACCGTTCACGACGGCCGGCACCATCCCATCCAACCCCCAAGGAGTCACAGCATGAACCGCCGATCCTTCGTCATGACCGGACTCGCCCTGGTCTTCGCTTCGTCTGTTGCCGTGGCGCAAGACGCTGCGGCGCGCACTGTACAGTATCACTCCCAAGACATTGTGCCGATCCACGCCAAGCTTAAATACACGACGCTGATAGAAGTTCCGCCCTCAGAGAAGATCATGGAGGCGGCCACGGGCGACAAAGAGTTCTGGGTGGTCGATGTAGTGGGCAATTTCTGTTTTGTCCACCCAGCCAAGGCCGGCATCAGCTCCAATCTGAATCTGATCACGGATAAGGGCAACATCTACAGCTTTACGTTGCAGGATGTATCGGATAGCTCGGCTGTGCCCGATCTCAAGGTTTTGGTTGAACCGGCGGACCACTCTTCGATCGTTGCCTCATCCGGGCCTCCGCAGTTTGTGCCCGCCGCGCAGCTTGAGCAATCGCGGGAGCAGCTTGCCGCGATGCAGGCGCACGTCACGCAGGCGGTGGACGAGTACAAGACCGCGTATCCGTTGGCCCTGAAATTCGATTACACGTTCCACCCGAACGAGGCGCCCTTCGACATCCAATCCATTTATCACGATGACAAGTTCACCTACATCAAGACCAGCGCGCCTGAAAAGTTCAGCGTGTACGAGATGAAAGACGGCAAACCGAACCTCGTGAACTATGACCTTCGCGAGGGAACCTACATCATTCCCAAGGTCATGGATTCGGGCTATGTGGAACTCGGCAACAAACGTATGGAATTCACGCGGAGGGGGGTAGAGAGATGACGGAACAGACAGTTAATTCCGAATCCACGGTCTCGCCTGAGCCGGAATTGCGCCGACACGAGGCGGAACCCAAGGGCGTCATCAGGAAGAACCTCAAGGTCCTCCTCTTTCTCGGCGTATCTGCATTGGTTGCGCTTGCAGCGATCTTCAGCGCCTCCGGCAAGAAGGCCCCTTCGCAATCGTCGGCGGCGCAGCATGAGCCGCCCCAGCCGGCCATTCAGGACAGTACGGACAACAATGTCCAGGATCTCAAGAACCAACTCGCGGCCGAGCGGCAGAAGGAAGCACAGGCGGCAGCGGCTCAAGTGCCGCCGATTCCTGATGCAGCACTGCCGAGTGGCACGCTGGCTCAGCAGACAGCCGCCGCGGCCTATGGCCCGACAGGACAGCCGACCGTATGTGCGCCGGGCCAACCCTGCCCGCAGCAGCAGAACGCCTATGTACAGCAGCTCTCTCCAGAACAGCAACAAGCAGCGCAACTGGCGGCCAAGGAACGAGAACTTGCCTACAATGCGCGCTTCGCATCGAATCTGGTCTACGCTCGCTCGATGGATGCACGGGCTGAATCGTCCTCCAGTGGAACCACGCATGCCGATACGGGTGCAATGTCAGCCCCGAACCAGGCGGTGTCGGATCAGTCGGCGAGCAATTTGCTCTCCGCTAGTCAAGCATCCGAGCAGGAAAGCAATCTTGCTGACCAGCCTTCTGCCAAGCGAAACGCGGAGGTCAATATCGACTCGGCTGGAGGTCAGCCATATGTCGTCTACGAGGGGCTCACGATGGACACGATTCTGATGAATCGACTCGATGGCGACGCGGCTGGCCCGGTTAAGGTACTCGTTTCGAGCCCCGTTTATTCGCACGACCGTCAGCATGTGCTCATCCCCGATGGAACTGTCGTGCTGGGCGAGGCGCGCAAGGTCGGCTCTGGAGGGTTCGGACAGCAACGGCGTTTGGCCGTCGTCTTCCACCGGATGATCATGCCGGACGGTTACTCGGCTGACCTCGACCAGTTTCATGGGCTCGATCAGATCGGCGAGGAGAGTCTGAAAGACAAGGTGAACAACCACTACTTCCAAATATTTGGAACTTCTATTGCTCTGGGCGTGATCTCCGGCGCTGGAGAGATTGAGTCCGGGGGCGGCACCATAACAACCAGCGGCTCCCAAGCCTTTACCACAGGCGCTGCGTCAAGCGTTTCACAGTCGGCAACAACTGTGCTCGACCGCTTCATTCAGATCCCACCCACGATCACAATCCGGGAGGGACATCGCGTCAAGGTTTACTTCACGCAGGACATGCTCTTGCCTGCGTACGACAACCACACAATCCCGCAAACTTTCTGAGGAGATGCTTATGCGTTGTGTTGCGCGAATCACGATTCATGTCATGGCTTCCGTTCTTCTTTTGACCGGATGCCAAAGCCGCCAATCGAAAATCGATGACCTGCAGAAAGAGCATGACCGGTTGAGTCAGCAATACCACAAAGATTGCGGTTCGGAATACCTGAAAGCGAAACCGGAATTCAGTCAGAAATGCCTCGACGAAGCAAAACAAATGGATGATGTCTGGAAGAAACTTCAGCAAGAGAAAGCCCATTGAGCCAGAAGGAGATTAGTCCCATGAGAATCAAAACCCTGATCGCTATCCTATTCGCCACGTTCTCCGCTACGGTTGCGCAAGCTCAGTTTGGCTCAGGTATTGTGTTCGATCCCACACAATCGGGCCACGCAGTTCAACAGATCGCGCAAGGAAACCAGCTGTATACAACCACGGTCCAGACAACGAGAAATGTGATTGCCGCTTACAACTTGGCCCAAAGAATGGCGTCACTGCCGCAGACGCTGTACTCGTCTTATGCCGATCTTGGCCGGCAGGAGTGGACCGTGTTGACACGACCTGCGAACACTTATGGCAATTCACTGCCCTGGATAAGCGCGGCAACGAGCGGGTACGGTGCGGCAGCCGCGAACCAGGCTGCAACCATCCCGCACACAGGGCAGATGTCCGGCTATTCCGCTCTCAATACACAAGGGCAGCAGGCAATCGCGGCACAGGGGGCGACGGTCGATCTCTCCGACGCTGTCAATGCGAGCAATCTGCAAACGGTCGGAACGGTCCGCGCGAATGCGGTGCGGCGTGAGGCGGACATTAGCCAGCTCGAAGCAGCCACGCACTCGACGGACCCTGCGCAGCACACCGAGATGGCGACACTTCAGCGCATCAACCAAGCACTGCTCATCGAGCTGCGCACACAGCAGGAGACGAATCAGATGCTTCAGGCCCAAGCCCTGCAGCAGATCGTCGGACAGAAAGTGCAGCAGGACAATCTCAAGTCTCTTTTCCGGACTGGCAATGGCTATCAGCAGAATTTCAACCAACTGACGCCCCAGCAGACAAGCGTTGGGACGCAATGGGCATTTCATTACTAAGCGGCTTGGAGGCTGCCGATGGACTTTCTCATTCTGATCAAGAACGGCTGTGACAATCTGACCGCAACCGCGTCGCCTTCGGTGGATGCACTCGGGTTACACATGGTGCTTTCTTTGGCCACAATCATGCTCGTCTGGTTCGGCGTGCAGGAGGCTCTGGCGTCGGCGCAGGGAGGCCCGGGCTTCAGCGTAGCTAAGTTTCTCAGCTTCTTCCTGTTGATCACGTTCGCATACTGCTTTGTGAAGTTCTATGACGGCTCCATTCCCGGCATCGGATATTCACTCAAAGGCTTCATTCGAGGCGGAACCAGCAGTCTGGTCGATTACATTGGCCGGGACTCCACACAGGAAGTCCAGAACACTGTCCATACGGCGCTCAGCCAGGTCGGCAATCTCTCCCCGTCGTTCACTGAGCCATACATGCTTCTCTGTACCTATACCGTTCAAGTTGTCTTGTGCATTCTTACTGCGCTGATCGGCGTGATCATTGCCTACGGTGCCGTGGGTGCAACGATCATCGGCCTTCTCGGGCCTGTTTTCATCCCGTGGATGGTGTTTGAAAAGACGGAGTTCCTTTTCTGGGGATGGCTCAAGGCGTTCTTGGGTTTTGAATTCTACAAGGTAGTTGCCGCCGCAACCATGAGCGTCATGAGTCATCTGCTCATCACTTATTTGACCAGCGGAGCGATGAACATCAACGACCCGCAGAGACTGATCTACCTGATGCCTGGGCTGCTTATTTTGTGCTTCGTAGCCGGCTTCATCCTGCTCAAGATTCCCACCATGACGGCGAGCCTCTTCTCTGGCCATGTGGGCGGTCACGGCATCGGCATGGGCGGGCTCATCACCGCCGCAGTTCTCAGGGGACTCTAACCGGACTGGAGAATCATCATGACCAAGACATCGCCGGACATTACGCGCGCAGCGGAGAAGTATCTCGAACAGTACGGCGATCCGCTCGTGATGAATACCTATTTGAAGATCACGATCCTTGTGCTCGCGGCTGTCTGCCTCGTGCTGGCGGGGCTCGTCTTCCAGAGTCAGAAGGCGCTCGCAGATATGCATCCATTGATCGTACGGATCAACGATGTGGGTCGGGCCGAAGCAATTGACTATCGCAACTTCCAATACCGTCCTCAGGAGGCGGAAAACAAATATTACCTGACCCGCTGGGCGGAGCTCTACTTCAGCCGCAATCGGTTCACGATAGAGCGAGACCAGACCAATTCACTTTATTTCCTGAACGGCGACGTTCAGCGGGCGGTGATCGACCAGGAGCGAAAGGACAACATCATCCCGGCCTACACGAAGGACAGCACGCTCCCGTATGTCGATGTCGAAGTGAAGGAGGTTGTGCTGGACGACCTTCGGCAGTCGCCCTATTCGGCGCGAATCGAATTCGAGAAGGTGTTCACGAACCCCTCGGATCATTCGGAACTCAAGCGGGAGCGATGGACCGCAACCGTCACCTATGTCTTCCGCGAAAACGTGAAAAACAACGAACTCGCGGTAAATCCGTTGGGATTGACGATTGTCGGCTTCCGCGCGGATCAAGCGTTCAGCTAGACGAATCGGTTGGCCGGGTCCTAAAACGCCGTGCCGCCAGCTCCCGCGCAACAGCGAATCCCAAGTTCCTGAAAAAGAGTGTTTTAGATCGTCAATTTCCGGATCGCGCGACTGCACCGGCTGTCGCGACGCTTCGTTGTCGTTCGACCATGTTGTGCATTCACATCCAAGTGGGGTCCAATGGAGAAAGCCAGCCGCTCCGCGTGGATTAGGAGAGCAGAATGAAGTTTTCACGCGAGCGTTTTCAAAATGGTTCATTGCGACGAGTGCCACGAAAGACGGGCCCAGATGTTTGGGAGTTCCGGTTTCGCGATCACTCAAAATCGGGTCTGCCGATGCGACAGATGACGTTAAGTACGTTCCAATACCCAACGGAGACTGCCGCACGGCGGGCGCTGCAGGCCCAGTTGCTGGGAATCAACGGCAACGAATCCTACATCGCCCAAAGATCACCAACCTTCGGAACTGTTCTCGACAAGTTCATCGCCGAGGAGCGCCTTAAAGAAATCAAGGCGCGCCGCCCCGGTGAAGTCGTTGATGACGGACTGAAGTTCAGCACAACTATCGGATACCTCTCCGTGATTAAGCAGCATTTGCGGCCAACATGGGGCACGGTCCAACTCACCGACATCAAGCCGCTCGCCGTACAGGAGTGGCTCAAACAAATCGATCTCTCCCGCAAGACCAGACAAAACATCAAGGCAGTGTTCCACAGGATGATGGAGCTCGCGATGCTCTGGGGTCTCATTCCCGCGCAGCGCAACCCTCTGAGTCTCGTGGAGATCAAAGGCGGTTCCAGTCGGCCGCGGCGGAAGAAGATGATCCTTACGCCTGAACAATTCCAGCAGATCTGCGAGAAGCTCGATGAGCCTTTCCGGACTATGGTGGTGATTGCAATGTGTCTGGGCCTCAGGGTGAGCGAAATTCTGGCTTTGAAGTGGTCCGACTTTGATTTTGAAGACGGCACACTGATGATCACCCGAGGAACCGTGCACGCTCGGATCGGTCGGGTGAAAACCGAATACAGCGAAGACGAGATGCCTCTGCACCCCGCCTTTGCTGAGATTCTTTTGACTTGTCAGGCCGGGTGTCCGGCCAGTCAGGAAGGCTGGGTTTTTCCCAACCCGAATACTGGCGGAGTCTGGCACGCTTCCGTGCTGCAGGGAGACATCCTTGTTCCGGCAGGCAGGGAACTGGGAATCGAGCGACTTGGCTGGCACACTTTTCGGCACAGCTATCGTTCGATGCTCGATGCCTGCGGCGCCCCGATCGGCGTGCAACAGAAGCTGATGCGTCATGCACAAGTAAGCACAACCATGAAATATGGGAATGCTTACATGACGGAAAAGCGGAAGGCGCACGGAGCTGTTGTGCAGATGGTTCTTCCTGCACAGCGCAAAGGAAAAGCGGAAACATTGGAGGTTTCCGCTTAGAGTGGGGTTACGTGGGGTTTTCGGTGCTGTTTTTTGTAACCCAAAAGCAACATTAAGTCGCTTAGATTGATTTGGTTGCGGGGGCTGGATTTGAACCAGCGACCTTTGGGTTATGAGCCCAACGAGCTACCGGGCTGCTCCACCCCGCATATACAGTCTAGCAAGCCCGGAAATCAGGGTCAAATAATCAGGCCCGCGTAGGACTATGAACTGGCCTCGATCCTGCTAGAATCATGCTTTCCGGCAGCCGGGCTGTATCCACTCCATCCAGAAAGCTCTCACCGTGCCTGACACTCCCAAGCCCAAATCCGTGACCTACGCCGACGCCGGCGTGGACATCTCTTCCGGCGACCGGGCCAAGGAACGCATCAAGTTCCTCGCCCAGAAAACACATAATCGCAATGTTCTGGGCGGAATCGGCGGTTTCGGCGCGCTCTTCCGGCTCGATCTGCAGAAATTCAAGAATCCCATTCTGGTCAGTTCCGCCGACGGCGTCGGCACCAAGCTCAAAATCGCATTCGAACTGGGCATGCACCACACCGTGGGTCACGACCTGGTCAACCACTGCGTCAATGACATCGCGGTGCAGGGCGCCACACCTCTCTTCTTCCTCGACTATCTGGCCACCGGCAAGCTCGATCCCGAAGTCACCCAGGACGTGGTCACCGGCCTCGCTGAGGCCTGCAAGGCCAACGCCTGCGCCCTCATCGGCGGCGAAACCGCACAGATGCCCGGCTTCTACACCGAAGGCGAATACGATCTCGCCGGCTTCATCGTCGGCGCCGTCGATCGCGACAAGCTGGTTACCGGTCAAAACATCAAACCCGGCGACGTCCTCATCGGCCTGCCCTCCACCGGCCTGCACACCAACGGCTACTCGCTGGCCCGCAAGCTCTTCTTCGAGGTCGCCGGATACAAGCCCACGCAATACGTCACCGCCGTCAAGGAAAAAGCCGGCGCCGCGCTGATGAAAACACACAAGAGTTATCTGCATGTCATCCAGAAGCTGGTCATCGCCGGCCTTACCAGCGGACTGGCCCACATCACCGGCGGCGGCATCACGGAAAACCTGCCCCGCATCCTGCCCCGCGGCACCGCGGCCCAGGTCGAGCTTGGCTCGTGGCCTGTGCTGCCTATCTTTGAGCATCTCCGCGAACTCGGCCAGGTCTCGCAGGACGAGATGATGCGCACGTTCAACATGGGCATCGGCCTCATCGCCGCAATCCCCGCAGCCAAATTCGCCCGGGCCAAGAATCTCCTCGACCGAGCCGAAGAAAAGTTCTACCTCATCGGGCGCGTGGTCAAGGGCGAACGCCGCGTGCAATACACGTAAACCAATCCGGTCTCAATCCTCGGAAAACCAGCGGGAACGCGTCACCAGTCACTGAGCGGGGACTCGCGGAATCATGCTGTCTTCTTAAACCGAACACATGACCCGCGGAAGGCTTGGTGATGGTGCCATTGGAGTTATGTGCAAGCTGGTGACAGCTAAGAACACAGTATTCGCGCTGCGATTGCAGGACACCGGCAGCCCGTCGATCGAGGCCGGGTCTCAGGATCCCGATGTGGGGATCGTGGATCGCGATCCGGACGCGCCGCAGTTCCAGACGCTGCTGGCGATTGCAACCAAGGCACAGTAGGGCAGGAACAAAGGACATAGAGACATAGGGATATTGAACTCGCTTGATTCGCCCCTGCGATAAGCTGAATCCAACAGAAAGAGCACATGACCGCGACTTCACAGACCGAAGCGAAACCGGCGGCTCGCCGCGCGAAGCGAGCCCGCCTCACGCGCGCACAGCGCACCGCGATCCTCAAGGCTCTCGCCGATCCGCGCCGCTTCGAGCTTCTGCACAAGATAGCCCGGGCAGGCTGCCCCTTGGGCTGCGCACAGGCGCGCGCCGCGCTGCCAATTTCGGCGGCAACGCTCTCCCATCACATCAAGGAACTCGAAACCGCCGGCCTTATCGAAGTCCGGCGCGAGGGCAAGTATCACTTCCTCTCCATGAAGCCCGAGGCGCTCGCGGCGCTAGCCGATTCGCTTGCCTCCCTGGCCCGCCCCAACTGCACCGAACTCTAGCCGGAACCATAGAGCGCACCTGCCAACGCCGTGACGCAGCGCTGACCTGTCTAACCCCGCCAACCCCGCCAACCCCGCTAACCCGCCAACCCGCCAATGAAATTTTCACAATCCATCCTGAATCCTTTCTCCGTCTCCGCAATCAATTCGACAGTCATCGAATTGTCGAAACGATTCGACGCTTCCGATGGGAGGAGAAACGGATGGGCAATCTCAAGGGTAAAGTGGCATTGGTTACGGGCGCTTCGAAGGGCATCGGCGCGGGCATCGCCCGCGAGCTGGCGGCGCGCGGCGCGGCTGTTGCGGTCAACTACTCGAGCAGCAAGGCAGAAGCCGAGAAGCTGGTCAACGAGATCGAGCAGGCCGGCGGCAAAGCAATTGCCGTAAAGGGCAGCGTGGCCGATCCGGCGGCGATTGCGCCGCTGGTGGACGAGACGGCCGCCAAGCTGGGGCCGATCGACGTGCTGGTGAACAACGCCGGCATCTACGAGTTCGGGCCGGTGGACGCGATCACCCCCGATCATTTCCGCAAGCAGTTCGACGTCAACGTGCTAGGTCTGCTGCTTGTCACGCAGGCCGCGCTCAAACACTTCAATCCGCAGGGCGGCAGCATCGTGAACATCAGTTCCGTCGTGGTGGATGGCGTTCCGGGCGCGGCAGTCTATAGCGCGACCAAGGGCGCGGTCGACGCCATCACGGCTTCATTGGCCAAGGAGCTTGGATCGAAGAATATCCGAGTGAACTCCCTCAATCCGGGCATGGTGGAGACCGAAGGCACGCACGCCGCCGGCTTTATCGGCAGCGATTTCCAGAAAGAGACCGTCACGCGCACGCCGCTGGGCCGCATCGGGCAACCGAAGGACATCGCCACTGCGGCGGCATTCCTGGCGTCGGACGACTCGTACTGGATCAATGGGCAGGCGATTCATGCAGCGGGCGGCTTCCGGCTGTAAACGCGCGTAAGCACTTCCCCTAAAGGCGCGCATTTTCAAATCACAGTGCTAACAAAATTCCGTGCCCCATCCTTGCGCCTTCTTTCTGGCGCGAGGGTGGGAAGCCACGAAAGTAGATCCTGAGGCTGTCCAAAGCGCTGCCTCGTTCAGAGGTTCCGCAGGTTGTGTTTGAGGAAGCGCAGGGAGCGGTCGCGGGCTTGTTCGGCGGCCTGGGGGTTGTAGCTGGCGCGGGCGTCGCAGTTGAAGCCGTGGCCGGCGTCGTACCAGTGGATTTCCACCTCGGGATGGGCGGCCTTGACTTTGTCCACTTCTTCTTTCGGGATGTGAGTATCCTGGCTGCCGAAGTGGAGCAGGACGGGAACCTTGGGCTGCTCGTCAATGTGCTGGCCGATGCGGCCGGCGTAGTAGCCGACGGCGGCGTGGATGGGGAGCCGGGCGGCGGCGAGCCAGGCGATCGTTCCGCCCCAGCAGTAGCCGATAACGGCCACCTTCTTGCCGGTGGATTGAGCCGCGTACTGGACCGCGGCTTCGACGTCGAGGATCGCCTTTTCGGTGTCCAGGCGAGGAACGAAGCTCATGGCGCGTTGCTGGTCGGCCCCCTGGTAGTCGAGTTCCACGCCGGGCTCGATGCGGTCGAACAGCGCCGGGGCAATGGCCAGGAAGCCATCGTTGGCATAGCCGTCGGCGACGCGGCGGATGTGGGCGTTGACACCGAAGATTTCCTGGACCACGACCAGTCCGGCGATGGGGTCGCCCTGGGGCCACGCTACATAGGCGCCCAGTTCCTGCCCGTCGGCCGCTCGCAATGAAATACGCTCTCCCATGAGTGAGCCTCCATTTGGAGTATGGATGCAGAGGCGCGGGGCGTTCAAGTTCTGGGGCGCTAGCGAGGATTCCGTTCGGCTTCGAGCAGCCGGCGTTTGCGTTCAACGCCCCAGCGGTACCCAGTGAGAGATCCGCTGACGCCGACTACGCGGTGGCAGGGCACGAGGACAGCGACGCGGTTGATGGCGCAGGCGCGGGCCACCGCGCGGGTGGCCTTGGGCTGGCCCATTTCGGCCGCAAGCTGGCTATAGCTGCGCGTTTCGCCGCGGGGAATCTGCCGCAGAGCCTGCCACACACGGAGCTGGAAGACGGTTCCGCGGAGATCGAGGGCGTGGCTGCTGTTGCGGGTGAGCGGCAGGTCGGAGCCTTCGCGGACGCTGGCCAGGGCGGCATCGACCAGACGCGAGAGCGAGGGGTCGCGGTGCAGCTCGGCGGCGGGGAATTCGGCGCGCAGAGTCTGCTCGGCTTCGGCTGCGCTGTCGGCCAGAGCCAGCCAGCAGAGACCGCGTGGGGTGGCGCCCACAATCATCCAGCCGAAGGGCGTCCGCGCGGCGGCGTAGCCGATCTGCTCGCCGCGGCCCCCGGCGGCAAACCGCGATGGGGTCATGCCCAGGGTGGCGCCCTCGTAGGCGCGGCTGGAGGAGTTGAATCCGGAGTTGTAAATGGCGTCGGTGACGGAACTGCCTTGCTTGAGCGCGGAGCGGAGGCTGCCGGCGCGGAGGGCGCGCTGATACTGTTTGGGACTGACGCCCATGGCCTGCTTGAAGAGTCGCTGGGCGGTGAAGGGGCTGAGGCCGGAGATGCGGCCCAGCTCGTCGAGGGATACGGTGCGATCGAGGTTGGCTTCGAGGTGGGCGCGCAGAGTGTCGATGGGCGAGCGGGTTGGGCAGGACTCCGGCTTGCAGCGAAGGCAGGGGCGAAAGCCGGCGGCGCGGGCCTGGGCCGCGGTGAGGAAGAAGCGGACGTTTTCGCGCAGGGGGCGGCGGCTGCCGCACGCGGGACGGCAAAAGACGCCGGTGGTGGCGACGGCATAGAGAAAAGGTGCTTGTGGATCGCGCGCCTGAAGCTGACGCCACGCGGTTTCGGGATCAAAGCTTTGGATCCGGGCGGCCGGAGCGGGTTGGAGTGTCGCGTTCATGAAGGTATCTTCGCGCCAGCGGAGAAGGGAAACACTCCGATTCTTGCTTGCAATTCCAATTGTAGCCAGTCATCCGTGATCGAGTGGTCAAGCGATCAGTGATCAGCGGGATAGCGGCGCCCAGCGAGGGAGGAAGCCGAAGAGCACAACAGCACTAACGATCGCGAACGCGATGAAGACGATCTCTGCGATGCGGAGTTTGCTATTGAGGCGGTCGCCTGGGTAGCGTTGGCGAAACTCTCTTTGTATTGCATACGAGCGCCCGCGCCCCGCCAGTTGCCAAAAGGTCAGGTTCGGCGGATCTCCCAAACGCATTTCCATCTCGGCGGTAATAGCCAGTTGAACAAGGGCAGACACGGCGACGCCCACGATGCAGGCGATGAGGAGAGCCACGGCTATCGCCATAACCTATTCCGATTGCCGATCGAGGCGGGCCAGCAGCACGGCTTCGGCGCGGGCCAGGTCTTCCTCGGTGTCTACGCCAATGGTGTCGGCGGGGGCGGGGGCTACGTAGATGTCGATGCCGTTTTCGAGCAGGCGCAGTTGTTCGAGGCGTTCGACGCGCTCCAGCCAGCCGGGTGGAAGGGCGGCAAATTGTTCCAGGGCGGCGCGGCGGTAGGCGTAGATGCCAAGGTGTTTGCGGTATCCGGCAAAGCCGCTGGCGTCGCGGTCATAGGGGATGGCGGCGCGCGAGAAGTAGAGGGCCTTGCCGTCTTCGGCGGCGACTACTTTAACGGCGCTGGGGTTGGCAATGTCTTCGGCGGGGCAGCGCACGGCCAGGGTGGCCACCTGGACTTCGGGACGGTCGAACAAGGCCAGCAACGGCGGGAAAAAGTCCGGGGTGAGGGTGGGTTCGTCGCCCTGAATGTTGACGTAGATATCGGCATCGATGTGGGCGGCCACTTCGCGGACGCGATCGGAACCGCTGGCGCAGTCGGGCGAGGTGAGGACGACGGCCATATCGCGAGCGCGGCAGGCTTCGGCCACCTCGTCGGAATCGGTGGCGACGAGGACGGGATCCATGAGGCCGCTCTGCTGCGCGGCGCGATAGACCCACTCGACCATGAGCCGGCCGGCGATGGGGCGCAGCACCTTGCGCCTGAGGCGGGTAGAGCCCAGGCGCGCGGGAATAACTCCGGCAACGGTGCGAAGAGTCGTCATCCAATTGAGTGTAAAGGGGGAGGGCTGTTCCGCCCAGCGGGGGTACGCCAGGCGGAACATGGGGGACAGGGGAGGGCTTACATTTTCTTCAGATGCGGGCGAGGCGGCCGGAGGTTGCACGTTGGACGGCAAAATTCTCGGGGGCTTGGAACCGCGAAGGGTGAGTTTGCGGGCAAGGCAGCGGGGTCTTGCTTGCTTTCTGTATCGAGGTTCTGGTACCCTTCGCGCATTTCCTCCCGAACCAACCGAAAGGCCTACGTCCGATTGACACGTCGCCTGACACCGTTCATGCTTTACCCCATAGTCGCGCTTGTCGCGCTCGCCACTGCCATGCCGGCGTGGGCTCACTGCGACAGGGATGTGATCGAGCTCTTGAATTTTGCGGTCACCAATGCATCGACAAATTTCGCAGCAATCAAAGGAGAGAGGGACGGAGCTGGAAGTACCCACCTCAGCCTTTCCCCGGCCGCGGAGAAGTTTTGCCCGAACGTCTTCATCCTGCGAGACGTTACAGAGAACGGCGGGCACTCCGGCTACTGGGATATGAAGTTTGACGAAAGCCATGACGGCAATGAAGATGAAGTCGCGATCTGGGTCATCAAACAATTTTCCGCTGCGCTCAAGCGTCAAGGCTTTCAGGACAAACCGTTTGTGAATGAAGGCAATGTGGGAACGTACAAGCTGGAGTGGGATGGGCCATCCGACGTATGGGTCATCGCCGAAACATTTGAAGATAAGCCCGGGCATTTCTTGTACGAGGTTCGAGTCGGGCATAACGTTCATTGAGTTTTGGGCACAGCTAAAAGGAATTGGCGCCGATTTAGAACCACTTATCCTCGCGTGAGTGGTGACTCCGCGGCACCCCAGCGCAACGAAGCGGGTTTGACCCCAAATCCAACGGCCCGTATCATCAAGACTTGGCGCAGATAGCTGTTCCACCCGGTTTCAGGGGTGGGTTTTGCGCATCCGGCGGAGTAGCTCAGATGGTTAGAGCGACGGATTCATAACCCGTAGGTCGGCGGTTCGATCCCGCCCTCCGCCACCAATCCCTTCAAAACTGATGAATCTGAAGCCGGTAAAGAGCCGGTCATGCGGTCCTTTCGGCGAGCGCAATGGGTACAGCGCCGAAGCGGCGTTCGCGGCGATGGAACTCTGCGACGGCGGCATCGAGGTCGGCCTGGTCGAAGTCGGGCCACATGCGGTCGGTGAAGAGCAATTCGGCGTAGGCAGACTCCCAGAGCAGAAAATCGGAGAGGCGTTTTTCTCCGCCGGTGCGGATGAGCAGATCGACTTCGCCGGATTCCGCGGTGAGCGCCCGCGTGAGGATGGGGCGCAGCGAGTCGGGGGAGAGAGGCTGTGCGTTTGCGGAGCCGATGCAGGCGCAGGCGGCGTTGGCGATGGAATCGCGCGACGAATAGTCGATGGCCACGCGCAGGTGAAGGCGGCGGCCGGCGGCGGTGGCGGCTTCAGCATTCTCGATAACGCGAAGAACATTCTGCGGCAGGCGATCGCGGCGGCCGATGACCTGGAGTCGTGCGCCGCGGCGGCGGAGCCGATCTGTCTCCAGCCGCAGGAATGCGCGCAACAGCCAGAAGATGCTTTCGACCTCGCCGGCGGGCCGGCGCCAGTTATCGGAGGAGAACGCATAGAGGGTGAGGCAGCCGATGCCGATGTCGGGCGCGTGTTCGGCGATGCGCCGGGCGGCGGCCAGTCCGGCGCGGTGGCCGGCCACGCGGGACAGGCCGCGCCGCGCCGCCCAACGGCCGTTTCCATCCATGATGATGGCGACGTGTAGTGGTTGGGAAAGGTCGATCTGCATGGGTTGACCCTCGGAGGAACTTGGAGAGCGATACCGGACCGGGCAATGACTTTGCACTGCAAAGTTTTCGTGCAAAAAATTTCAAACGCGCGAAGGGCGCAGGCCGGAGAGAAGGCCGGTGCCCGCGGTTTCGCGAGAATGCTTATCGGGCTGGGCGCTTTTTGCCGCGCCGGCAGCTTGGGCCGCATCTTTAACCACCTGCTCGAGGGTGGAGAGATATTCGAGATAGCGTTGGCGGCCGGAAGCGGTGATGCGGCAGATGGTCTGCGGGCGATTGCGGTCGTGGGACTTGGCGATGTGAATCATCTTTGCATCTTCGAGCACGCGCAGATGGCGATTCAGATTGCCGTCGGTGAGCGAGCACAACTGCTTGAGATCGCCGAATGAGACCCCCTTGGGATTGGTGACCAGGGACGTGAGCACACTGAGGCGGGCGCGCTCGTGAATGACGCGATCGAGGCCTTCATAAGCGAATCGGCCTTCGCTGGAGCGGGCTTTAGCCTGCATCGTCCACCTCCTGGCGGGTGAGGAGCAGAATGGCGGCCACCAGCAGTTGGCCCGCGCCATAAGCAATGCCCATGGTCCACGGCGAGAAGGCGCGGCCGTCGCCGAGAGCGATAGAGAAGAGGCCGGTGAGCAGGTACCAGACGCCGGCCGCGACCATGGGACGAGGCAGGAACCGGCAGGAAGAGAAGACGCCAAGGCTGAAAGTGATTTGCCAGAGGCCGGGCAGCATCCACAGCACGGCGGGAACATACGCGGCGAGGACGAAGGTAAGAAGCGCGCCGGAGATGGCGGAGGGAAGAAACTGCTCCGCGGCCATGCGAATCATCTCGTCGGCCATGCCGGAGTGGATGCGGCGGGTACGGGTGTACATCTGGGTGGCGATCAGCGCCGCGGAGACGATAGCGGTGGTGATCCAGATGCCGAGATAAGCGGGGATGTGCGCTGCCGGATCGGGCAGCCAACGCGCCTGCGCCGCGGCGGCAAGGATGGCGAAGAGACCGGTGGAGGCCAGGGTGGCGGGGCCGTAGCCGCGAAACTCAGTGGTGCGGGCCATCTGCCGGCGAATGCTGCTGATGTCGCCGAGCGCCTTGTGGAGGTCGGTCACGGGTGCCTCGCTTTGTATTGCAAAGTAGACTATATGGCGGGCGGTTGTCAACGGCTGCGTTCGACGCGAGGCCTGTGGTCCGAAAATGCGGTTTGCTTGCAGGACGGGGTTCGTGGCCGCCCACCCTCGCGCCAGAAAAAAGGCGCGAAGATGGGGCACGGAAGATTCTTGTCGCTCCACGTTTGAGCTTCTTGCTGGTGCGGGAGCCGTTGTTTAGGAAGTTGGATTCGCAGCACAGTTCCGTGCCCCGTCTTTGCGCCTTCTTTCTGGCGCAAGGGCGGGAGACTACAAACTCCGGCGTACCATAGTTCCAATCATTCCTTTCAACAGGCAGGGCGCCATGCCGGATGGACTGTACCGTCTTCATCATTCAGGGCAAACGCATTTCCTCACGTTCAGCTGTTACCACCGCCAGCCGTTTCTGGCGCAGATGAACATGCAGGAGGAATTCCTGCTCGCACTCGAATCGGTTCGCCGACGCTTTCGGATGCGTGTATATGCCTATGTGGTGATGCCAGAGCATGTTCATCTTCTGGTCAGCGAGCCTCCAGATGGAACGGTCGCAAAGACCATGGAAACCCTCAAGACCAGGATCGCCGTTCGAGCCCGGCAAGAGAAGAAACGAACGGCAGGCGGGTCTCCATTCTGGCAGGCCCGCTATTTCGATCACAATGTGCGGAATCACGCGGGATTCGTGACCCAGTTGCGGTACGTCCATCGCAATCCGGTGAAACGTGGGTTGTGTTCGAAACCAGAGGAGTATCCGTGGACAAGTTTTCGGGCCTGGGCGTCAGGAGAGATTGGGCCGGTTGAGATTGAGAATGAGTGGACGGCTCTTCGGAGAGAGGCTGGTCAGGGTTCGTGGCCGCCCACCCTCGCGCCAGAAAGAAGGCGCGAAGATGGGGCACGGGAGATTCTTGCCGGTTAGCGGTTTGTCTTTTTGGCGATCGTGGCGCGGGTGGATCCGACGGAGATGCCCCCATCGACCAGCAGGGTCTGTCCGGTGATGTAGCGGCTGGCCTCGGAGGCGAGAAAGACGATGGCGCCGTCGAGGTCGCCGGGCATGCCGGGGCGGCGGACCGGGATGCGCTCGACCAGGTACTCCACCCACTCCGGGTCCTCATACAGCACTTGATTCTGGGCGGTTTTGAACCAGCCCGGGGCGAGGCAGTTGACGGTGACGCCGTGCGGTCCCCAGTCGGCGGCCAGGCTCATGGTGAGTTGGCGAATGCCGCCGCGGCTGGCGCCGTAGGGAGCCAGGCCGGCGTAGCCGAAGACGCTGGTGACGGAGCCGATGTTGACGATGCGGCCATAGCCGCGCGCGATCATGCCGCGGGCGATAGCCTGGGCCACAAAAAAGCTGCCGCGCAAATTGGTGTCGAGCACCAGGTTCCAATCGTCCCAGGTGACGTCGACGGCGGGCTTGCGGACGTTGCAGCCGGCGTTGTTGACGAGGATGTGGACCTGGCCGAAAGCGGCCTGGGCATCGGCGGCCATGCGCTCGATGCTGGCGGGATTGCGCACGTCGAGTTCGAGGGCGACGGCGCGACGGCCGAGGGCGTGAATTTCGGCTGCGAATTCGGCCAGCGACTCGCGTCTGCGGCTGGTGAGGATGAGGTCGGCTCCGGCGCGGGCCAGCGCGCGCGCAAAGTATTGGCCGAGGCCGCGGCTGGCTCCCGTAACCAGCGCCACCTGGCCGGAGAGATCGAACAGGTTTTCACTCATGGGGCGTCTCCGGCGCGGGGGCGAGAACGATCTTCATCACGTTCGGCTCGCCGGCGTGGAGGCGCTCAAACCAGCGCGGCCCGTCCTCGAGCGGCGCGACCGCGGTGATGAGCGGCTTGACCTGGATGCGGCCCGACTGGAGGAGTTCGATGGCCTGGGGATATTCTCCGGCGGAGGCGGCGGAGCCCTGCAGGCGTATCTGGCGGGAGACCACATGCTGCAGGGGCAGGGCCACTTGCGGCGCGATGTTGCCGATAAGAGTGACGGCTCCGCCCTTGCGGACGGCGTGGATGGCGGCGGCCACGGTTTGGTCGCGGCCCACGGCTTCGAAGGCCAGGTCCACGCCCGCGCCATCGGTGAGGCGCCGGCATTCGCGGACCGGGTCGTCTTCGGAGGAATGCAGCACCTCCGTCGCTCCCATCGACTGGGCCAGACGCAGGCGGGTGTGGTCCACATCGGCCACGAAGACGCGGCTGCAGCCGGCGGCGCGCGCTGCCTGCAGGGTGAGCAGGCCGATCATGCCGGCGCCAATTACCAGGGCGGTTTCTCCTCCGCGGACGCCGGTGATGGCAACGGCGTGCAGGGCCACGGAAACGGCTTCGAGCATGGCTGCTTCCGCAAAGGGAATATCGCCTGGCAGCGGGTACACGATGCGCTCGGGCACCGCAATGTATTCGGCAAAGGCTCCGTTGCGGCGGTAGTCGCCCGGGGAGACGCCGATCACCTGTCGGCGGTCGCAGAGATTGATCTGGCCGCGGAGGCAGAAGGGACATTCGCCGCAATAGACGGTGGAATCGAAGGTGACGCGATCGCCGGTGCGGAATCGGCGGACGGCAGGCCAGCCCGCTGCGGCGGGGCCCACAGCGGCCACGGTTCCCGCGGCCTCATGGCCCATCACCAGGGGCGGAATGCGCCGGCCCGACGAGCCGTCGTAGCCGTGCACATCGCTGCCGCAGATGCCGCAGGCGGCCACCCGGATGAGCACGTCGCCGGGGCCGGGGGCGGGACGGTCCACGTCCAGCAACTCCAGGCGGCTGTACTCGGTGAGGACCAGGGCTTTCATAGGTGCCATTGTCCCACCTGGAGGCGAGTTGCGGAGATCAAGAGAATGGATGAAACCGCGTAAGTTCCAGCCTGTCGACCGACCACTTAGAGCGAACCGGTCGCGGTACACTCGGGTTCAATTGTGAATACGCGACACCGATGCCAAAACAAGCCCCACATCTACTCTTCTGAGTGGTGGTCCGTCGAACTTCCCGCAGGCTGGTCTCATTCGGAGGAGCCTCAAGGCACCTCCTTTAGCGCGGGCACGGGACACGGCGTGCTGCAGGTCAGCGCGGTCCGGAAGCCAGATGGAGATGTTGGTCGAGCCGAGGTGATGGAGTTTTCTCAAAAAGGCAGTGGCGAGCGTCGAGCAAGCGAGATAGATTCAGTGAACTACTTCGGCTTAAGTTGCACGTATGAAAAGGACAATGAATTCTGGGCTGAATGGTGGCTGGCGCGCGGCTCCATTCTGGTTTACATCACCTACAATGTGAAATCCGAGAGACAGGACGTCGAGATAGGCAGGATCCAGCGCATTGTGGATTCTCTCAGAATTACCGAAACCTGATCCAAGCCCCGCCAATACTTTGCTGGGTAGCGCGTGCTGCAAATGGAATAATGCATTCCTGCGATTTCAGAGGGGGCTGTTCCTGCCCTTAAGTGGGGAAAAGCGACGGTTGCGGTATCATAGCGTCTATAGAGTGAGCGGTTTCTCCCCTTGGCCGCTGAGGTGTCTGTGTCTCGATTTTTTCAACGAATGATTTTTGTGCTGGGAGCGGCGGTGTTCGCGGCTCTCGGTCTCGGTTTCGCCCTGGGCGAGTTTGGCTGGTTCGGCGTGCATGCCGGCGGCGAACAGGACGGCGCCTACAACCAAATCAACGTCTACCAGCAGGTGTTGCGGCGCATTCAGAGCGACTACGTGACCGAGCCCAACATGCAGAACGTGACCACGGGCGCGCTGCACGGGCTGCTCGAATCGCTCGATGCGGACTCCAGCTACCTGACCCCGACCGAGTACAAGATCTTCAAGGAGCGGCCGACCACGGGCGTGGCGCAGATCGGCGTCACGGTGTCCAAGCGCTTCGGGTATGCCACGGTGGTGGATGTGCTGCCCAACTCCCCCGCGGATCATGAGCATATTGCCGATGGCGACGTGATTGAGTCCATTGGGGACCAGTCGACGCGAGAGCTGTCGCTGGCGGTGATTCGGATGCTGCTGGAGGGCAAGCCGGGAAGCAGCGTCATCATTACTCTGGTGCGCCCGCGCAAGCCCGATCCGGACAAGCTGACGCTGTCGCGGGCCATTGTGCCGATGCCGCCGCTGACCGAACAGCAGTATGAGAATGCGTCGATTCTGTACCTCAAGCCGGGAGTGATTTCGAAGGCGCGGGTGGATGAGATTGCCGCGAAGCTCAAGAGCAACAAGAGCCGCAAAATCCTGCTGGACCTGCGCGATGCCTCCGGCGGCGATGAGGAGGAGGGGCTGCGGCTGGCCAACTTCTTCATCAACCAGGGCACGCTGGCCATGCTGGAAGGGCAAAAGGTTCCCAAGCAGACATTTACGGCCGATCCGGCGAAGTATCTGACCGCCGCGCCGGTGGTGGTGCTGGTGAATCGCGGAACCTATGGAGCGGCGGAGCTGGCGGCATCAGCCATCGAGGGCGCCAAACGCGGCGACGTAGTGGGCGAGCGGACGTTCGGCGAGGGATCGATGCAGAAGACCATCGATCTGCCCGACGGCGCGGCGCTGATTCTGACGGTGGCCAAGTACGAAGGACCGGACGGCAAGAAGATTCAGGATGAGGCCGTGAACCCCACGGTGCAGGTGGGCCAGACCAACGAGGACGAGTTGGAAGAGACGCCGCCAAAGGAAGACCAGCCGCTGGATAAGGCGCTGGCGATTCTGAAGGCGAAGAACGGCTAAATACCTGAAATTCAGATAGAAATGGCCTGCGCGGAGATGCTTCCGCGCGGGCTTTTTTGCGCCCGAGGCTCGTGTTTCCCTTTCCTGGCGTGACGGTGGGAAAAAACGAACCCCGGCATAAGCGGGGCCGGCAAGAATCTCCCGTGCCCCATCTTCGCGCCTTTTTTCTGGCGCGAGGGTGGGATGGCCCACACTCCAAATTGGCAAAAACCGTCTCCTCTTGCACTCCCTGATTCCCTGGGCCCGATGATCACTGCGGCGCGGCCAAACCCGTGCTACGCTCAACTGTATTCAGCATTGTCTCCCCTGCTCGTACGAGGATGCTCGCACGAGACTGCTCGCACGAGAGATGCCTTGAGGCGTGACGCGCTTGGTTACCCCAGCCCAACTTGTGGAACCGCGAGGACTTGGCCGTACCAACCGGCTTGATCCGGACGAGCGCCCACCGCGCCTGCGCCGCAAACTGGCGGGCAAGGCGGCCATCGGAATCCTGGTGATTCTGGCGATCATTACCGGGACGCTGGCGGGGCTCACGCTGGTTTATTCCTCTGACTTGCCGCAGATTGCCGACCTGGAACGCTACCGTCCGTCCGCTACCACCGATCTCTACGACCAGAAGGGGCGGGTGATCGGGTCGTTCGCGCTGCAGCGGCGGGTGGTGATCAATTACAACGACTTTGCGCCGGTATTGCGGCAGGCGGTGATCTCGATCGAGGACAAGGATTTCGAGTCGCACGGCGGCATCAATTTTTTCCGCATTTGGGGCGCGGCGTGGCACGATCTGCGTTCTCACGGGCGGGCGCAGGGCGCTTCCACGCTGACCATGCAACTGGCGCGAAACCTGTTTCTCTCCGCCGACCGCACCGCGGTGCGCAAGCTGCAGGAGGCGTATCTCGCCATCCAGATTGAGCGCACCTTTACCAAGGAGCAGATCTTCACGCTCTACGGCAACCAGATTTACCTGGGCAGCGGCATGTACGGGTTCGAGGCGGCGTCAGAGTACTACTTCTCAAAGCACGCGAAAGACCTGAACCTGACCGAGGCGGCGCTGCTGGCCGGGCTGCCCAAGGGACCCTACGCGTACTCGCCGATTTTGAACCCGGAGAAGGCGCTGAAGCGGCGCAACCTGGTGCTGAGCGAAATGGAGTCAGACGGGGTGATTCCGCACGCGGAGGCAGAGCGGGCGCGTCAGACCGGGCTGGGGCTGCGCCTGGCGCAGCCGGAAGGCTCGGTGGCGCCGTGGTTTCAGGAGGAAGTGCGGCGGGAGTTGGAAAAGCAGTTTGGCACCGACGAGGTGCACGAGGCCGGTTTGCGGGTGGACACCACGCTGGACCTGGACCTGCAAAAGACCGCCAACCAGGCGGTTCTGGATGGGCTGGCCACCTATGAGCGGCGCCACGGCTGGAAGGGCAAGCTGGAAAACGTAATCGCAGAGGGAGCCGACGCGGAGAGCTACAAGCATCCCGATTGGGCGCTGCCGGCGCGGCCCGGCGATTATGTCCACGCGGTGGTGGAGCAGGTGCTTCCGCTGGAGATACGCGCGCGCATCGGCTCCGACGAGGTAGTGCTGGAGCCTGAGGACTGGAAGTGGACGGGGCAGCGCTACGGCGACGCGCTGGTGAAGATCGGCGACGTGATTTACGTGCATCTGACGGATGGCTTCGAAGGCGGCGCGCGGCGGGCCACGCTGGAGCAGGATTCGGGTGTGCAGGGCGCGCTGCTGACGATGGACAACACCACCGGGGACGTGCTGGCGATGGTGGGAGGGCGCGATTATGCGCTTTCGGTGTTCAACCGCGCGACGCAGGCGGAGCGGCAGACCGGGTCGAGCTTCAAGCCGTATGTGTATACGACCGCGATTGAGGATGGAGTGAAGCCGGACGACATCATCGTGGACGGCCCGGTAAGCTTTGCCGGCTATACGCCGCACAATTACGAGAACAATTACAAGGGCGCGATGACCATCACCAATGCGTTTGCGGAGTCGCGGAATATTCCCGCCCTGAAGCTGGCGGCGCGAGTGGGAATCCACAAGGTGATCGACATGGCGCACCGCTTCGGGGTGACGTCGAATATTCCGGCCTATCTGCCCATTGCGCTGGGTGCGGCAGAGATCAATCTCGAGGAGCAGGTGGCGTCGTATTCGGTGTTTCCCAATGACGGCATCCGGGTGCAGCCGCGGCTGATCCGCAAAGTGTCGAATGCGGACGGCATCACGCTGTGGGAACAGGCGCCGGCGGTGAAGGAAGTGATCAGCCAGCAGACGGCCCGCACCATGATGACGTTGCTGCGAGCGGTGACGGCGCATGGAACGGGCGCGGCGGCGGCGCAGTTGCATCATCCGCTGGGAGGCAAAACGGGCACCACCAGCGACTTTACGGATGCGTGGTTCCTGGGGTTCTCGCCGTCGATCACGTGCGGCGTGTGGGTGGGATACGACAGCCGCGAGTCGCTGGGGGAAAAGGAAACGGGAGCGCGGGCGGCGCTGCCCATCTGGCTGGCAGTGATGAAGCAGGCCATCGCGGGCAAGGATGACGAGAGATTTCTCGGCGACCAGGACGAGGAGAAAAACACGCTGCTGCAGGCGAAGAGCGAGGCGCCTGTACGGCCCGCATCGCAGCTAAGGCCGCCGGCCCCAACGGTGGCTAAAACTCGTGTTGGAAGCTTTACTTTGCCCCGTTCAGCCACGACGGGGAGTCCCGTTGTGCCGCGTGTTTTGGCGCCCACGGCGCTCAGGCCGGCCAGCCAATTGCCTGCCAAGCCAGTGTCGCTTCCGCTGGTAAGGCCGGCTCTGCCTTCGGTGGCCGAGCCAGTGAGGCCGAAGCCGGTGGTGAGGCCAGCGCTCGAACCTGGACGATGAAGTGGTTTTCCTTCCTGGTGCGGGAGCCAGTTCTTTAGGAAGTTGGATCCGCAGCACAGCTCCGTGCTCCGCCCTTGCGACAGAAAAAAGTCGCAAGGACGGGGCACGGAGCTTTCGTGTCGGAATTGGCTGAAAGAGACGCTTTGCGCCTGACGGGGCACGGATCTTTCGTTAAAGGAGCCGGAAGTAGCGCTTTGCGCGGGCTACGTCTTTGAAGATTTGCGCCTTCAGGGCTTCGGGGGTGGGCCATTGCTGCTCGCCGCGGAGGCGCATCAGGAATTCAAGCTCCAGCGGCGTCTGGGCGTCCATTTCTAACGGTTCGAAGTTGAGGATGTGGGTCTCTACGCTGAAACCGGCGCCTTCAAAAGTGGGACGGTTGCCTACGTTGGTGACGGCCTGGAAACAGCGTCCGGCGACGCGCAGGAGCGTCACATAAACGCCATGGGCGGGGAGCAGGCCTTCGTAGGCTGCGAGATTGACGGTGGGAACGAGCAGGCGGGCGCCTACGCCGCGGTCGCGCTTCTGCGTGGCGCGAATGGCGAAGGGGCGGCCAAGCATCCAGCGGGCGCGTTTCACGTCGCCGGCGGCAACGCGGTCGCGGATGGCGGAACTGGAGACTTCAATTCCGTGCACGCGCACCGCGGGATGGACGGTGACGCCAAAACCGAATTCCCTGCCCAACTCCACCAGTTCGAGGATGCCGGCCTCGGCTTTATGGCCGAAGCGGAAGCTGCCGCCCTCGTGCAGGCCGACGACGCCGAGCGCATCGACCAGTACCCACTCGGCGAACTGGTGCGCCGTCAGCGAGGCCAGCTTTTCGTCGAAGCTCAGGACCACGATGGCATCCACGCCGGTGGCGGCGAGCAAGGAAACGCGGTGCTCCATGGGAGTGAGGAGGCCCGGGGCCTGCTGGGGCCGCAGCAACCAATCGGGGTGGGGATCGAAGGTGATGGCCACGGCGAGCATGCCGCGGAGGCGCGCTTCGGCGACTACGGCGGCGAGGATCTGGCGATGGCCGAGATGCACACCGTCGAAGTTGCCGATGGCGGCGATGGCGGGACCGAAGTCCTCGATGACCTCGCGGATACCGCGATAGACGGGAATCATGCGCAGTGACCTGCGGTAGAGCCGGCTGGACTGGGGAAATGTACTTCGACTTCGAGTCCGTCGTAGGCCATGGCGACGCCCTGGGGAAGCATGCGGTTGGTTTCCTCGTGGCCCAGCTCGTGGGCAATGTGGGTGAGCCAGGAGTGGCACGCGCCGATGCGTTGCGCCCATTCGACGGCCTGCTCAACGGTGGCGTGGCTGGGGTGGGGCTTGTGGCGGAGGGCGGGGAGCACCAGGGTTTCCAGGCCCCGGAGGAGCGCGAAACTCGACTCGGGTATGGCGCTCACGTCGGTGAGATAGGCGGCATCGCCGAAACGGAAGCCGGCCACCTCCATGCCGCCATGGAGGACGGGTACGCGCACGAATTCGACGCCGTGAACCAAGGTGCGATCAGTGAGGGGGCGGATCTCAACGCGGGCGCGGGTGGCGTAAGTGGCGGTGGGAGAGAACGTGTATTCGTAAATGCGTTCGAGGACGGAGGCGGTCTGCTGCGCGGCATAGAGCGGAATGGAGCCGCCTTCGTGATGAGCGACAAAGCTGAGCGGGCGCAGGTCGTCCATGCCCAGGATGTGGTCGGCGTGGCCATGGGTGTAGAACACGGCGTCCACCCGGGCGAGGTGCTGGCGGAGGGCCTGCTCGCGAAAATCGGGGCCGGTGTCGATGACCACGACGCGCTCCTGGCCGGATTCGTTCCAGCGCACCAGGACGGAGGGGCGGAGACGGCGGTCGTGGGGGTCGGCGGAGGTGCAGACGGAGCAGTTGCAGCCCACGGTGGGGACGCCCATCGACGTTCCGGTGCCCAGGAATGTGAGTTTGCCGTTCATCCGATCGAGGGCCTTTGGGGTTTCCCGCCCTGTCGCCAGAAAGAAGGCGACAAGACGGGGCACGGAAATGTTGTGAGCATATTTCGCGATTGGATCAGTTCCCGGGAATTGAGCCGTGCCCGCATCAGCGCTTGGGAGCCGGAGGCGGTGGAGCCTGCACGCCTTGCATGGTAATCATGTTGGTAAGCTCGAGAAAGGCCATGCGCGCTTCAAACAGGACAGCCTGGAGCATGCGGTCTTCCTGGGGCGTCAAATTTCCCTTGGTCTTTTCGGCCAGGATGCCGAGCAGGTCGATGGTCTGCCGGGCGCCCAGGATGTCGACGCGGGGCCGTTGGCCCTCCTGGGTTCCGGCGCCCATCTGGATCATGGCGGAAAGGTAGAACTGCTGGACGAGCTGTTCGAAATTGACCGGGGGCTGGGGGCCCATGCCGGGATTCTGCGCGCGCACCAGGTCTTCCAGTCGCTGCGAGGAGGCGTCGTAGGCGAACTTCTGCTCCTGGCTCTCCTCGGCGGAGGGTGGAGGCGGCAGGGGCGGTTCGCCGGCAAATTCGCCGTCCGCGGTTTCCGTTGCGGAGGGTTCGCTGGTGACCAGGCGTGGTCCGGACGCGTCTTCTGCGGGCTTTTCCGCGGTGGGTTGCTGCGGGGCAGGTTGCTGCACGGCAGGCTGTTGCGCGGCTTCGCGTTCTTCTTCTTCGGCCTTGTGCTTGCGGCGGTCGATGACTTCGAATTTCGGCGTATCGCTCATGAGTTTTGGATGATCCTGTCCCGGTTCACAACGTTGGGGGCCCGGTGAGAAGGCGGGCGGTTCCGGCGGTGTCTCCCGCCTGGTAGGTGAAGGGATGGTTGCGGGCCTCGGCTTCGGCGCCGACTATGGCCAGGGCGAAACGGCGGATGCCTCCGCTGAGCGGCAGATCGGCGGCGCTGGTGACGTGACCCGAGACCACGCCATCCTGGGTGAGGTCCGTGCCCGGGGCCGGAAGCGGGCCGTCCAGTTCCAGTTGGCGGAGGTGGCGATGCACGCTGGCGCGGCTGCGAATGCGTTCCACGATCTCCTGGCCGAGGTAGCATCCCTTGCTGAAGTGGAGGGCGCGCATCTGCGATGTTTCCTGGGCCAGATGGCGCTCGAGGATATCGACCCCGTAGGTGGGAATGCCTTCGGCGACGCGGAAGCCTTCGAGAGCCGCCGATCCCACGGGCGAGGCGCCCCCGGTGAGAAGGAACTTCCAGAGCTTGGCCACGGTGGCGACGGGGGTCCAGAGCTGGTAGTGTTCGGCCAGAACGCCATAACCTCGGCGGATGGCGAGGGACATGCCGTTCCACTCGGCGCGGGTCTGAGTGAGCGGTTCCGGCAATACGGGAAGGCCCAGGCGGCCCAGGATTTCGCCGGCCCTGGGACCGGTGAGGCCGAGGGCGGTCTGGCCTTCCACCGGCGCCAGTTCCACGTCGTCCATGATGATGAAGTGGTCGAGGTGGGCGAGCAGTCGATCGTACTGATCGGCGGCAACTTCGATTTCGAGCCGGTCGTCTTCGCGCCACACGGTGAGGTCGCCCTGGATGCGTCCCTGGGCGTTCAGCACCAGGTTCCAGGCACCGCCATTGGCGGGCAGGTCATTGACGGTATTGGTGACCATTCCGCTGAGCCAGCGGAATCGGTCTTCGCCGCGCACTTCGACGCGACGCAGCCATCCCGCATCGTGCAGGGCGGCGGCGGAGGCCAGGGCCGCTGTTTCGCCGCGCAGCGCGTCCAACTGTAAAGGCGTGACCACCCCGTGCCAGGGGCCTGAGTTGAGCTGCGATTCCCCCGAAGCAAGCCATACGGTGAGAGGGGTGGCCGGGAGGGATGCGGCGAGGGCGATGTCGGTCATGGAGGGAATCCGGTGCGAAGCGGGGCGGATAAAAAAACGTGCGAATTCCGCTCCACCGCATCCTAATTATAGCCTTGAGCTAAGACCCAGCCGGGATATGCGAAAAAGGTGAGGAGCAGGCATGAAGAAGCAGTTTGAAGCGGCGGGAAGACCCGCATTCACGTGGGTTCTAGCCGCGATATTGGGCCTGACGGCGTTTCTGGCGGCGGGACAGACTCCGGCACCTCCGGTAAAGCCCGGCAGCGGGGCAGGGCAGGACTCGGGGCAGGATTCGGGACAGGCCAAAGCGCAGGGCAAGCCGGCCCCGGAAACGCACATCACGCCGAAGCAGGCCAAGCAGCTTTTCGCGCTGGTGGATCAGCTGATGAAGTTCTCGTCGGAGGAGACGGGTTTGCCCATCAAGAGCCACGTGAAGCGGCAAATCAAGAGCCGGGCGGAAGTGGAGGGGTACCTGACGGAGAAGTTTAACGAGGACGAGGGCGCGAAGCGGCTGCAACGCGGGGAGATCGTGCTCAAGAAATTCGGGCTGCTGGATCATGACTTCGACCTGAAGCCGTTTCTGCTGGTGCTGCTGAAAGAGCAGATCATGGCCTACTACGACTCCAAGACCAAGACCGTGAACATGCTGGACTGGGTGAGCATCGACGACCAGAAGTCGGTGCTGGCGCATGAGTTGACGCACGCGCTGCAGGATCAGCACGTCGACCTGGAAAAGTGGAGCGACCAGACGCCCGACGATGTGTCGACCAACTACAAGGACGACGTGGATCATCTTGCCAAAGACGAGATGGACACCGCGCGGGAGGCGGTGGCGGAGGGTCAGGCCACGGCGGTGATGATGGACGACGTGCTGAAGCCGATGGGCAAGAGCCTGCTCAAGGATCCGGAGGTGGTGGACATCATCAAGCAGCACATGGAGAGTTCGTCGGACTCGCCGGTGATGGCGCGGGCGCCGCTGCTGCTGACGGAGTCGCTGCTGTTTCCTTATCGCGAGGGCCTGAGTTTCGAGCAGGATGTGTGGATGGACAAGGGTCGGGAGGCGGCGTTTGCGGGGGCGCTGGACCGGCCGCCGAGCTCGACCTGGGAGATCATCAATCCGCGGGAGTTTGAAAAGGCCAAGGTGCCGGTGGTTCCGCTGATCCCGGACATTCATCCGCTGGTGGACGCGGTGTATAAGCCCTACGATATCGGGCAGGTGGGCGAGTTGGATCTTCACATTCTCTCGCAGCTTTTTGGGGGCGAGGCGGCATCGCGGGACCTGACGCCGGCGTGGGATGGCGGCATTTACTGGGCCGGACAGCGGCTCAGCGCGAAGACAGCGGCGGAGCAGGCGGATACGAAGTCGATCTCGCTGTTTTATCTTTCGGCGTGGAAAAGCCAGGCGGCGGCAACGGCGTTTGCGCAGCTCTATGCCGATTCGCTGGGGCGGAAGTACTCGGGTTTGAAGCGCGATACGGATGCGCAGAAGTCCACTCCCGCGGATGCGCCGGCGGGAACGGTGGAGCAGGTCTACTCCACCAACGAAGGGCCGGTCACCATCACCACTCGCGGCAAGCTGGTGTTTGTGGCTGAGAGCTTCGATCTGCCCATGGCACGCAAACTGGCGCAGATGGTTCTCGATGCGCAGGGGACGGGCGACCTGAAGATGGCCAAGCGTGCGCGGCCGGTGATGGGGCCGGCGGGCGGCATGCCGACGCTGAGCGGAGGACTGGTACATCTGTTTGCCGAGAGCGGCGTAATGAAGTGCGCGGTCGATGCGGGAATCCGGTCCGCTTTGATGCAGTGATAACGGATTTCTGCCATACGAATTGCACTGCCCCCGGTTCAGCGCTAGACTTGAGCCGCACTGATCGGGGGTGGCCTATGACTCATCTGCTTCGATTGATGATCGTTGGAGGACTTGCTGCGCTCACTGTCCTCTGTTTTGGCCTTGGACTGGCTCACAATACTTCCGCCTTGCTGGGACCGGCGCATCTGCTGTTGTTCGCGATCGTATTCGGCTTTTATCTTCTGCCCACGGGGCTGGCGCTCTACCGGGATTGCGAGTCGAGCGGCTGGATCGCCGCTGTGAATGTCCTGCTGGGTTGGACGCTCTTCGGGTGGGCAGTTGCGATCGGCTGGGCTGCTTCGGGCAAAACGCGGCCGTTCAGGGCGGCGATCGCTTCACCGGCGGGACACGGTGTTCACAGCCACTGATGGATTTTCGTCTTTGACCACCAGGTATTCATCCAGGAGGACCGATACCAGCACCGCGGTGGGGACGGAAACCAGCGCCCCTACAACGCCGGCGACCTCGGAGCCGATGAGCAATCCCACGAGGATGGAAAGGCCGGGCAGATCGACTCTGGACTTCATGATGCGCGGGATTAAAAACGAGTTCTCCAGGTTGATGTAGACGGCATAGAAGATGGCCACGCCGAGCACGCGTCCCCAGGAGTCGACCGCCGCCACCAGCAGAGCCAGCGCGATGCAGACCGCGGCGCCGACCACGGGAATAATGTTGAGCAGGCCGGTGAGGAATCCCAGCGCATAGGCATAGCGCACGTGCAGGGCCAGATAGGTGACAGTGCTGGCCAGGCCGAGGATGAGCATGAGAGTTCCCTGCCCGAGAAGCCATTTTCCCATGCGGCCTTCGGCGCGGCGGAGCGCGTGATCGAGGCGGTCGCGGTAGTCGATGGGGACCAGGGAGAGCACCCAATGATAGGCCGTATCCCCTTCGAGGCTGAAGTAGACGGTGAGGATGAGGCACATGGCGATGCTGAAGATGGCGCCGGCCCAGTTCTTCAACGAATGCAGGACATAGCTGGCGGAATCCGTAATGGCGCCTTCAACGCGCGCGGTGAGGGCGTCGGTGTTGATGTGGCCGGCGAAGGGAATGCGCCGTAAGGCGTCGAGAATGTGAGGCAGGCGGGCGGGCACTTCCCTGGTGAAATCGTCGAGGTCGCTGACCACCGGGGGGATGGCGACGAACCCGAAGGCGGTGAGTCCGCCGATGACGGCGAGGAGCAAGACGAAGATGGCGACCTTGCGGAAGGGGCGGAAGCGGCCGAAGCGCAGGTCGGAGATGAAGCAAACCAGCGGCTTGAGCACAACCGCGAAAAGAGCGCTGACGTAAAGCAGCAGCAGCACATGGCGCAGGAGCCACGCCAGGTAGCAGGCAACGGCCACTGCGAAGGCGAAGAGGATATCGCTGCGGAGCGTGCGCCCGCGGGTGCGTGGGGTTCCGTTGGTTGCGTTCATGGGCAAACGTTCTTCAACAGCTACTCGCCTCCGCTGAGGATGGATCCGACAATGCCGCCCAGGAGTCCACCGCCGACCGCAGCGGGCGCCTCGTGTCCGCGCGCCGGGAGGTACTCTCCAATTTGATGCGCAAGCCGCGAGATGGGCAGGGTTTGCAGCCAGACCGAGCCTGGCCCCATGAGCTGGGCGAGGAAGAGGCCGTCGCCGCCGAAGATCATGTTTTTGATGCCGGGAACCATGGTGATCTGAAAGGAGACCGAAGCGTGAAATGCGCCCACGTGCCCGGGATGAACGCGCAGCACTTCGCCGGGAGCGAGGTCCTTCTTTATCAGCTCGCCGGAGAGCTCGAGCCACGCAGTGCCGTTGCCGCCGACACGTTGGAGGATGAATCCGTCCCCGCCGAAGATGCCGGCCCCGAGCGACTGCTGAAAACCGATGCTGAGCGTGACCTGCGGGGTAGCGCAGAGAAAGCCGTGGCGATGGACCATGTACTCCATGCCCTGGGTCAACTGCACGGGCACGATGTGGCCGGGGACCTTGGTAGCAAACGCGACTTCGCCGGGATACTGGAGGGCGCGGTACTCGGTCATGAAGATGCTGCCGCCCGCGACGGCGCGCTTGAACACGCCGAAAAGGCCTCCGCCTCCGCCCATCTGCGTGTGGGTGGTCATCTGGATGGATTGCGTCATCCACGAAAGCTCGCCGCTTTCAGAGAAGACGCTCTCGTTGGGATCAAGCTGCACCTCCAGTACCGGCATGGTGGTGCCCTGAATCCGGGTTTGCATGGTTAGCCCTCCTGGTTGGCAACAGTGTTACACAGCGGCGGCGGGGGGCGGAGGATTCTTGTCGGGCCGGCTAAAGCGGAGGCGGGGCGGAGCGCATCGAAACAACTATGAAGAGCATGTTTGTCGCCTCCCTGCTATTGCTTTCCCTCGCCGCCTGCACTCCCCGGCAGCGCAGCCCTGACCAGATCCGCCAGGACACCGCCAAGGCAACCAAAGAGGCCGCTCAGGACGTGAAAGCGGTGGCGCAGGGCGTGGAGGATGGACTCAAGGCGCACGGGCCGGTCAATATCAACACGGCCTCAGCCGACGACCTGAAGTCGCTGCCGGGAATCGACGATGCCGCCGCGCATCGCATCATCGACAATCGTCCTTACGACGACTCGTATGACCTGGTGAAAAAGCGCGTGATCACGAAGCATGAGTACGATCAGATCGCTGGCAGGGTGAAGTCGCGCTAACTCCCCGACTCGAAATCACGCTAACCTCCAGACCACGCGGGCGATCGAACCATCAACCCGCAAAATGCCGTTGCGCGCGGACAGCGAGCCGATACAATGGCTCAGCCGGAAACTGGAGGGGCAGCGATGAAGCGAAGTGGCTGGATGGTGTTGGTACTGATGGTGGCGGTGTCCGCGTGGGCGGCTTCCAAAAAGATGACCGTGGCGCAGTTGGAGGATTTGCTGGCTTCCCAGCACCAGGCAGGCAAGTCCGATGCCGACGTGGCGGCCGAGCTGCAGAATGTGGAACTGACGGAGGAGCTGACCCACAGCACCATGAACAGCATGTCTCCCGAAGTGCCGGGGCAGTTGACCACGGAGCAGCTGTATGTGCTGGAGATCCGGAGCGCGGTGCTGCCGGCGCCGGCGACCGACATCTCCACGGCTGCGGCGCCCGATGCGGCGGCGCAGAAAGCCATGCTCGACAAGGCGATGGATTATGCCGCCAAGACTTATGCGCAGTTGCCCGCAATGAGCGCGACCAAGGTCACGCGGCGGTTCCAGGACAATCCGCAGCCGGGGAAAGACACCTTCGCGGCCAAGAACAATGCGACCTTGTCGGTTCAGGGCACGGCCATCCGGTATACGGCTTCGGCCGAGACGCCGGTGAGCCTGCACGGCGGAGTGGAGAACGCGCCTGCGAAAGAAAAGACCAACTGGGGCGATAACGGGATGATCGCCATGGAAGGACAGCCGCCGGCACTGAACGCAGTTTTGCAGGAAGCGCAGGCCGCGGGAAAGATCAACTGGGTGCGTTGGGAGATGGTGAATGGGATGCAGACCGCGGTGTATTCCTTCTCGGTGGACAAGAAAAAGAGTCACTACGCGGTGAGTTATTGCTGCTTCCCGGAGACCAGCCAGGCGGGCAACATTGCGATGCGCGGGACCGAGACCGCGGGCGGCGCCGGCAATTACATGAACAACGCCAACTGGAAGAACTGGAAGGGGACGGAACCCTATCACGGGGAGATTTTTGTGGATCCCAAAACCGGCGTGGTGGTGCGGCTGGATTTGCAGGCGGAGCTCAAGGGTTCCGATCCGGTGCGGGTGGAGAAACAGCGCATTGACTACGGCGAGGTAAAGGTGGGAGACAAGGCAGTGATCGTGCCGGTGCAAACGCTGATCGACACGTTGGAGCAGCCCTATCCCGATTCGCCCACGGGCAGGTTCGTGTTCCGCCATACGCTGTTTGCCGAAGACTACAAGGATTACCAAGCGGGGAGCTGAGCCTGTCGTTTTATGGTCGAATGCCTCGCGCAAAGATCAGGCGTTTCGTCTTTTGTCGGACGGGGCGCCTGATTATTTTCCGGCGAGCGTAAGGGTTCAGACGACCGGCTCCCTCACTCGATAGTTTTCAGACTCGTTTCCGCCGTGGCCAGCGAGCTCCCGCCCACCCAGATCCTGTAGGTTGTGGGCTCCACCACCTGCTTCAGGTCGACGTTGTAGAAGTTCAGTTCATTGAAGCCCAGCGGGAACTTGACGTGCTTGCTCTCGCCGGGCTGCAGCGTGACGCGGGCAAAGCCCTTGAGCTCGCGCACCGGCTGCTCCACGCTGGCATCGGTGTTGCGGATATACATCTGCACGACCTCGGTGCCGGCAACGGTGCCGGTGTTCTTCACATCGACGCCCACCTGCACCACCGGCTTATGCGACGCAGCCAGCACCTCACTAACAGGCACAGCGGCGCGGCTTACCGTGGGAGCGGAGAAGCTGAATCGGGTGTAGCTGAGGCCCCATCCGAAGGGGAAAATCGCTGAGTTCTCCTCATCGACGTATCGGGAGAGGAACTTATTGAGCGAGTCGGTGGGCATGTGGCTGAGGTCGGCGTTGCCCGCGGGACGGCCGGTGGGCATTTGCGCGTAATAGAGCGGCTCCTGGCCTACGGCGCGGGGCAGGCTGGCAGGCAGCTTGCCGGAGGGGTTCACGTCGCCGAAGAGAATGTCGGTGATGGCGTGGCCGCCCTCGAAGCCCGGGCTCCACGCCTCGAGAATGGCGGGGACGTGCTCGGCGGCCCACTTGATCTCGAGCGGTCGGCCGGCGAGCACGATGAGAACGACGGGCTTGCCGGTAGCGACGACCGCTTCAAGGAGCCTTTGCTGGTTGCCGGTGAAGCCGAGATGGACGCGGCTAGAGGCTTCGCCTTCCATCCAATTGGCGCTTTCGCCGAGGGCGAGGAGGGCAAGATCGGCTTTCTTCGCGGTGTCCACGGCTTCGGTGATGGTCTTGTCATCGTCGGGGACGGCGTTGGAACCGCTGGCCGCCGCCGAGCCGCCGAAGTTGACGTGATTGAGAACCACTTCATCCTGCCCGGAGAGCAGGCCGCAGCCTTCGGAGTAGAGGACGTGATCGGCGCCGAGGCGCTCTTCGAGGGCTTTGCGCAGGGTGATGACGTATTTGGGGTCGCCGGCGGACCAGGCGCCGAGCAGGTCGCGCTGGTTGTCGGCCATGGGGCCGATGAGGGCAATGGTCTTCGCCTTACCGGTGAGGGGCAGCAGGGTTCCTGAGCCTTCGATCGGATCGTTCTTGAGCAGGACCAGGGTTTCATCGGCAACCTTGCGGGTGAGAGCGCGCTTTTCCGCAGTGGGCTCGTAGGGGGCGCTGGGTTGGGTGTATGGATGGTCGAAGAGGCCGAGCGCGAACTTGACGCGAAGAATGCGGCGAACAGCCTGATCGACGACCGACTCGGGAATTTTGCCGGAGCGCACCTGATCGGCGAGGACGGTGCCGAAGAGATTGCCTTGCATATCCATATCAAGGCCGGCTTCCAGGGCTTTGCGGGCCACGGTGGGTCCGTCGCCGATGGAATGATTGATGAGTTCGCCGACTGCGCCCCAGTCGGAGACGACGAAACCGTCAAAGCCCCACTCGTGGCGCAGGATCTGGGTCAGGGTGAGCGGGTCGGCGGTGGCGGGAATGCCGTTGATGGAGTTGAACGAACTCATCAGCGTGGCGGCGCCTTCCTCCACCGCGGCCTGGTAGGGCTTGAGGTAAACCTGGCGGAGGGTGATCTGGCTCATGTCGGTGGCGTTGTAGTCGCGGCCGCCTATGGCGGCCCCGTAGGCGGCGAAGTGCTTGACGCTGACGGCGACGGAATCGGGCTTGGAGAGATCGCCCTGCTGATAGCCGCGCACCCAGGCGCGGGCCAGGGCGGAACTCAGGTAGGGGTCCTCGCCGTTGGACTCGACGATGCGTCCCCAGCGCGGGTCGCGGGCGATGTCGACCATGGGCGAGAAGACCCAGGGCACGCCGTCGGCGCGGGCCTCCACGGCCCCGGTGCGGGCGACGATCTCGGCCATTTCCGGATCGAAGCTGGCGGCCACGGCGAGCGGAATGGGAAACGTGGTGCGGTGGCCGTGGATGACGTCGAGGCCGAAGATGAGCGGAATGTGCAGCCGCGTCTGCTCCATGGCGATGTGCTGGTAGTGATTGGTGGCTTCGGCTCCCACCACGTTGAAGAACGAGCCCACCTGTCCTTTGGCCGCCATCTGATCGAAGTGCTGATTCACTCCCGCGGCGCCGGGTCCGGTGGCGAAACCGGCAGAGAATTGCGCCAATTGCCCGATCTTCTCGTTCAGGGTCATCTTTCTGAGCAGCGCGTCGACCCGGGCGTTGAGCTCCTTCGACACCAGTTGCCGGTTGGGAACCGGCGTGGATTGGGCTGTGATGAAAAGGGTCGCACAGGCCGCGACCAGGAGAAACGCCAGCGCTCTGCAGACAGGGTAGGGGGAGCAAGTTCTCATAAATCGGCATGATAAATCGTTTGACGCGCGCCGGGCAGCCGGACCCCCTTCTCCACGGGCACTCCGCCATGCGGGATTCTGTTACGAGTCCAGGCGCAAGCCGGAAGTTGATACGGCGTGACTTAGCGGATCGAGGGGCCGGGAGTGCCGTAAATCACTGCGGAAATCTCTTGTGCGGAGAGAAAATATCTGCATACTGGGATTACCCACTACTTTATGGAGTCAGGAATGAGCGCTCTCTCCGCTTTCATTCTGCTGGCCGCGATGTCCACGGGGACCGCGGTCGAAAGCGCCAAACCCGCTACGCCGGTGCTGGAGCCCGCCTTCAAGGACGTCCCCAAGGGCCCCAACGGCCTCTCCCTCTACAACGCCAAGGGAGAAGTGGTGGCTCGCTGCGAAAAGAAGGGTGACGCCTTCGGCAACTGCAAGATCGAGGCCGGCTACACCCTGGACGACCTGATGAACGCGTGGGTCCACGCCTACCAGGAGATGCAGAAGTAGGCGCACGCCTGATCGCGATTCAATTGTGCCTGCGCGTCCTTTCGGAACGCGATTGCCTGCGTGGATGCTCCGCCGGAAATGTCATGACTTGAAGGCATGGAGATGCTCTACTCTTGCTTTTGAGCGATATGGGACGCGTTCTCCGACACTTACGCAGGACTCTCTGGCTGGCGCTGGACCACGATGTATTCAACACCGCCAAGGCTGCGGCCTACTCCGGCATGCTGTGTTTCTTCCCTGCGGTGCTGGTGTTTACCGCGCTGCTGGCGGAGGTGCCGGAGGGGCGTTCGCTGGTGGGAGAGATACGCGGCACGTTCGACCAGATTCTTCCCCCGGAATCGATGTCGCTGCTGCAGAATTCGCTGAATGCGCGGCACCTGCGCTCGGCGCAGGTCATCCTCTCCGCGGCCACTCTGGCGGTGTTCGCCGGGCTGGGCGTGATGCTTTCGCTGATGGAAGGTTTTCGCCGCGCATACAAGGTGCGGCGCGATAACTGGGGATTCTGGAAGAAGCGCATGCGAGCTCTCATGCTGGTCCCCATTGTGCTGCTTCCGCTTTCGCTGGCCAGCCTGCTGCTGGTTTTCGGACATCAGATTGAGGACTGGACGATCGCCAGGGCGGGGCACGAATTACGTTCCTTCGTGCTGGTCGCGTGGAGGCTGGCGCGCTGGGCCGTCGCCGTCTCCACCGGGGTTACGGTATTGGCTGCGCTGTATCACTTCGGCACAAAACGCACGGAACACTGGGGCTGGGTACTGCCCGGCGCGTTGACGGCAACACTGGTCTGGTTTCCCGCCACGCTCGCCTTTGGCTGGTATGTGACGCGAGTCGCCGACTATACGCGCTTCTACGGCTCCTTCGCGGCCGGAATTGCAACGCTGGTTTGGCTTTATCTCACCTCGTTCAGCGCGCTTCTGGGGGCGGAGCTGAACGGGGTGCTTTACCAGGCGCGGCTCGACCGCATGGCAATCAATCCCGCTTCCGACGTGGTGCCCACCGGTCAATAATCGCCGGCCGTGGCGACGGGCTTGTGTTTTCGCCTTGACGAGGAGGGGCGATGCGCCCCATCCGACACATGTAAAATGAAGCGAGCCGCAGACGAAGAAAACATTTTCCCCATTTGCATGTTTCCGGAGCACTCTGAATGCCTTTTGCTGAAGTTAGCCTGACCGACTCGGCGACTCAACGCCGCGCCAAGATCGTTGCCACCCTCGGTCCTGCTTCGAATACCGAGCCGGTTTTCCGCGACCTGGTGCGGGCCGGCATCGACGTCGTCCGCCTGAATTTTTCCCACGGCACTCACGAAGAAAAGCTTGCGCTGATCCAGATGATTCGCAAGGTAAGCCGCGAGGAGCATCGCCCGCTGTGCATTCTGGGCGATTTGCAGGGACCCAAGATCCGCACTTCCAAGTTGAAAGACCGGCAGCCGGTGCTGCTGGTGGCAGGCCGCCGCATCACCATCACGCCGCGCGACGTGCCGGGCACGGCATCGCTGGTGGGAACCACATTCAAGACGCTGGCGGAAAACGTGGAGCAAGGATCGCGGATCCTGCTTTCCGACGGGCTGATCGAGTTGCGCGTGCACGAAGTGGACGGGGAAGACGTGGTTTGCGAGATCGTCAACGGCGGCATGCTGGGAGAGAACAAGGGCATCAATCTGCCCGGCATCCCGGTGCGCGTGCCTTCGTTGACGCAGAAGGACGAAGAGGATCTGGAATTTGCGCTGAGGAACGGCGTGGACGCGATCGCGGTTTCGTTTGTGCGCACGGCAGAGGACATTCGCCTGGTGCGCAATCGCGTTTCGGCCTACGGGTCGGAGACATGGATCATTGCGAAACTGGAGAAGCCGCAGGCTATCGAGCACCTGGACACGATTCTGCAGGTGGCGGACGGCATCATGGTGGCGCGCGGCGACCTGGGCGTGGAAGTGCCTCCGGAGCGCGTGCCGGCCATTCAGAAGCACATCATTCGCAAAGCCGGCGAATACCGCAAGCCGGTGATCACGGCCACGCAGATGCTGGAATCGATGATCGAAAACCCGCGGCCGACGCGCGCCGAGGCTTCCGACGTGGCGAATGCGGTGTACGACGGCACCGACGCAGTGATGCTTTCGGGAGAGTCGGCAGTGGGCAAGTATCCCATTGAAGCGGTGTCGATGATGAGCCGGATTGTGCAGGAGGCGGAGCGCACCATCAAGGAGCAGATCGGCTACGGCGCGCGCCCGCACGAGTCGCACCTGTCCATCGCCGAGACCATCTGCGAGGCCACCGCACATGCGGCCGAAGATCTGGACCTGCGCGGCATCGCGCTGTTTACGGAGTCCGGAACCACGGCGCGGCAACTGTCGAAGTATCATCCGTCGGCGCCCATTTTTGCGCTCAGCCCGGTGGACGTGACCATCAATCGCCTGAATCTGCTGTGGGGAACGGTGCCGATTCGCTGTCCCAAGGTGAATTCAACCGAAGCCATGGTGGAGCTGGCGGAAAACCTGCTGGAACAGAACGGCTTTGTTCGACCGCGCGAGGTGATTGCGATCGTGGCCGGGACCCGCACCAAGTCGGGATCGACCAACTTCCTGCGCCTGCACGTTTTGGGCGACCAGACGCACGAGCCGCGGCTGATTTCTACCCGGGAAGAACAAGCCGGCGGGGCGGGAAGAACAGCCAAAGCCAAGCGCGCTTCCTCCAGCCATCCGGGTAAGGCGCAGGCCCGCAAGCGGTAGGGCCAATCCCACATTCATTTTGAGCCACATACAGCACGGCTGAAGTCGCGCGCTTACGCGTATTGGCATTTCCCAAGCGCTTTTTCAGCAAGCTGTGGAGACCGGCGGTCCATCCTTATCCGCCGAGAAGCTGCTCCTGTGCAACTTGTACGCCGGCTAACCCTGCTGCAACATGAGCGCATCCGACCTTGATTAGAAGCGCAACCCGGTAGCAGGCAGGCAACGAATTTCGCGAGCTATCGTGGCGGCGGCTGCACACCTCAGGAGCGAATCATAAACGATGAAGAATGAGCGCAATCCCATTCCAATCAACAAATCCAGGAAGAAGCGGACGTCGAGCAAGACATCCACCAGAAATTCAGCCGCGGAACGGGAGAGAACACCCGCTCCGCGAAAAAGAGCTTCCACGAGGAGCAAAACCGTGGGGAGCAAAGCGGCGGAGGAGGCGAAGGCATCAACCAGGAAGTCGACCAAAAGGTCTATCAGGAACAAGTCTGCGGAGCGGGAGGAGAAGGCGGCGCCGGTTGCGGAAGCGAGGCTGCCTGAGAACAAGCACCCCGACCTGCATCAGCGGTCCTATGCCGCGCATCTGGATGCCGGGCCGCAGGAGCCGCACGTCAAGCCTGCGGGAACCCCGCGGCACGGCTCGCTTTTCATGGGCAGAAAACAGCCGTAACTCCGCTCCGCGAACCGGCTGCGCCCATTGATCCTTCAACCCATCGGCACAAAGGTTCCAGGCGAGAGGAGGCACATGGCTAAACCAAAATCTCCGCATACGCAATCGCAACAGAACACGAATTTTGCACAGACCGACGTGAACCCGGACGATCTTCCGCAGACGGTGGGCACGGGAGCAGACGCCGCCAGTTACGAAAATCGCGACGGCGCGCAGACCGGGGGGACGCGTTCGCCGAGGCACACGCCCGGCTCGGCCCATCCGCCGCGCACGCAGGGGCAGGCGGTTGCCCATGAGGGCTCGTTGACCAGCCGAACTTCGCGGGATGCGGGCCGGCAAGGCATCTCAAACCGGTCGGCGCAGAGCGAAGCAGCGGGGCAGGAGAAGGTGGTGAGTCAGCGTCAGGACGCGCAAGCAGGCGTGAACCACAGCGGCAAGCCTCCACGCTGACGGCACGCGAACGACGCCGTGGCGGAAATGAATGGCTTTTGCGCGCATCGCACGCGCAGTCGGGAGTGATCGTGGCAACTGTAAATTCGAGAATTACATTGAGAATTACATTGGATGAATTGCAGGAACTGGCAAGTTTCTGGACCGACGATCGCGATGCGGTTTCGGTGTACTTCAAGGCGCCGGAGCCATCGCAGCTCGCGCATCGCGAGGAGTCGATCTTCGCCAAGGATCAGATCAAGCAGAAACTGGGCACACTCAAGGGGAACAGCCCGGCGGATCGCGCGGACGTGAAACGGATCGTAGAGACCATCGCCGACATGAAGGGCAACGGCGGACGTGCCAAGGTGATCTTCGCGTGCAAACGCAAGAACATCTGGCGCGAATACGATGTGCCGGGCGACTTGGGGTGCAGCATTGAAGTGGGCGCGGCGTTCACGCTGGGTCCGTTGATCGCGCAGCAACAGGGCCAGCGGCGCTATTGCATCGCGCTGGCCGATCGCAACCGCGCGCGCCTGCTGCTGCTGGAGGCGCGCGAGATCAGCGAGCACAGCCAGGTGCTTGACGAGGATCAGGAGAAGATTCGAACCACCGGCACGCGCAAATCCGCGCACCTGGAACGCAGGAAGGAAGAAGGTGTGCGGCGTCATTTCATGTTTCTGGCCGAACACCTGCTGCACTTCCACGAGCACAAGGACTACGACTGCCTGATCGTGGGCTGCCGCGACGACATGTGGCCGGAGATCGAGGCGGCGCTTCATCCTGAACTGAAGCGCATCCTCGTCGGGCGGTTCGCGACCGATCCCGGGGGCGCGACGCGCGAGGATATCCAGGAGAAAGCGCAGGCGATTGTCGACGCGAGGGATCGCGTAGACGAGGCGCGCCTGATTGACCGGACGGTGGGCGGGTTCGCGGCGGATGGCCTGGGCGTGGTCGGGCTGAATGCGGTGATTGAGGCGCTCGAGAAGGGAGAAGTGCGCACGCTGCTGTGGGCGCACCAAGTCAATGGGGAGGCGCGCAGTGCTTCGCTGTGCGAGAACTGCGGACACTTGGAGGCCCAGGAGCCACACGCGTGCACGCTGTGCGGCTCGCGCATGCGTCCCTACTCGAATGCGGAAGAAGCGCTGTTGCGGCACGCGCTGGGACGCAGTATCGAGGTGCGCGAAATGCATTACACCAAGCTGCCCATGCCCGATCGGATTGCGGCATGGCTGCGGTTCCGGGCGGATGTGAATACGCCGCAGGCGCTGGCGAGTTAACGGGGCTCGCGGAGCTTGCGGAGTTTAGCGCGGTTCGCGAGTTTGTCCGGTACGGCTGAAGTGCGTCCCACCCTTGTACGTTGCGAGGTGAGGCGTGAGGATGGGGCACGGAGTTTTGTTATTTTGCGCCCTGCTTCAGGATCTGCTCGGCGAAGTAGTTGTGGATCTTCGCGTCGTCATGCAGCATTTCGTAGTACGCATTTTGCAGCAACTGTGCCTGGCGCTCGCGTAGGCCCTGCCGAATCGACTGCTGCACGCGCGGATCTTTCAACTCGCGCTGCCCCGAGGCTTCCCGGCTCAGCAACTTGTAAATCGCATAGCCCACCAGCTTGTGGCCGGGCCCGCTGTTATCGTAGACCGACAGCGGCTGCGTCACCTGCCCCACCTTCAGCGCGTTAACCGCGTTAAAAACCTCGGGATCGCCGCGCAATTGCGACTCGGCTATGAATCCCATGTCGCCGTCGTTAGAAGCAGAATTCGCGTTTTCTGAGAACTGTGCCGCCAGCGTACCGAAATCCTCGCCGCTCTCGATCCGGTTATGAATCGACTGGATTTCCTTCTTCGCCTCCGCCTCATTCGGCGTCCGCTTGCTTTGCACGGGGCCTTGCTGCGGCGGATTGCCTGTCACCACGATCTGCGCCAGGTGATACTGCGGCTCGATCAGGTTGAACTCCGACTTGTGGGTGTTGTAGTAGTTGGAGATTTCGGCGTCGGTAATGTTGATCTTCGACTCAATTTCCTTGTTTAACAGCTTGGTCTGCGTCAATCCGCGGCGGATCTGGCGCTTCAAGTCATCCAGCGTCAGCCCGCGCTGTTTCAGCAGCCGGTCAAACTCCTCCTGCGTATACGGCGCCTTGATCTCGGTCAACTTTGCATTTACATCCTCGTCACTGGCCGCCAGGTTCAACTTTGCGGCCCGCTCCTGCAGGATTTCGTCGTTGATCATGTCCGTCAGCGTCTTCAGCCGTACAATGTCAGCCTGTTCAGGAGAGGGCTCCTGCGGGTTATCGCCGAGGTTGGCCTTGTAGAGCTTCTCCAGGTCGGCGCGCATGATTTCCTTGCCGTTTACCGTGGCCACCACGTCCGCGCCGGGAGCGCGGTGGCAGCCGGCAGCCATCGCCAGCAGGATTCCAAGACCGAAAAAGTTCACTGCGAAACGGGTTCGCGCGCGGAAAAGACAATCCACTTGCAACTTGATCTCTCCTCGAAAGCCCCAAAGGCTTCCGGCACTATAGGATAACTCCCCCACGCGGACTGAGGGCGGGTAAACAACATTCTGGTTCCCGGGTTTGGCCGATCCCCGGCGATTACTGGCCAGCGGGCTTGGCCGCGGCGGCGGGCTGGGCATGCTCGGGGGACGGCGGCTCTTCCCCGGTGGCGCGCAGCGCCCGGTCGATCACCACCCATAGCTGATCTTCAGGAACCGCGCCGCCATTCACCCGCTCTCCGTCCACAAATACCGCCGGCGTACCATCAATCCCCAGCGATTCCGCTTCCTTGGCGGACGCCTTCACCAGCGTCTCGTCCTGTTTGGTCAGGCAGGCATCGAGCTTGCCGGAATCCAGTTTTGCCACGGTGGCTTCTTCCCGGGCAATCCGGTCCAGCGCCGCAGAGCTCTTGTTCAGATCGCGGTCTGGCCCGTTGATTTCCTGGCCATGCGAATGCAGGTAATCCACGTATTTCCAGTACACGTCGCCATTCTGCGCCGCAAGGCAGTTGGCATCCACGGCGGCATGCATCGCCCAGGGATGGATCTCCACCAGCGGATCATCCTTGTAGATGAAGCGGACCTTGTCCTTGTAGCGATTGAGGGTGTCAGGGAACAGTGATTGATGCATGCGCGCGCAGTAGGGGCACTCCAGATCGTCGAAGTTGATGATCGTGACCTTGGCGGCCGGATTGCCGCGGATGGGCCGTCCCACAATATCGATGTTCAATGCAGGGATCTTATCCAGATCGAATTTATCCAGCCGCGCCAGGGTCTTGTTGTCGCTGGAGATGAGGAACGTAATCACCTGCGATCTGGCATGGAGCGAGAGGGTCACCGGCAGATTTTCGAATCCCGGGAACTGGCTGGGAGTGCGCTGCCCCAGGGAAACCGATACATCCGGAGGAATGTTGAACTGCGAACGGACCAAGACCTCGATGCGACGGGTCAGGTCAGGATTGGCAGGTGCGGTGGACTGGGCTTTGCAGCCGGCGGCCAGGCCAAGGGCGAGCAGACCAGCCATAAATCGAAAACGCAACAAATCGGAAACCTCTTTGGTAAAGGATACTCCAGGGGCGCAATTGGAACTGATCCTGATGGGTGGACGCACTGGCCCGCGAAACGTGGCCCCCGCCCGAAACTAGCCGGCAAATAATCCTGGCCGTGGGGATGGACACTAATAGGCCGGCGGGGCCGTGGGATCGCGGAAAACTGCGTTGGAGCGCCGTATGTCGCCCACCGATCCAAAGTTGGCAAGTGTGAAGCTGTAGAGGTACTGGGTTTCGTCGCGCACCTGGCCCAAGGCGAAACGGCGATAGCCGACCGTCAGCCCGCAGCAATCCCAGTTGTAAACCGCCTGCACGCCCCCATATTGCAGCGCGCCATGAACGAAGTCGTACCCGCCGTTTGCGGCCAGGTTGAAGCCGACGCGGTTTTGGCGTCCGATCTGCAGGAAAGGCTCCAATTGCTGGCTCTGGATCAGAGTTGCCGCGCTGCCCTGCTCGTTTACAGCGTTGAGCAGCGCGTGGCCCAGCCCCACGGTGGTGCCGCCCCAACTGTATCCGGCAAAGATGTTGTCGGCGCCGAAGCGGCCCGGCTTGGGGTCGTAATCCATGTCCCACTCGATGCGCAAATTGGGCACCGCCTCAAAGCGCATGCGCGAAATGAGCGGAGAAAGATTGCGCGGCTCGGTGAGAAACGCGATCCCGGTCAGGTCCAGTGTGGATGCGAACACATTGCGACGCCCGGGGATCAGCGCCCCGCCGAATGTGGGATCGAGATAGTATTTCTGCCCAATCTGCCAGCTTGCCCATTCGCGTGGCTGATTTTGGCAACCGCTTGCTTCCGCTCCATTCGCCTGGGGGGCACAGGGGGGCGCGGAGGCTGGCCGCACATAAAAGCGCTGCATGAGAGAGAAGCCGAGCTCGTTGGTGTCGGTGGCGATGTCGGTGGTATCAACCAGCAGAACGTTGCGTTCCTGGGAGCCGATGCCGCCGGCGAAGTGGTAAGTCAGTTCCGGCTCGATGATGTGGCGCACCTGGCGGTTCCATCGTCCCAGCGTGAAGTCCCGCTCGAGTGCCGGAGGACGCACGTCAAGCATGGCTTCGCCGTAGGTGCGGCGCAGCGGATCGTGGCTCACCGCGGGCGCGCCCCCGTGGGCGCCGGCCAGATCGGGTATCTGGCTTCCGGAGTAGAAAGTAGCCCGCAGCGCTACCTGGGGAACGATGCTCCAGCCGCCGGCCACCAGCGGCAGCGACAGGTGAGGATACAGGTCGATGCGGCCGTCGTTATGTGCGTGAAAGCCGGGCTCGGAGCGGCCCAGATGACTGATGGAAGATCCCAGTCCCCAGTACAGCGGCGCGGCCCCATCTCCCAAAGGACGATCCAGCACGTCGTAGCGCAGCACGGGCAGGCGCAGAATCCTCACTTCATCGCCGGAGACGGAACTGGCGTAGGCCTGGAAGCGCGCGGCTTCCACCGACGGCACCATTCCGTTTCGCGAGTAGGTCCAGGCGACATCGCTTTTTACCTGCGAGTTGATGGCCTGCCAATAGCTATCGTTGAACACCAGGCGATAGGAATAGTTGGAGAGATATTCGGCTGTCCCGGCAATGTGCATTTCGGAGGAAAACTCCTTGCGCACCTCGGCCACGATGTCGGCGCCGCCCTGGTTGATGCGCACGGTCTGTCCGGCTTGCGGGCCGGTGGTCTGCAACTGGTTGATTCCGCGATCCAGGAGTGCGTTCCAGCGTGCGGTCACGTGGTCGAGGCCGGTGCCTTTGTAACGAAAGTCCCCGTTCGGCGCCCAGCCGCGGCGGCTGTAATAGTCCGCTCCCACCACCATGTCGGTGCTGCGGTTGATGACCCAATACACCTGCTCGCCCAGGGTGAAGCCGCGGATGGACGAGCCGATGCTTACCACGGGGATGAGGAATCCGCTCTGCCGGCCATTCTCCTCCACCGGGTGCCGCAGGTAAGGCAGATAGATCAGCGGGACGCCCAGAAACTTGAAATAGGTGTTTGCCGTGGAAGCGGTGCCGTTCTCCACCTTGATGGATCGGGCAAGCAGCTCCCAGTCTGGCTTGGGCAGGCGGCAGTTGGTCATGGTGCCGTCCACCACGCGATAGCTGCGCTCGCCGGTCTGCAGCAGCACGCGCGCCGAAATCACGAAGGGATTGGCGGTGGAGTAGACCACCGTGCGTCCAGCGCTGCGCACGCCCATGGTTCCAGTCACATCGTAAAAGCGCGCAGTATGCGTGTTCAGCCGCATCTCGCCATGCGACGCGGTGAGCACCAGGTCGTCGGGCCCGCCGGTCACCTGCAAGTGGCCCTCGGCTTGCAGTTCCGTGGTGTCCTGGTTGTAGGTGATCTTGTCGGCGCGAAGCACGTAGTCGCGGTATTGGAATTCGTCCACGTTATAGAGCGTGGCAATCTTTCCCACCCACGTCTGCCGGTCGGCTTTCCAACTCACCGGAGTGCCCGCGGCGGGCGCAGCCTGGGGCTGCGCCACGGGCAAAGCTTCCTGTCCCGGATCGTCGGGAAGCGCGGTTGGACTGTTTCGTGGTGCTTGGGCGGGCGTTTCAGATTGTGCTGGGGGTAACGCATTGGTCAACGTCTGCCCCATCACAATGCTGTGACAGAGGGCCAACATCGTGATACACAAAAAAGTGCGAGGGCGCATCCGGAGACCAAGGCCAGCATAGCAAATGCAGGCAGTCGAAAGGAGCGCACCACGCGCGCTCTGGCAGCAGGACAAGCCGGCTCAGTTCGCCCGCACGGATCCCCTGATCCGGACGATGCCCTGCATTTTTTCCGCGCACTCCAACCCTCTCGCACGAGCCATTTTCTGCGCGCCCGCTGGCGGTGGCCGCAGACCAACAGGCCGGCTCCATGGACGAAGAGCCGCATCGGAAGGGATCGCGAGTTGAGCACACTCGGACAGTCGCACATGGAACCCGCGTGGAAGCAGGAAGTGAGCCGGCGCATCGCCGCGCACAAGAGCCGCAAAGGATCGCCCGCGCCCCAAAGTCAAGCCCAGCCGCAAGAGGTGGGCAAAAGCCGCGCCGCGCAGGCCGCCGCGCGCGTGGCCGCGCGCTATGCCGAGGCACCCAGCTACAGCCAGATGCAGGCCGAGGAGGCGCGGGTGGCCGTCCGCCATGCGGAAATTGCCACCCGCGTGGCGCTGGATGCACAGGCCGCCGCCGAGAGCGCGCTGGCCGAGTTGCACGCCGCCGCGACTGAGCCGCCATCGCGCGGCCCGGCGGTGGTGGAGAGCATCACCCGGGCGCAGCGGGTTGAGGCCTCGCCGGAGCCGGCATTCGACTTCCCGCCGGAACCGGCGCTTTTGCAGGCGACCGCCGAGCATGTCATGGAACCCGTCGCCGAGCCGATGCAGCAGGTGGTGTTCGATCCGGCGCCTGAGACGCAGCCGGTCGTCAGCCGGGAGTTGGTGGCCGGCCAGGCCTTCGGCATTCGCTGGGAGCCGGACATTCCGGTGCGAGTTTTCGATCAGCGTCCCGCGCGCGTGGATGAGGGATTCGATCTCTCTGCCGAGGACTGGTGGACTCCCGCGCAGGTGAGCGCCACGTTGCGCAGCGAGCCCATCGAGATCGAGCCGCAGACGGATCATGCCAACCTCATCGAATTCCCGCGCGAGTTGGTGGCTACGCGCAAAATGCGTCCCCGGCTGGCCGAACCGGTTGCTGTTTCGATCGCGCAGGGACAACTCAGCATTTTCGAGGTCGATCCTTGCACGGTCTCTATTGATCCCGCCGCCGCTGATCGCTCCGATGCCGCGTCAGAGTGGAGCGGACCGGAGTGGTCCGGCATCGAGTTGGACGAGCACCCGCAAACGCAGTATGCTGCCCAGCCGGAGATTTCCGACGCCGCGCAGACCATCTTTCTCGCTTCTCTCGGACGCCGGCTCATGGCGATGGTGGTGGACGGAAGCCTGGTGCTGACCGTGTTCTTTGCCTCGGCCATGATGATCGCGTCGCACATGCAGATGGCGCCGGCGATTCGGACTGCAGAGGCCATGGGGCTGTTTGGGCTGGTGCTCGCCGGATTCCTCTATTACGGGTTCTTCTTCGCCCTGGGAACCTCCACGCCCGGCATGCGCTACGCCGGCATTGCCCTGAGCACGTTTGACGACGAGAGCCCCACGCGCGCCCAACTGCGGCGCAGGCTCGGCGCCATGGCCCTCTCGCTGGTTCCGGTGGGGCTTGGCTTCGCCTGGTCGGTATTCGACGAGGATCACTTGACCTGGCACGACCGCATCTCGCAAACCTATCTGCGCAAGCGGTAAACGCCTGTTGCGAGTGCAATCGGCTTGGCATATACTCTTGGATATGCCAAGCTGGGAGGCGCAGAGTGCAGCGTACAGCCAAAGTGTTCATGAATAATCGCAGCCAGGCGGTGCGGATTCCCAAGGAGTTTCAGTTCGATACTTCCGAAGTGTTTATTCGCAAGCAAGGGGATGAGGTGATCCTGTCGCCGCGACCGAAGGACTGGTCCGGCTTGCTGGCAGGTCCATTCGCGTCGGAAGACTATATGGAAAACGTGGAGGATCTTCCTCCTCAGGAACGGTCGTTCTAAATGCCGCGTTATATGTTCGACACGGATATTGCGTCGTACGTGATGAAGGGCTCGAACGCGGCCGTTTTGACGAGGCTTCAGACTGTTCCTGTGGATGATGTAAGCATTTCGGCAATCGTCAAGTCGGAACTCATGTTTGGCGTGGAGGTTTCACCCAGCCGGACGCAGGATCAGGCCAGGCTGGAAACGTTTCTGCGCTACATGGAGGTCTTGGACTACCCTGAAACTGCCGCTCATCACTATGCACAGATTCGCGCAGAACTGAAGCGGCGGGGGACAATCATCGGCGGCAACGACCTATTTATCGCCGCGCATGCACGCTTCCTTGGCCTCATTCTGGTGACCAACAACACGCGTGAGCTTGCGCGAGTGCCCGGCCTGAAAATCGAAAACTGGACCTGACCGCAAATCGAGCCTCACCACCGCTCACCAATCGCCGGCCAAACATGTCTCACCCAGGATCCGCAAATGCAACGGATCATTTTCCCCCTCGCGCGCGTAACTCCTGAAAACACGCTGATGAGCCCACCAAGCTCCCCCGTCGTCCTGCAGTTGAATTCTCAACGCTGTTGCCCTTTGCCCCTTGGTCTCTCTGTCCCTGTTGTCTCGGTCCCTTGGTCCCTGCAGTAAGGAGGTTTCCGTGTCCTATCTCCTCGCCGATATCCGCCACGCTATCCGCATGTTCGTGAGGAACCCCGGCTTCACCATTGCCGTGGTGGCCGCGCTCGCCCTGGGCATTGGAGCCGACACCGCCATCTTCTCGGTGGTGAACGCGGTTCTCCTGAAACCGCTCACTTACCCCGAGCCAGACCGCATCGTCCAATTCCTCAACACCTCCCGCGACGGCGGCGAATTCTCCGGCGCTTCGGCCACCAAGTTCCACGTCTGGCAGGGGCAGACCAGCGTCGTCCAGGATGTCGCCGCCTACGACTTCAGCGGCAAGGGCCTCAACCTCACCGGCGCCGTCCCCGAGCAGACCCACGGCGTCCACGTCACCGAGGCCTTCTTCCGCCTCTTCGGCGCGCGCATGCTGCTCGGCCGCACATTCACGCCGCAGGAAGACCTGCCCCACGGCGGCAATGTCGTCGTCCTCAGTTACGGCTTCTGGAAACGCAACTTTGGCGGCGATCCGCATATTGTGGGCCGCACCATCTCGCTCAGCGGCGAGCCCTACACCATCCTCGGCGTCACCGGCTCCGACTTCGAAGCCGACCCGGTCGCGGACCTGTGGCTGCCCTTCCAGTTTCCCCCGAACTCGACGGACCAGGCGCATTACTTTCAGGCCGCGGGCCGTCTCAAGCCGGGCGTCACCCTCGACCAGGCCAAGGCACAGCTCAAGCTCGCCTATGCCGAATTCAAGCGGCTTTATCCTGACGCCGATCCCAAGGCCGGCTTCAGCGCTCAGCCGCTCAAAGACGCCATCGTCGGCGATATCCGCAAATCCCTGCTCGTCCTCATCGGCGCGGTCAGCTTTGTGCTCCTCATCGCCTGCGCCAACGTGGCCAACCTGCTGATGGTGCGCGCCGCCGGCCGCAGGCGCGAGTTCGCCATTCGCGCCGCCATGGGCGCTCGGCGATCGCGTATGATCCGCCAACTGCTCACCGAAAGCGTGCTGCTTGCCCTGGCCGGTGGAGCGCTGGGCCTGGGCCTGGGCTTTGCCGGCGTGCGATGGCTGCTCTCAGTGCGTCCCGGCGACATTCCGCGTATCGGCGAAAACGGCGCCGGCGTCACCCTCGACTGGCGCGTCGCCGTTTTCACCGTGGCGGTCTCCATCCTGACTGGAATTCTCTTCGGCCTCATACCCGCATTCGGCGCTTCGCGCCCCGACCTGGCCGCGACCATGAACGAAGCCGGCAGCCGCAGTGGTTTCGGCCTGCGCCAAAGCAAAGCGCGCTCCACGCTCATCGTGAGCGAAGTCGGACTCGCGCTGGTGCTGCTCATCGGCGCGGCGCTGCTGATTCGCACCTTCATTGCCCTGCGCATGGTGCAGCCGGGCTTTGAATCCCACAACGTCATCACCATGGAGATGGCTCTCACCGGCCAGCGCTACACCAAAACGGCCGGAGTTGCTCAACTCGTCCGCGACAGCCGCGAACGCCTCCACGCCATTCCCGGTGTCGACGAAGTCGGCGTCTCTAATTCGCTGCCCCTTGTCGGCGGCTTCGGCCTTCCGTTCATCATCGTCGGCCGCCCGCTCACCGGCCCCTCCACCGGCGGCGCCGAATGGAAAGCCGCTTCGCCGGGCTACTTCGGCGCTCTCCATATTCCCATCCTGCGCGGCCGCGACTTCTCCGTGAACGACGTCGCCGGCACCCCCGGGGTCGTCCTCATCAGCGAGTCCTTCGCCAAGGCCAATTGGAAGAAAGGCGAAGATCCCATCGGCCAGCAGCTCATCATCGGCAAGGGCGTCGGCCCCGAATTCGAAGAGCCCGCCCGCACCATCATCGGCATTGTGGGCGACGTGCACGACGGCGGCCTCGATCAGGATCCCGCGCAGGTCATGATCATCCCCCTCGCGCAGATGCCCGACGGCCTCACGGAATTAAACTCACGTGTCGCCCCCCTGACGTGGATCGTGCGCACACGCAACGACCCGCACCAGGTCCTCTCCGCCATCACCGAGCAACTCCGCAACGCCAGCGGCGGCTTCCCCGTCGCCCACATCCGCACCATGGATGAAGTCGTGGTCAAATCGACCGCGCGGCAGGACTTCAACATGCTGCTGCTTTCTATTTTTGGCTTCTCGGCGCTGGTGCTCGCCGCCATCGGCATTTACGGCCTGATGGCTTATACCGTGCAGCAGCGGGTGCAGGAGATCGGGATTCGCATGGCGCTGGGCGCCGACCGCCGCCACATCCGCGGCATGGTGGTGTGGCAAGGCATGCGACTCGCGCTCGCCGGAGTGGTGCTGGGCATCGGCGCCGCGTTTGCGCTGACTCGGCTGATCGCCAATTTTCTTTATGGCGTAAAGACCTGGGATCCCTTTGTATTTGTGTTAGTTCCCATCGTGCTCAGCGCGGTCGCCCTCGCCGCCACCTGGATGCCGGCGGTGCGCGCCTCGCGCCTCGATCCCATGAAGGCGCTGCGCATCGAGTGAGAAGCGGCGCGCATCACTCCTGATCGGGTGCGGGCCTGGAGGCCCACACGCCAGCCGGCCTGGAGGCTACAACTTCGCTGCGCATCGAGTGAATCCGACGCCGCTGGGCGGGCCGGAACTTCCTTCGCGCTATCATGGGACATGGCTTTCCCTCAGTTCAGGGTCGTTCTCAGCGGCTTCGTGTTGCTTTTTGCAGCCGCGGCAGCGTTTCCGGAGGCTCCGGATGCGCTCCCACAGGCCGGCATCTCCAGCACCCAGATTGTCGCCCTGATCGAGCAACACAATACGACCCAATCCCAGCAAATCAAGCACTACCAGGCATTGCGGCACTATCGCGTGGAGTACAGCGGATACGCGACCCGGATCGCCGCCGGAATGGACGTCGAGGTCACTTTCGACGTGGCTTCGGGCAAGACCTTTCGCATCGTCTCGCAAAGCGGTTCCAAGCTGCTTTGCGACAAAGTGCTAAAAAGAGCGGTAGACAGCGAAAAGGAAGCTTCGGAGGAGAAAGGATCCACGGCGCTGAGCATCAAGAACTACCAGTTTCAACTGGTGGGGACCGAACTGGTGGCCGGACGCCTCACGTACATCCTGAAAGTGGATCCGATCGCCGACAGCAAGTTTCTCTATCGCGGCAAAGTATGGGTGGATGCCGCGGATTACGCGGTGGTGAAGATCGAAGCCGAGCCCGCGAAGAATCCCTCCTTCTGGATTTCAAAGACGGTTATCGCGCACAACAATGTGAAGATTGACGGCGCCTGGCTTCCCCAGAAAAACCGCAGCGAATCCAGAATCAGGGTGGGTGGAACCGCTGTGCTCACCATCGATTACGGGACTTACCACATCGCCGTGGAACCGCCGCTCGCGACCGCCGCCGCCCGGGTGCATATCCCCACTACTGCTAAGGCAGGAGCTTCCGGACAGTAAATAGAGCTGCCCATTTCAGGGCTCTGCGCATGCGGGCGCGCATTCCGGCAGGAGCCGTGCGGTCTGCCAGCATCGGGCCGAGCGCCTGTGCTGCACATGCTTCCTCATACTGCGCGACCAATTGAAGAGTGGCGGCTCTCCAACTGCTGCGGGATGCATGGGCGCGGGCGTAATTTCCCATGCTTTCCCTTTTCTCGTTGGAGCTCAAAAGGTCGCCGATGCGCTCGATCGCCAGGTGCGCGGCATCCACCACGTACCCGCTGATTCCGTTCTCGATCATTTCCGGAATGCCCCCGGCACGGGCCGCCACCACCGGCAGGCCGGAACACATGGCCTCGAGTACGACCAGCCCCAGTGTCTCGGTGCGCGAAGGCATCACAAAAATGTCGCTCGAGGCATAGGCGCCGGCGAGATCTTCCTTTTCGAGGAATCCGGCGAAATAGACGGGCAGATTGGCGAAGTGCTTTTGCAGGGATTTGCGGTGTGGTCCGTCGCCCACCAAGGCCAGGCGTACGCCCGGAAATGCTTCCAGTACGGGCCGGAGGCTCTCCAGGTTCTTTTCCGCGGAAAGCCGCCCCACATACAGAAGAAGCGGACTCTCCGGGTTGCCCTGCGTCAGGCGATCGCGCATTGCGGCCGAGCCGCGCGATGGATGAAACAGATCGGCATCCACACCGCCGGGCCACAGCGCCACTCGCTCGATTCCATGTTTCCGCAGTTGTTCCACCATGGCGCTGGAGGTGCACAGGTTGATGGTTGCCCGGTCGTGGCGCAGGCGCAGGATCTTCCACACGTGGGGCTCAAGAAAGTCCAGCCGATAGTAGCGAAGATATTTCGGCAGATCGGTATGGTAGGAGACCACCGTGGGCAAGCGCAATGCGCCGCCATCCTTCCCCCCGCCGTAATAAAGTCCTGCGACTCCCAGCAGAACCGGATCGAGTACGTGGAGCACATCGGGCTTGAAATCGGCGATCACTCCGCGCATCCACGCATGCGGAAATGCGAGCCGCAGTTCGGGATAGAGCGGGAATGACCGGCTCTTCATTCCAACAATGCGGAAGCCTTCAAACCGATCCGGGCCGCCCTCGGGCGCAAATACCAGCGCTTCGTGCCCCAGCATCCGAAGCTGGCGGAGGGTCTGGCAGAGGGTAGTTACAATGCCGTCGATCTTGGGGAGGAAAGTCTCCGTAAACAGGACAACTCTCATGTTTTTCAAGCCGGCTGTGAACTCACCCGAGCGTACCACGGATGACAAATTGCAATGTCCAACGGCGGTGATCCATTGCCACGCTATGCCGTGTTCCGCCACTCGTCCGGGGCATGGTGTGCAAAGCATGCAAACATGACGATTCGTTCATTTTCTGCGCCGCACCCCTCAATTTTCATTTAATAATATTGTTGAGTCGCGAATACAAACTCCCGTCAATCTGCTACGTTTTCGATAAGTGCTCTTTTATGGACGAATCCCCGGGCCTCATCCCCCCCGCTTTCCGCGTCACGAGGACACGACGTTTTTTCCGTCTTTCTGATACTGGACCACAGTTCTGTTCTGGAAGTCTGTATTGCGTCGCGGATGACGATCGGTTATTCAACGTGAGTCCGTGCGGCAGATTCCGCGATTGCTGGCAACCGCGGAACCTCAGATCAGCACTCCGGGACCGGGGGAAAGGGACCTAAGTGGCGAGTTCGATTTCGTATTTGTGGCGGGATAGAAAAGCGGCCAGCGGGTTTCGTTCGGGTGTTTCCCTGCACAGCCATACCAATCAGTCCAGGGAGACGCTGAAATTCCTCGCCAAATTCGGCAGCCAGTACCCGTTCATGCGCCCGTTGATGGCGCGGCTGGAGCGCCGGTCGGAAGCCAACCACGGCATGCCGGTCAACTATGCGGCCAGCTACTGGACGCCGCCCATGCCTCCCCGGCTCGCATTCGAACTGGAACGCGGACAGATTGAAGAGCTGGGCCTGGAGCCGATGGTCTCGCTCACCGATCACGACAGCATTACGGCTCCGCTGATGCTGCAGGCATTGTGGAGCGGTCAGCCGGGCCCGGTTTCGGTGGAGTGGAGCGTTCCCTATGGGCCGCAGTCCTTTCATCTCGGCGTGCACAACCTGCCCAACTCCGCGGCCCAGGATTGGATGAACGTCCTGGCCGAACACACCGCGCATCCCGACGACCGGCGCAGGAACGAAATCTTCGCGGCGCTGCACGCGCAGCCCGACGTGCTCGTGGTCTTCAATCACCCCATGTGGGACCTCTACCTGGTGGGCCGGGAGAAGCATGCGGCGCTGCTCAAGGAGTTTATGGGGAAGTACCGCCCCTGGATCGATGCCCTGGAGCTGAATGGCCTGCGCAATTGGAACGAGAACCGGGCAGTGGTGCAACTCGCGGAGAAATGGGACATGACACTGATCTCCGGGGGCGATCGTCATGGCGTGGAGCCGAACGCCAATATCAACCTGACCAACGCGGACAGCTTTGAAGAGTTCGTGCATGAGATTCGGCATGAGAAGAAGAGCGATATACTCTTCATGCCTCAATACGCGCTGCCGTGGAAGCATCGCATCCTGCGCTCTGCCATCGATGCGGTGCGGTACTATCCCCATTTTCCGCGCGGGACGCAACGATGGGATGAGCGCGTCTATCATCCCGATGCGTCCGGCGTGCAGCGCCCGCTGAGCGACCTCTGGCCGGATGGCACCGCGCCGTGGGTGATGACGGCGTGCATTGCGCTGGTGCAGCTCATGGGCAGGGGAGTGGTGTCAGGCGGGCTGCGCTTCGCGTGGAGCGAGTCGAATGAGTTGCGGGTAGCGCTCGGGGATTACGAACGATAGGTCGCGATTCGATACTTCCCGCTCTGTGGCTTACCACGTAAGCGCACGCACCGCGCTTACGCCTGCGCCGATAAGCGCTGTCTCGTCATCCGGCTGCAGCACTTCCAGTGAAAAACTCTGCAGCGGACTCATTTTCACCATGGTTTCAAGGTGCGAGCGCAGCAGCGGCAGTTCCAGGAAGCCGACATTGTGCCCGGTGAAATAGAACCGCCCCGGTCCGGCCAGGTGAATGAACGAAGCCGTTGCGGCGGCCAGCGCGCGATGCCATAAGTCAACAAACTCACGGCACTTCGCATCGCCCTGCCTGGCGCCGGCGAACACCTCTTCCGGCTCCTTGTCGAGAAATCGGAGGCGCATCGCGCGATATCCCATGATGCCTTCCAGGTGTCCCGCCCCGCCGCAGCCGCAGAAGCGTTCTTTGGGGTCCAGGGTCACCGTGATGTGGCCACCCTCCCAAACGCCCTCGACATACGGCCAGCGCCCATATCCGATGCCGTTTCCAATCGTCCAAACCCGCGTCAACCGGTTCAGATGCCCGCGCGTGGCCGCTACTCCCGCGGCGATCGCATCGGCGTCGTTGGCAATGTGCACAGGCGCCGAGATGCCCCGCGCCGCGAGCACCCTGGCTAATTCATCGCCCAGATGCATGCCCTTGATCTGGTTCAGATTGGGGCTGTCTTCCACAATGTTGTGCCGCACCACTCCAGGCACCGCTACGCCGATCGCATCCACCTGTTTTCCACCCTCCGCGGCCAGGCTGGTCACATGCGATGCAAGGATCTCCACCAGTTCGCCGCTGGGGATGGCGGTCAGCGCGTCCACCTCGTCCGTGTCCACGGGAAAACGCTGCGGCGTTCCCACCAGCTTGTGCTCCTCCAGCCGTCCGGCCACAATGTGTTCGGTCATCACCAAGCCAATGGCGTTTGCCATTTCGCTCCTCCGATTTCCGCTTACCCCTGGTAACGTTGCAGCCGCCCCAGGCCATTAAACGCCGCCACCTTGTAGCACTCCGCCAGCGTGGGATAGTTGAACACCGTGTCCACGAAATAATCCACCGTGCCTTCGAACGTCATTACCGCCTGGCCGATGTGCACCAGCTCGCTAGCGCCTTCGCCGATGATGTGCACGCCCAGCACCTTGCGCGTCTCGCGATGGAAGATCAGCTTAAGCCGTCCCGTTGTGTCGCCGCGAATCTGTCCCCGAGCCGACTCACGGTAATAGGCCATTCCCACTTCGTAGGGCACGTCCTCATCGGTCAGTTGCTCTTCGGTCTTGCCGATAAAGCTGATCTCCGGAATGGTGTAAATCCCGTAAGGATAGAAACTCGGGTTGGTGGTCGTAGTCTTGTCGTCGAACGCGCGATGCGCAGCAATCCGCCCCTGTTCCATGGAGACTGAGGCCAGCGCCGGAAAACCAACCACGTCGCCCACCGCGTAAATGTGTTCGACCTTGGTGGCGTAATGCTCGTCCACCGGGATGCGCCCCCGCGAGTCGGCCTCAATTCCCGCGGCGGCCAGGTTCAGATCGTCAATGGCGCCCTGCCGCCCCACCGCATAAAGAAGCGCATCGCCTGACACCCGCTTCTTGCTCTCGAGATTGGCCACCACGCCGTCGGGCAAATCCTCCACGCTGTCGACTTCTTCTCCCAGGCGCAGGGTCACGCGGCTGTCGCGCAGGTGATAGCTCAGCGCCTCCACGATCTCCTGGTCGGCAAACTCCAGAAGCTTGGCGCGTTTTTCAATGACGGTCACGCGCACGCCCAGGATGGCGAACATGCACGCGTACTCTACTCCGACTACGCCTCCGCCCACCACGATCAGCGACCGCGGCAGCGTGGACAGCTCCAGCACCTGGTCGCTGTTGATGATGGTGCGTCCATTGATGGGCACCTTGGGCGACGCAGCCGGCCGCGTTCCCACCGCGATGATGGTGCGGTCCGATTCCAGCGTGGTATCGCCCGCCAGGCCCTCCACTCGCACGTGCCTGGGATCGACAAAACTCGCAACCCCGTGCACCACGTCGATTCCATTGCGCGAAAGTTGCGCCTCGGTCACGTCCACTTCGGTCTTGATCACCGCCTGCACCCGGAATGCCAGGTCGGCCATGGTGATCTTTTCCTTTACCCGGTAATTCATGCCATACACCGAGCGATAGTTGTAGCCGGAGAGATGCAGCACCGCCTCGCGCATGGTCTTGGACGGAATGGTGCCGGTATTGATGCAGACGCCGCCCACCACCGAGCGTGACTCCACCACGACCACCCGCTTCTTCATTTTGGAAGCGGCCACGGCGGCGCGTTGCCCGGAAGGCCCGGAGCCGATCACGGTCAGGTCGTACTTGGCGGCGATCATGCGGTTATCTCTCCCAGAAACCTTCGATGCAGCAGAACCGAAAGGGGGCGCGCGGAGAACGGAGAGGTCCCTTCAACCGGAGGCTAACATAGCTGGCCTCCCCTGCAGATCATCGGCGGTCGCGCCGCAGAATCCGCAGGCAAACAAATAGAGCGCCGCTTGTCTCGGGTTACGAAACCGGCGGCGCCCAGGCTGCGATGCTCTCAGGAATGTGCGCTGCGCAGGGAAGAAGGCACGGCAGGACGCGGCTTTTTGCCCAGCCTGCCGCCTGGGTGCCGCTCCTCTTCCAGGCGGAACTGCCGGATCATTCCGTCCAGCTCTCCGGCCAGCGAGGCCAGGTTCTTGAGCGCCTCGACCGCTTCTTCCGCGCCCTGGGTGTTCTCCATCGCCAGTTGCGAAATCTGCCCCGCCGATTCCGAGATCTCCGACGATGCCGATGTCTGCTCCGTGGCCGCCGTGGCGATCAACTGAATCTGGTGTTCCACTTCCTTTGAGGATTCGATAATTGCCTCCAGGCTCTTGCGCGCCCTGCTGGTCTCGTTCATCCCCGTCTCCACCGCCGAACGGCTGTCGTCCATCACCTGCAGCGTGTCCCGCGTCTCCTCCTGGATGCTGCGAATGGTGGCCGCAATCTCCTCCGTCGCGCTCTTGGTCCGCTCCGCCAGCCGCCGCACTTCGCCCGCCACCACTGCAAAGCCGCGCCCATGCTCACCGGCCCGCGCCGCCTCAATGGCCGCGTTCAGCGCCAGCAGGTTGGTCTGCTCGCTGATCTCCTGGATCACGTTCACCACCTTGCCGATCTCCTCCGAACGCGCCGCCAGCGACGTCATCTTGGCTGAAACCGAGCTGGTGGCCGACGCAATCCGCTCCATTGTTTCCGCCGCTGCCTGCATCACCGCTCCACCCTGATCCGCCGTCTCCGCGGAAACCCGGCTGGCCTGCGCCGCGCTCTCGGCGTTGTGGCTGATCTCTCCGATGGTGACCGTCATCTCCTGCGCCGCCGCCGCAATCTGGTTGGTCTTGCTGGATTGCGTGTTCGCGTTGCCAGCGCTCTGCACCGCACGCGCGCTCATCTGGTTGCTCGCACTCGACAGCGTCTCCGCTCCCTTGGCAACCGACTCGATCACCTCGCGCAGCGCCGTCACGCAGGTGTTCAGGGCGTCTCCCAAGCGCCCGATCTCATCGGTTCCCGTCACCCGCACGTACGCGGTCAAATCTTTGGCCGCCAGTTGCTCCAGAGCCGTGGTGGCATGGCCGATCCGCGGCGCCACCACTCGCGTGAGTCCAATTCCCACCAGCGCGCAGAGGCCTACGATCAGCAACGTCAGCGCGAAGTCAAACCACATCGATCGCGTGCTCGCATGAGTGGTCTGCTTCGAGCTGTCCGTGCCGTTTTTCACGTTGAGGCTCATGTCCTGGTTCAACGCCGCGATGGCCTCGTCGAAAGCCCCCACCGTGGAGGTAGAAGTCAGTAGGTCCAGTGCGTCTCCGGTCTTGCCCCCCGCCAGCAGTGCAGCACTGCGGTCGCTGGCGTCGCGATATCGCCCGAACGTCGTGGTGATCCTGTCCAGCAGTTCGTCCTGTCCGTGCGACCGGGCCAAAGGCTCATATTCCTTCACCGCCCGCTCGTACTCCGCAATCCCGTTCTGGCGCTCCGCGTTCTGCTGTGCCGTACATTGCGCGGTCTGGCACAAGAGCAGGTTCAAATCCGCCCGCCCCAGCTTGTTGAATCCAGCCCGGGCGTCGGCCACGGCAATCACCGCCGGAAATCCGCTTTCGCTCACCTCCTGGCTGGCCCGCGCCACCGACCAGAACGTCATGCACGAGTAGGCCCCCAGTGCAATGCACAAAATGCAAACTACCCCAAACGCGATGGCAAACTTGCGGGAGAGAGAAATATTGCGCGCAATCGACATGCGACATGCCTTTCCGAAAAGGAATCAGTGAACCTCATCGGCGCGCGGCCAGCAGACTTGAGAAGCGCGCCTGCGTCCTGCCACATGCTCCGTGCCGTCCCCGGAACTTCCCGCTGCGTTCCCGCCCGGGCACCGACTCGCCTTGCCCCCATTCCGTTAAATCGATATTCTTGCCGCGCTGCTTACTGCGCGTGTTTCCGGGGGTCTATTCATGTCCTGCTGCACATTGCATCGTTCTTGCACTCTTTCCGCGGCCCTACTCTGTCTGCTCGTGGGCACTCTCCGAGTCGTTGCGCAAGCTGCCCCGGCCACCACCCCGCCGCCCCGGCCGGCGTTCCAGCCCACCCCCGAGATGCTCGCCATCCAGGCCGCCAATGAAAAAGAACGCCAGCGCGAGATCGATCTTCTCGGCATCCAGCAGACCCGTCCCGGCGCGAATGGCGACCCCAAATCCCCCCAGGCCGCCAACTACGATGAGTCCAAAGCCGACGTCTACCCCAATCTTCCCGACCCGCTCCTGCTTGAGAATGGCAAGCGCGTGACGACCGCCAAACAGTGGTGGACGCAGCGCCGCCCCCAGATCGTCGGACTTTTCGATGAGGACATTCTCGGCCGTACCCCGGCGCGGCTTCCCGGCGTCAAGTGGGAAGTAGTCAGCACCGTGAAGGAGAAGAACGGCGACTTTCCCGTGATCACCAAGAAGCTCATTGGGCACGTCGACAACTCCGCCGATCCGGCCATCCAGGTGGAAATCGAACTCGAGCTCTCCACCCCGGCCAACGCCACCGGCCCTGTTCCCGTGATCCTGGAACTCGGCTTCAGCAAGCAGTTCATGGCCGAGCTGATCAAGCGTTTCCCGCAATTCGCCCAGCAGATGCAGCAGCAGGGACCCACATGGCAGCAGCAGGTGCTGGCCAAGGGCTGGGGTTATGCCGAGTACGTCCCCGCGAGCGTTCAGCCCGACAACGCGGCCGGCCTCACCGAGGGCATCATCGGTCTGGTAAACAAGGGCAAGCCGCGCAAACTCGACGACTGGGGCGCGCTGAAAGCATGGGGCTGGGGCGCCAGCAAGTGCCTCGATTACTTCCAGACCGATGGGGCGGTCGACGCGAAGCAGGTCGGCATCGAAGGCCACTCCCGATACGGCAAGGCCGCGCTGGTGACCATGGCCTACGATCCTCGCTTCGCCATCGGATACATCAGTTCCTCGGGAGAAGCCGGTGCCAAGCTCTATCGCCACATCTTCGGCGAGGAAGTGGGCAACATTGCCGCCGCGGTCAGCTTCCACTGGATGGCCGGCAATTTCCTGCGCTACGATGGACCGCTCAACACCGGCGACCTGCCCGTCGATGCCCATGAACTGATCGCGCTGTGCGCGCCGCGGCCGGTGTTCATTTCCGGCGGAGCCACCCAGGGCGATGGATGGGTCGATGCCAAGGGGATGTTCCTCGCCGCCGCTGCCGCCGGGCCGGTCTACCGCCTGCTGGGCAAAAAGGATCTCGGAACCACAACCTCTCCGCCTATCGAAACCACCCTGATCGACGGCGACATCGCCTTCCGCCAGCACACCGGCGGCCACACTCCCGCGCCCAACTGGCCCACATTTATCACGTTTGCCAGCCGCTACCTGCGTGGCCCGCCGGTTGCCGCCGCAACGGGCAGCGGAACCGTGCCGGCCGATCCGGCCCCCGTGCACCTCACGGCCGAACAGGATCGCGAGCGGCTGCTGAGACTGCTTGGGCTTACGGACGCGCAGATGCGACGTCCGCCGGTGGGCGATCGTAAATCGCCCAACGCGACCAACTACGACGAATCGAAGGCCAATGTCTATCCGAAGCTTCCCGATCCATTGCTGTTAAAAAACGGCCTGCGCGTCACCACGGCCGAGCAGTGGTGGTCCCAGCGGCGGCCGGAGATCGTGGCTGATTACGAGCGCGAGATCCTGGGCCGCGCGCCCGATTCTCTTTCTGCAGTCACATGGGAAGTTGTCAGCGTGACGCCGGAAAGTTACCGCGGAATCGACGTCCTCACCAAACGCCTGGTGGGGCATGTCGATAACTCTTCCTATCCGGCGATCAAGGTCAACATCGATCTCGTCCTGTTCACGCCGGCCCACGCGCCCGGCCCCGTTCCGGTGCTGATGGAATTGGCATTTGCGAAAGACTACGAGCGCGCCCTCACGCGTCCCTTCCCGGAACCGCCGCCACCCGGTACCCCCGGCCATTGGGGAGTGGATGGACGCGCGGCGCTCGAACGCGGATGGGGATTTGCGGTCCTGAATCCGGTCAGCTTTCAGGCCGATGACGGCTCGGGGTTGACCGAGGGCATCATTGGCCTGATGAATAAGGGCCAGCCGCGCGGCCTGAACGATTGGGGCACCATGCGCGCGTGGTCGTGGGGTGCGAGCCGTGCGCTCGACTACTTCGAATCCGACCCCGCGGTGAATGCAAAGCAAATCGGGCTGGTGGGGCACTCGCGCTTTGGCAAGACCGTGCTGGTGGCCATGGCGTTTGATCCGCGCTTCGTGATCGCTTACTCCAGCTCGTCGGGCGAAGGCGGGGCCAAGCTCTACCGGCATATTTACGGAGAGCAGATGTCGAACGTGACCTCGCCCACGCTCTACCACTGGTTTTGCGGCAACTTCCTGCGCTATGGCGGGCCGCTCACGGCGGGGGATCTGCCCGTGGACAATCATGAGCTGATTGCGCTGGCGGCGCCGCGGCCGATCTTTATCAGCGGCGGTTCCAACAATGGCGATGGCTATGCTGAGCCGGGCGGCGATGCGTGGGCCGATCCCAAAGGCATGTTCCTGGCCGTGGTGGCGGCCGGGCCTGTCTACAAGCTCCTCGATGCAAGAGGATTGGGCACGAAGCAGTTCCCGCCTCTGGACACGACCATCGCCGATGGCGATCTGGCTTGGCGGCAGCACCAGTACGGGCACACGCCCGCGCCCAACTGGCCTGCATTCCTTGATTTTGCCGCGAACTATCTGCATGCGCCGCAGAGCGCGCCGGTGCTGGCGCTGCGGAGCGGCCGGTAGGGCAATCGCTTACAGGGCTATGGATTAATCTCGGAGGTGCGGCCTTCCGGGGCTGCGCGGGGACTCGCGAGTGCGCATTGTTTTGTCGAATATCGGTACGTATGGCGACATCCATCCGCTGATTGCGATCGCGCTGGAGTTGAAGCAGCGCGGGCATGTGCCGGTGATGGCGCTGCCGGCGGTATATGCGGCGAAGATTCGTCCGCTGGGGCTGGAGTTTCACGCGGTGCGGCCGGACATCGATCCTACCAACACGATCCTGGCGGAAATGATCTACGACGTGAAGAAGGGGACGGAGCGGGGGCTGCGGGATTTTCTGTTTCCGGCGCTGCGGCAGACCTATGCCGACCTGCTGGATGCGGCGACCAAGCCGGCGCGCGCGGACCTGCTGCTGGTGGGCGAGTTGAACTATGCGGGCCCAATAGTGGCGGAGGCGACGGGGATCAAGTGGGCGAGTTACGTGCTGGCTCCGCTGTCGTTTTTTTCGGCGTTCGATCCGCCGGTGCTGCCGCCGTATCCGCGGCTGGCACGAGCGGACAGGTTGGTGCCGGGGATGGGGCGGGCGATCCGGCGGCTGGCACGGTTTGTGACGCGCAAGTGGAGCGAGCCTATTTACGATTTGCGGCGCGATCTGGGATTGGAGCGAGGAGCGAATCCTATTTTCGACGCCAAGCACTCGCCGGAGCTGGTGCTGGCGCTGTTCAGCCGGGTGCTGGGACGAGAGCAGAAGGACTGGCCGGCGAACACGCGGATCACGGGTTTCTGCTGGTTCGATGCGGAGAGTGGCGAGGCGAATCTTCCGCCGCACCTGGAGAAATTTCTGTCGGAAGGTCCGGCGCCTGTAGTGTTTACGCTGGGCTCGGCGGCGGTGATGGCGGCGGGGCGGTTTTATGAATACTCGGCGCGGGCGGCGATGAAGCTGGGGGTCCGGGCGGTGTTGCTGATCGGCAACGACGAGCGCAACCGGCCTCGGCATGCGCTGCCGGATTCGATTTGCGTGGCGGAGTATGCGCCATATTCGAAGCTGTTTCCGCGGGCGTCTTTGGTGGTGCACCAAGGGGGCGTCGGCACGACGGCGCAGTGCCTGAAAGCGGGCAAGCCGATGCTGATCATGCCCTACTCGCACGACCAGCCGGACAACGCGCGGCGGATGCGGCGGCTGAAGGTGGCGCGGGTGATCCAGCGGGGGAACTACACGCCGGCGCGGGTGGCGCGGAAGGTGCAGGCGATGCTGGAGGAGCCGAAGTTTGCGCGGCGGGCGGAAAGTGTGGCACGGAAGTTGGCGCGCGAGGATGGGACGCGGACGGCTTGCGATGCGCTGGAGGAGTTGGCGAAGAGCAGCTTGTAGCCAGTAGCTATTACAGGGAGCTATAAGCTACGAGCTATTGGCTACTTTTCAGAAGCCGCACACCTTTTTCATCAGCTCGTCCTTCATGGTGCCGCCGATGGGAGGCGCCATATGTCCGCCGAAATCGTAATCGGCCATGGGAAAGCCGTTGGAGTCGTAAAACACAAGGCGGTGCTCTCCCACCATCTTACCGGAGCAGTCGATGCTGTACGGATCGAGCGCGTAGTCCGCAGTTTCAGCGCCGGGAAAGTTCTTCTTGATCCAGGTGCGGAACGTATCGGAGAAGGTGGAGATCTTGACGTTGACGAGCCGGTATCTCGCGGCGTCGGTGGACTGGTTGTTGTGATCGAGATAGGCCTTGTACGAGTCGTTGTTGGCGATGAAGAAGTACTCGTAATTCGGGTCGCTGGCGCGCGCAACCATGCCGGCCAGTCCGGCGAGACAAAGTGCTCCGATACCGATTGCGCGATGAATGCGAATCATCATCACCCTCCTTGGATGCCCTGATCAAGTGACTGCTTTTCGATTCATCCGTTGTAGCGGAACGGTGGATGCGCGTCAAGGAGAATGCGGTGGCGCAGGGGCGAGCGATGCTGTTTCGGGAAGGATCAGCAGTTTGTCCCGGCCTGTTTGAGCGCGTCTTTGAGCCCGGCCATGCTGACGCGGGTGGAGGCTTCGGGAGTGCCGGCGCCGCGCCAGTGGGTTTCGAGGCTGACGGCGTGGCGATAGCCGTCGCGCTGGAGAGCGCGAAGTTGGTTGGGCCAGTCGACCACGCCGATATTGACCGGGGCCCATTCCCATTTGCCGCCGGGTTTGCGAACGACGTTTTTGGCGTGACAGTGGCCGATGCGGTGCTTGGGAAGCAGATCGTAGCCCTTGGGATAAGGCGTTGTACCAGGGAAGGTGGCGGCGTTTCCGGGATCCCAGTTGAGCATCAGGTTGGGTTCGGGAATGGCGGCGAGGGTGGCGGCGGCCTCCGCGCCGGTCGCGGTGTTGCAGGACATCTCGTTTTCCAAAATCAGGATCAGATTGTCTTTGGCGCAGCGACGCGCGGCCTGGCGGAGCTTGTCGTTGATGGCGGTGCGGTAAGGTGTAACGTCGTCGAGGCGCCAGAAATCAAAGCAGCGGATGCGATCGGTCGCGAAGGTTTTGGCGAGCTCGATGCAGTGTTCGAGCAGGGCGTCCTGCTGATGGAATGTGTCGCTGGCGTGGAACTGATCGCGGCGCTCGGATTGTTTGGAGATGGGCGCGCCGGGCCAGTCGGTTTTGAAGAGCGGGCTGGCGATGTCGGTGGCGCGCAGGTTGTATTTGGCGAGGATGCGGCGGGCTTCGGCGAGCTCATTGGCATCGAGTGTGGTGAGATTTTTGTTCCACATTCCGCGGAGCTCGATCCATTGCAGGTGGAAGTCGCGGGCGGCGACGGAACAGGCGTGGTCGAAGTCCTGGGAGATTTCGTCGTTGATGACGGCGACGCGGAAGGGGCAGCTTGTGGAGGCGCGCAAAAAATGTGGTGCGATGGCGACGACGCCCATCGCTGCAGAGCTGCTCAGAAATTCACGACGAGAAGATGACATGGGTAACTCGCTTTTGTGGTCTCCCATCCTTGAAATGATACGGCCGTTTCAAAGATGGGGCACGGAATGTTGTGGTTGAACTTAGGTCCGAACCGCGGATCCTTCGGCTCTCTGTGGTCGCTCAGGATAACAGAGCGCGGATTGATTGGTGGAGCGAGATTATTTGCGCGCATACGCTTTGTTCTGGCCGGTGCGGGTGTTGGTGACGCTGAAGCTGCCGTCGGGTAACGCGACAACTTTGAAATAGGCGCCGTCGCTGCCGCCCTTGAGATTGGCAATGTCGGCTTCCGGGCTGTTGTGGGCGGCATCGGAATCCTCGGCGGTGTGGAGCATGTAGAGGTCTTCGAGGCCGGGGCTTTCGTGCACGGTCTGCCATGCTTCGGGGCTGCCGGCTTTGTGGGCGCCATTGTCCATGATGGCGACGCGCGGATGGATGGCATCGACGAAGGCGCGGGAGTTGGACAGATTAAAGCCGTGGTGATTGACCAGGTAGAGATCGATGTGCGGCAGCGGACTGTTTGGGCAAACGAGGGCGATCTCCTTCTGCTTGGTGAGGTCGCCCAGATCGAGGAAACGGAACTTGCCGTAAGTGACGAGGATGCCCGTGGAGCGCGCGTTTTCGGTGGGGTCGGTTTCGGCTTTGGGCTCGGAGGCACAGTAGTGGTTAGGCTTGGGTGTGACGCCGGGAACGGACTGGATGTGGTCGCCGTCGGCGGTGATCACGATGGTGGTGAGGCCGGGGATCGAAATGGTGTCTCCGGGATGGACGATGCGGCGGGGGTGGCCGGCGATGGCCTTCATGTAGGCGGCATAGTCGTGGCGGGTGATGTCGGAGTCTTCGCGATTTTCGCCGTGGTCGAGGAACTCGCCGACGGGAATTTTGGCCACGAGATTGGGTACGCCGCCGACGTGATCCACGTGGAAGTGAGTGATGAGGACGTGATCAATTTTAGTAATGCCGGCGTCCCTCATGGCGGCCTGGATGCGGGCGGCGTTGCGGCCGTTGTTGCCGGGCCAGCCGGCGTCGACGAGCAGCGAGGCTTTAGTGGAGGAGACGAGGAGGGTGGACTGGCCGCCTTCGACGTCGATGGCGTAAATCAGCAGGTGTCCCCGCGAGCCCTGCGCAAGAACCTGCCCCGGCGGTCCCGCGACGAAGAAAACACACGCGGTCAGCAAGGCAAATGAAGAGAAGCGGCGAATGGTTGCGGCATTCATTTGCAAAAAAGTGTACTCGATTTGGACTACGCCGGGGAACACCGCCGCCTGACGGATTGTCAGTTTCAGGCCGTCGGGAAAATACGGCGCGCCGCCCAGAAGCCGCCAGACCGCGCGGACACCCGCATAAAGCCTGTGTTAGACTCGTTTCAATTTTCAACCCATCCATTTGCCCTGACGGGCCGAGCGAAGGCTGGCGCCTTTGTCTCGGAAGCTCTGGAGGCGGTCATGTTGCGACACGCTCTGCTTGTCCTGCTGCTGGCAGCCGCTCCCGCTTCCTCCGCATGGGCGCAAAACCAGGAGGCGATCGATCATTGCAACGGCGACGATCCCGACCTGAAGATCAGCGGCTGCACCATTCTCATTCAGTTGGGCCAGTCTACCCCCAGCAACCTTGCCATCGCGTACAACAGCCGCGGCAGGGCCTGGGACGACAAGGGCGAATACGACCGCGGCATGGAGGACTTCAACGAAGCCCTTCGCCTCAATCCCGGCTATGCCCATGCCTGGAACAATCTGGGCGACGCGTGGAGCCACAAAGGCGATCACGACCGGGCCATTCAGTGCTTCACCCAGGCGGTTCGCCTTGATCCCAATGATGAAGAGGCCTTCGTAAACCGCGGAATCGAGTTCGACGATAAAGGCGACTACGACAGCGCCATCCAGGACGATAGTCACGCCATCGCTCTCAATCCCAACGACGCTGAGGCCTTCGATGCCCGCGGCAACGCGTACCAGGACAAATCGAATTACGATCAGGCCCTCGCGGATTTCAATGAGTCCATCCGCCTCAATCCTCGCAATGCCGACGCCTTTAATAACCGCGGCAATAATTACGCCCACACCGGCTTCTACGACCGTGCCATTGAAGAGTACAACCAGGCCATCCGGCTCAGGCCGGGATACGCCAAGGCGTTCTTCAACCGCGCCCTCACCTGGGGCATGAATCATCGCTACGATCTGAGCATTCAGGATTTCTCCACGGTGCTCACCCTGCAGCCCGCCAATGTCGAAGCGCGCGAGGATCGCGGCCTCGCCCTGAATTTGCAGGGAGAATACGATCGCGCCATCGACGACTTCAACACCGCCATCCGTTATGAGCAAAACGATGCACGCGCCTTCTTTTTCCGTGGATTCTGCTATTCCGGCAAGGGCGATCTCGACCGGTCTATGAACGACGAGTCGCGGTCATACCAGCTTTCTCACGGCACACAGGATGCTTTGTATAAGGAAATCCTTGAGTACTACGACCAGGCGGTCCGCTTCAGTCCAGCGTCGGCGCTCGTCTATTACAACCGGGGAGTCGTCTATGACTTCAAGGGCAAGCGCGACGAGGCTATCGCCGATTTCACTAAGGCGATTGAGTTGAAGTCCGACTACGCAATGGCGTGGTTCAAGCGCGGCATCACCAATGACGACCTGAGCCGCAAGGATGCGGCGATGCAGGATTTCACGGAATCTATCCGCCTCGATCCTCGTAACGCTGCGGCGTACAGCAAACGCGGGTACGTCAATTTCGAAAGTAAGCAATACACCGCCGCCATCGAGGACTACACCCGCGCTATTCTCCTCGATCCGGACTTCTCCGATGCCTATTACGGCCGCGCCCTGGTGCATGACGAGCGCGCAGAGTACGCGCTCGCCGTCGAGGACTACACCCAGACCATCCGCATCCGGGCTAATTCCTATACGCTCATGCGCCGCTGCATCGCTCGAGTCATGGCCGGTCAATCCATTCTGGCTCTCCAGGACTGCAATCAATCGCTGATCATGAACCCCAACGCCGCCGCCGAGCTCGACGCGCGCGGTCTTGTCTATCTCAAGCTGCAACGCTACGATCTGGCCCTGATTGACTACAACGCCGCGTTGCAGTTCGAACCCGGGCGCGCCAGCGCTCGCTATGGACGCGGCATCGCCCGCAAGCTGCAGGGTGACGCCGAAGGCGATGCCGATCTTGCTGCCGCCACGCAGGCTGATCCGCAGGTCGCCAATCAATTCACGCAGTTGGGTATTTCCGCACCGAAGTGATGCGGTGCGCATTTCATCCGTTTCGAGATGACCGCAAAATCCCACTCACCCCTCAAAACCGAAACAGATACGATTCCTTGATAAACACCTGCCGCCCGTCGTTCAGATACTGCGATGCGCGCGGGATGGTCGTGTTATTGGGATCGCAAGTGCCGTTCTGCCGGGCCAGCTTGGGGAAGATAAGAACAAGAAGGAGAAATGCGAAAATCAGCGGACTACGAACGGCAGTACGCAGGGCGACGCGGATTGGTTCGCATGGGCATGGTTGAAAAAGAGTCGAGGGTGATGCGCGGGGAGACGGACCGAGGAGAGAGACGCGCGGCCAGGGACTTTGTCACACCGGTGCTGTTAGAATGGAAAGTGCCGCAATGCGTGGCATTTTGAGGATTTGACCTCCCCTTGTGGCTGACGGCCTGATCGATGCGGCCCTTACCGCCTGGAAGCGACGATCTAACGGCCGGTGCGCCGATCCCTGGAAAAGGACATACAGTTTTTGTGACTCAGACGATACGCAATATCGCCATCATCGCCCATGTGGATCACGGCAAGACGACACTGGTAGACGCCATGCTGCGGCAGTCGGGGACGTTTCGCGCCAACGAGCAGGTAGCCGAGCGGGTGATGGACTCGAACGAGCTGGAGCGCGAGCGTGGCATTACCATTCTCGCAAAGAACACGGCCATCAACTTTGAAGGCGGCAAGATTAACATTGTGGATACGCCGGGGCACGCGGATTTTGGCGGCGAGGTGGAACGTGCGCTGAAGATGGTGGACGGCGTGATGCTGCTGGTGGACGCGGCCGAGGGCCCGCTGCCGCAGACGCGCTACGTGCTGGCCAAGGCGCTGGAGGCGAAGCTGCCGCCAATCGTGGTGATCAACAAGATCGACCGGCCCGATGCGCGGCCGCAGGAAGTGCTGAACGAGATTTACGATCTGTTCATCGATCTCGATGCGGACGAGCATCAGCTTGAGTTTCCGGTGTTGTATGCAGTGGCCAAGGCGGGCACGGCATCGCTGGACCTGGCCAAGCCTGGCGAGAATTTGCAGCCGCTGTTCGAGACCATTGTGAATACCATTCCGGCGGCGACCGGCGATGAGAACGGAGCGCTGCAAATCCTGGTGACGAACCTTGATTACTCCGATTACTTTGGCCGCATTGCGATCTGCCGCGTGTTTCAGGGGACGTTGCACGCCGGCGACGAGGTGATGATTTCCAAGCGCAGCGGACAGCTGGAGAAGACAAAGATCACCAAGCTGTTCACATTCAACGGGCTGAAGCGCACCGAGACCACCGAGACCACGATGGGCGACATTATCGCGGTGGCGGGTGTGGAAGGGATCACGATTGGCGAGACCATCACCAGCGTGGAAAGTCCCGCGCCGCTGCCGCTGATTGTGATTGATGAGCCGACGATCGCGATCCAATTCAGCGTGAACAACGGGCCGTTTGCCGGGCGCGAAGGGCAGTATGTGACCAGCCGCAATCTGCGCGAACGACTGGAAAAGGAACTGCTGACCAACGTTTCGATTCGCGTGGAGGATACGGGCTCGCCGGACACGTTCAAGGTGCTGGGACGCGGTGAACTGCAACTCGCGATTCTGATCGAGATGATGCGGCGCGAAGGTTTCGAGCTGATGGCGGGACGGCCGGAGATCGTGACCAAGATGGTGGACGGCGTGCGCATGGAGCCGGTGGAGCATTTGACCATCGACGTGCCGGAAGCGTACACCGGCGTGGTGATTGAGAAGCTGGGGCCGCGCAAGGGCGAGATGACGAAGATGCACAATCACGGGTCAGGGCGGGTGCGCATGGATTTTCGCGTGCCCAGCCGCGGCATCATCGGATTGCGCAGCGAGATGCTGACTGAGACTCGCGGGACGATTGTGATGAATGCGCTGTTCGACGGCTACATTCCCTACCAGGGCGAGATTCCGCAGCGGCCTACGGGAGCGCTGATTGCGGATCGCCAGGGCTTGACGACGACCTACTCGTTGAACGGACTGCAGGAGCGCGGGATTCTGTTTGTGGGTCCGGGCGTGGAAGTGTACGAGGGAATGCTGGTGGGCGAGCACTCGCGCGACAACGACCTGGACGTGAACGTGGTCCGCGAGAAAAAGATGACCAACATGCGGGCGTCGAGCGCGGACGATGCGATCCGGTTGGTGCCGCACAAGGCGCTGAACCTGGAGCAGGCGATCGAGTTCATTGCCGACGACGAGATGGTGGAAGTTACGCCGAAGTCGCTGCGGTTAAGGAAGAAGATTCTGCAGGCGAACCGGCGGCCGAAGAAGTATGAGAAGGTGAGCGCGTAGAAGCAGTGAAACAGTGAAGAAGTGAAAGAGTGAAGGGTGACGATGGGCGCGGCTTGGACCGCGCCCTTGTTGCGTTGCGATGCCAAGTTGCGATCAGCATCTCTCCATCCCTCCTACTCGATCCCGGCTGAAGGAAGAATCGTTTTCACTCGGGCAACTTAGACTCCAGCACTTCACGGGCGCGCGCGGCGCGCCATGCAGCCAGCCGATCGTATAGCGCCGCATCGGTTCCGGCTAGGATCGCTGCCGCAAACAGCGCCGCATTGGCCGCTCCCGGCTTGCCGATCGCCAGTGTGCCCACCGGAATGCCCTTGGGCATTTGTACCATCGAAAGCAGCGAGTCCAGGCCGTTCAGCGGCGTGGCAGCTATCGGCACGGCCAGCACGGGAATCAGCGTTTTGGCCGCAATCACGCCGGCCAAATGAGCCGCGCCGCCAGCGCCGGCGATCAGCACGCGCAGGCCGCGCTCGCGCGCGCTCGCAACATATTCGAAGAGCTGATCGGGGGTGCGATGCGCGCTCAGCACGCGCGCTTCGTGGGGAATCTCCAGCGCGCGAAGGATTTCGACTGCGGCAGAGAGAATTTCGTAATCGTTCTTGCTGCCCATGACGATGCCGACAAGGGGATGTTCGCTCATGGGGAAATTATACGAGGATGTCGAGGTTGGAAGACCATCCCGCAGGGGCTAAAGTGTCTGCGTGAGAACTACACAAGGTACTTGTAATTCACAACCGCGTTGGGCGACAAGATAGGTATGTCGCGATTCAAGGTTTACAGTCCGGATCAGGCTTATCTTCTGCCTCCGAGTGTGCGGGA
>DASZLF010000092.1:0-15651 GCA_035552555.1 Occallatibacter sp.
CATCGGAGAATACATCGACGGCCACAACCAGAATCCCAAGCCCTTCATCTGGACCGCAAAAGCAAACGACATCCTGCAAAAGGTCACTCGCGCTCAGGCAGTCCTCAATAAATGACCATCTGTTTGGCGGACTACACTAGAGGGACGTGCCTCCACTGCCGACTCCCGTATACACTGCTGCAAAGCTCAATGCATGCTTTGAGGAGTCAAAAATGGGTCAGTTTGAAATGCGTCCATCCAGTATGCTTCCCATTTTCGCATTAGGTTTCATCGCCCTCGGCCATGCGTCCGCTCAATCGCCTATTACGCAGGCCGCCATGCATGCCCGCATCAAGGCTCTCTACGATTTCTCGCCCAGCAAGACTACGGATGCAGTGCGTAACAGCAAGTCGAATGAGATGGACGCATTCTGGAATGATGTTAAGAGTCATCGCGACACCGAACTGCCGCTGTTGCGAAAAGAGCTGGAGGATTCGGACAATCCTCGTTTCTTCTTCGCCGACGGAAGCGGACTGCTGCTTTCCCTGTCAGAAGAACCAGAGGACCGGAAATTGGCTGCCGGTGCGCTGGCGCGGGTGGATATGGCGGATTTTCAACCGCACCAGTACCTGATGGAAGTGCATGCGCTGGCGGTGAAGGGAACGAACGTGACTCCCGCCGCGCTACACATGCTCGACGATCCGAAATTCACCGTCTATCTTCCCGAACATGCCTACCGACTGGACCAGGCTGCGTGCCTTCAAGTCGCGCTTCTGCCGCTGTCGAACGGTGTCTGGCTTCCCGCGGTGCTCGAGCGGACAAAAACGGAGCACGACGAGATGGCGCTGAAGAGCCTGCTCATGCTCCTCTACTACGCGCAGGCCGACGACGCAGACCGGGCAATCAGAACCCTGGCCGCCGATGCCCAGTTCTCCCCCGCGATCCGCGATTTCGCGACCTGGATACTCAAGCACGAGAAGGAGATCGGAACCGGAAAGCACCCATCGCCCGGGCTGGAGAAGAAGCTGCGCGCGGAGCGGCGTGCGCGCATGGCAGCCGTGAGCGATGAGGCGATGGACGACATGAACGAGATGACGGAGAAGATTGCGCAGGCAAGAACTCTCGCGAAATGAAAGACTTCGGCTTTGCCTGCGAACCGATCCTCGCAACTCGTATCCCACATGCCAACCCTTTAGCCGATGCTGGGGTGATTTGGATCACAGGTATACTGGATAGTTACGTCGTAACGTAAACCACAGAATGGTTTTGCTTTGGCTCAGAGTGGCGGCGGTTCTTTACGCAGGGGCGAGTATCGCCGTGTTCCCCGCCGTTCTGCATGGGCGGGAGCGCTGGCGCAGTATTTGCGTCCACCTGGGCGGCATGGCCGTCTTTTTCCACTTCGTCTCGGTTGTGGAGATGCTGGCGCTCGCCCATCGGTGGGTACCGGTGGGGGTGCGCGAGACGGAGTCTATCCTCGGACTGGTGGTCGCCGGCCTCTTTTTCCTGGTGTGGTGGCTCTACGGGGCAATGTCTCTGGGCATCTTCGCCCTGCCCGTCACCTTTTTCATCGTTTTCATTCCCGCCCTGGGTGCGGAAAAATACGTGTTCCCCTCCGCGGGAGTGCGCACCAGCTGGCTCATCGCGCACATCGTCGCGCTCCTCGCAGCCTACGCCGCACTCGGTTTCAGCATCCTGTCATCCGCGCTTTATCTCATCCAGGAGCGCCGGATCAAGAGCAAAATCAAGCCCGGCGCCGATTCCTGGTGGGCCCCGCTGGATTGGCTTCCGCCGCTCGACACCCTGGAGCGCATTGCCCACGCCACCCTGCTCTTCGGCTTTCCCTGCATGACCGTGGGCCTGGTGATCGGTTCCGTATTAGCCCAGGAGACCGTGCTCGGCGCGGCGTATTTTCGCGATCCCAAGGTCATCGCATCCTTCGTCATGTGGGCCGTCTACGTGCTGCTGCTGTTCGTGCGCTCCACCACCGGCCTGCGGGGGCGCAAAGCCGCCTACCTCTCCGGCGCCGTCTTTCTGGTGATGCTCGCCGTATGGGCCGCTAACAGCTTCAGCCATGTGCACAGGTACGGTGCCCCATGACCCTGACCGTGCTGGGAGTGAATCACAAAACGGCGCCCATCGAATTGCGCGAGCGCATCGCCATCAGCCGTGAGCAGTTGCCCGAAATCACCCGCGCCCTGGCCGACATTCCCGGCGTGGCCGAATGCATGATCGTCTCCACCTGCAACCGCGTGGAATTGATTGCCGCTCTCGATGCGCCGGAGGTCGATCTGGCGGCCTTCCTGTGCAGCCAGTTTGGCCTGGATGCATCCGTTCTTGCCAGCCACACCTATCAGCACCGCGACCAGCAGGCTGTACGCCACCTCTTTCGCGTTGCCTCCAGTCTCGATTCCATGGTGGTGGGCGAGCCCCAGATTCTCGGCCAGGTCAAGGAGGCGTTCGCCGTCGCCCGCGCCGCCGGAACGGTGGGCGGCGAATTGGAGCACCTGCTGCAAAGCGCCTTCTCCGCTGCCAAGAAGGTGCGCTCCGAAACCGAAATCGGCTCCAACTCCGTCTCCATCGCATCGGTCGCCGTCGAGCTGGCACGCAAGATCTTCGGCTCGCTCAACGGCCGCACGGTGTTTCTGGTGGGAGCAGGCAAAATGAGCGAACTGGCCGCGCGCCACCTGGTGCAGCAGGGAGCCGGCAGTATCCTCGTCACCAACCGGACCATGGAGCGCGCCCAGCGCATGGCAGAGCCGTTCAGTGGCCGCGTCATCCCGTTTGAACAACTCCATGACTACGCTGCCGAAGCGGACATCGTGATCACTTCCACCGGCGCTCCGCACCACATCTTTCGCCGGGAACATTGCCAGGCATTTCTCCATCGCCGCCGCAATCGCCCCATGTTCTTCATCGATATCGCCGTGCCCCGCGATGTGGACCCGGCATGCAACAAGCTCGAAGGCCTCTTCGTATACGACATCGATGACCTGCAGCAGGTGGCCGCCTCGCACATGGCCGAGCGGGCCCGCATCGCCGGCGATGCCGAATCGATCGTTTCCGGCGAAGTGGATCGCTTTCATCAGCGCCGTCGCACAGTCAACGTGGCTCCCGCTATTGTGGCCCTGCAGCGCCAGGCCGAGGAACTGCGGCAGGCCGAAATCCATCGCATTCAGGGCCGCCTCGGTTTGCTCACCCCGGAACAGGTCGCGGCCGTCGAAGCGCTTACCCGCGGACTGGTCGCCAAGTTTCTCCACCAGCCCATGCAGGCACTCAAACAGGCCGCCCGCGACAACGACTCCGCCCGCGTCGAGGCCCTCTGCGAAACCTGGTCACTACCCGCGACTGCCGAGCGGCAAACAGAACCGGCGGCCGATCCGCCGGCGGAAGCCCAAAGCGTCCCTGCAGCCGATACCCAACAACCCGGTGCATCCGCGCCCGAAGCCCAGGCCTTCGGGGCAGGTCGCCGATGAATCTTCGCATAGGAAGCCGTGGTTCCCAACTCGCTCTCTGGCAGGCCAACTATATTGCGGACCTTCTCCGCGCCCACGGTCACGCGGTCGAAATCGAGATCATCAAGACCACCGGCGACCGGCTGCAGGAAGTGACGTTCGCACAGGTCGGCTCCAAGGGCATGTTCACCAAAGAGATTGAAGATGCGCTGGCCGAGGGCCGCGTCGACCTGGCGGTGCACTCGCTCAAGGATCTGCCTACGGAATTGCCCGAGCCGTTTGCTCTGGCCGCCACGCCGGCGCGCGTCGATCCTCGCGATGCGCTGGTTTCGGCGAAGTACGCGAATCTTGCGGCACTGCCGCAGGGCGCGCGCGTGGGCACCAGCAGCCAGCGCCGGCGTGCACAATTGAAGGCGCTGCGACCCGATATTGAAGCCGTGGAGTTTCGCGGAAATGTGGACACCCGCCTGCGCAAGCTGGCTGAAGGTCAGGTGGACGCGATTCTGCTTGCCGCCGCGGGCCTCGATCGCCTGGGCAAGGCCGAGTGGGTGCGTCAACGCTTTGAGCCGGGCGATTTATGTCCTGCAGCGGGGCAGGGCGCTCTGGGAATTGAAACCCGCAGGCACGACGAGGCGACGATTGCGGCTCTGGCGTTCCTTGACGATGCTCCTACGCGGTTTGCGGTGACGGCGGAGCGCGCCGCTCTAGCCGCGCTGGGCGGCGGGTGCCAGGTGCCCATCGGCATTCACTGCCGCATGCAGTCGGTCGAGGTCGGATTAGTGGAGATATTTGGGGTGGTTGCCGATCCAGAGAGCGGCAAGACGATTCGATTGCACGACACGGCTCCGCGCCAGCATGCCAATCCCGAAGGCCTGGGCAGGCTGCTCGCGAAGAAGCTGCTGGAGGCCGGAGCGCGGGAGTTGCTGGGCGCGAGCGCACTGATGCCGGGCGGCGCGGCTTGAAACTGGCGTTCTGCGGATAATGAAAAATATTTTCTGCGATTATCGAGGCGTTTTGGAGGATTGCATAGGGGCCGAGGAAGGCTGAAATACGCTTGATTACTGGACTTAAGGGGCGTATCGGGCAAGTTGCGATGTGCGGAAATCGGACACGATTTTGCGCAAAAGGTGACGCTAAAGCGCAACAGATCGGCAGAAAGTTAACAAAATCCCGCACATTTTTTCTGATTTGTTAACGAATTTCGTCACCCTTGGCGGCTTTTTGTGCGGCTTGGCGTCACTTGTGGGGGTTGATGTTGCGGGTTGACGTAACATTTTGTGCAATCGACTGGGGCGGGGGGCTGCCCGAATGGTGCAAGAAGTGCGATCGATGACCCAGGCGCTCGTTGGCCGCCGCATCCTGGTGACCCGCGCCCGCCATCAGGCCGGCAAGCTGAGCGAAGGATTGCGCGCACTTGGCGCTGAGGCGGTGGAGGTGCCGGTGCTGGAGATTCAGCCGCCGTCGAGTTATGCCCCGCTCGATGGCGCTCTGCGCGAACTCAACCAGTTTGACTGGGCTATTTTCACCAGTGCCAACGCCGTACGCGCGCTGGTGGAGCGGGCGGCGGCACTGGGGATTTCGCCGGCGGAGGGAAAGCTACCGGATGTGGCCGCGGTGGGCGAGGCTACGGCTGAGGCGGCGCGGAATGCAGGCTTTGCCGTGGCCGTGGTTCCCGAGTCGTACGTCGCGGAATCGCTGGTTGAGTCGCTGGCCGGTCGAGTTGCCCGCAAGAGACTCCTGCTGGCACGGGCGGAGATTGCGCGCGATGTGATTCCGGACGCGCTGCGCGCTGCCGGCGCGGACGTGGACGTGGTGGACGCCTATCGCAACGCGTTGCCAGAATCGGCACCCATTTTGCTGAGCGAAGCCCTGAACGGCGGGCTGGATGCGGCGACATTCACAAGCTCGTCGAGCGCAATTCATCTGGGTGAAGCGGCTGCGCTCGCAGGTCTCCGTTTTCCATTGCCGGGAGTAGCGGCGGTGTCGATCGGCCCCATCACCAGCCAGACCCTGCGCGCGTTGGGATGGGAACCGGCGGCGGAAGCCGATCCGCATGATGTGGCGGGGCTGATTGAGGCGACGGTACGAGTTCTGAAGAGGCTGTAGCTGACGCTAAGAGCCACCATGGAACGCTCCGCATTCGAAACCCGGAAGTTGCAATCGTTCGATCAACGGGTGTACGCTTGTGTGTACACATGGAGGTTGCCCAATGCCCGCAATCAAGGTGGGGGTCCGTGAGTTTCGGGACCAGATTGCGCGATTCCTCGAATCCGACACACCCATCGCCGTCACTCGACGCGGTCAAACGCTAGGGGTCTATGTCCCAACTCCCCGCAAAGGAATCAGGTCGGCTGAACTCGGTGAATTGAAGGCGGCGGCCGATCGGCTTGCAAAAGCTCTGTCCGATGCCGACGAGGAAGAGATCGTTTCCGAGTTCAAGCATCTCCGCCGTTCAGTGAAAGCCAAAGTTCGCTGAATGATCGTTCTGGATGCGAACATCCTGATTCGGGCCGTCCTGGGGCGGCGCGTTCGCCAGCTTTTAGAGGAAGACGCGCAGCATGGTGTTCGATTTCACGCGCCCGATGTAGCGTATGCGGATGCTGAAAAGTATTTACCCTCTTTGCTGCGAAAAAGAGGTAAGCCTGTTGCAGATGTGGCAGCAGCGCTGCGTTACTTGCAGCATCTCGCAGAGCCTATCGATCGAGAGTCCTACGCCCTCTTCGAAGAAGACGCAAGGCAGCGTTTACGCGGGCGAGACGAAGAGGATTGGCCGGTACTAGCTGCAGCGATGGCCTTGACCTGCGCAATATGGACCGAGGATACCGACTTCTTTGGAACCGGCATTGCGGTCTGGACGACCAATCGAATCGAGATATTCCTGAAGGCGCAATTGAAATCCCTCGAATCAGAGGGAGAATAGCGCGGAACTTCTGCAGCAAAACAAGCGACCTGGTGAATAGGGTAGAAACTCCGCTGGGTCACGACCACCACGTTTTGTCCTTCGAATGGCACAACATCTCCAGGTTGCAGTCCTTGCATTTCGGGCTGCGTGCCGCGCACACCTGACGGCCATGATGGATCAACTGGTGGGAGAAGTCGATCCACTTGTCTTTGGGCAGAATCTTCATCAGCTCTTGCTCCACCACCTGCGGCGTGTCGCCCTTGGCCAAGTCGAGCCGGTGCGCGATGCGGAAAACGTGCGTGTCGACGACCACTCCCTCGGCCTTGCCGAAACTCACACCGAGGACGACGTTGGCGGTTTTGCGCGCGGCGCCGGGCACGGTGATGAGTTCATCAAGTGTCTCGGGGACCTTGCCGCCAAAGCGTTCCACGATGGCCTGCGCGGCGCCCTTGATGGACTTGGCTTTGTTGTTGAAGAAGCCCGTGATACGGATCAGCTCGATCAGGTCCGGCAGATCGGCCTTGGCCATCGCGGCCGGGGTGGGGAAGCGCTTGAACAGCTCCGGCGTGACCATGTTGACGCGCACGTCGGTGCATTGCGCGGAGAGAATCGTGGCGACCAGCAGCTCCCAAGGCGAGCGATGGTTGAGCGCACAGACGGCGTTGGGGTAGGCTTCGTCGAGCGCCTCGAGAATGGCAGCGACGCGTTCCGGCGAGCGGTCGCCACCCAATGCTTTCGTGCGTTGAGCGGCTTTGGGCGCGCTAGAGATGGCGGGCTTGGTTGAGGCCTTCTTTACGCGCTTGCGGGTCGGCATGGCTAGCAGTTTAGCCGAGTGGGCGCGCTGTTCGGACATGGAATTCACGCCGGCAAATGAAACAGGGATTGCTGTGGTAATCAAAATACCGCGAGTCGGTTCTACAGCTTGCCTTCGAGCCATCCGCCGAGTTTATCGATCTGCAGCCTCAGCCCGATGAAAAACTGGCCGAAGAGCGCATACTCGGCGCTCACTTCGTCGAAACGCATCTCGTAGATGAGCTTCTTGAACACCACGGGGTCATCGGCGAAGAGGTCCACCCCCCACTCCCAGTCGTCCATCCCGATGGAGCCGGTGATGATCTGCCGCACCACATCGCCGTAGCGCCGGCCGATGAGGCCGTGCTCGTGCATCATGCGCTGACGCTCGGCAAACGACACCATGTACCAGTTCTTCTGTTCGTCGCGCTTGCGGTCCATGGGATAGAAGCAGAGGTATTTCGCATCGGGCACGGCGGGCCACAGGCGCGGAGCCATGGCTGCGGCGCCGCGCTCGAGCGATGCGGCAATCTCGGCGTTCCACTCCGGCGAGTGCTGCGCCAGGTCCTTGGCCGCGGCGGCCTCGTAGGTCTTACGCGTCGATTCGTAAAGGCCCAGCTCGACCACTGAAACATAGGAATGGCGCAGATCGAGGAAGTCGTACAGAGCGGTTTGCGCCAACGTAAGCTCGATTCGATTGAGCGCTTCCAGCGAGTCGCGAAAGTGGAGCAGAATCAGGTCGCCTTTGTGGCCAAGTTGCGAAAACAGCGCCGTGTGGACTTTGCCGTCGGAATTCTTCTCCAGCGAGCTCAGCACGGAGGCGGCTTCAGCGGCGATCTTCTGGCGCTCGCCGGCCGGTATGGCTCGCCACGATTTCCAGTCGAAGCGGAAAAACTGATGCAGCGTGCTGGCGCCTTCGAGTGTCAGCGGGACGGGGGGAAATTCGGACAAGTGCACCTCGGGTGGGACCAAGGTCCATCGTAACAAAGCACGGTTGGAGAGGACGGCGTGCGGAACCCGGTTGAGGCACGTTGAGTGTCGTGGTCTCCCACCCTGTGGCGAGAAAAAAGGCCGCACCCAGAGGGTACCCGGTGGGGCACGGGGGCTCTTGTGAGGTGCGTGGTCTCCCACCCTGTGGCCAGAAAAAAGGCCGCACCCAGAGGGTACCCGGTGGGGCACGGGGGCTCTTGTGAGATGCGAGCTTGGGAAAATCGTGGAGGGGATTGCGGATTAGAAGGCGCGGCGCAGGGCGTGATGGATGTCGGGCCAGAACTCGGCGGCTCCGTTGAAGAGCTCGGTGTTGCCGAGGTCGATGGCGATGCGGGACATGGTGTGTCCGAAGCCGACATCCTGCGAGGGATAGTAGAGGTTGGAGATGGCAGAGGCGGCGACTGTACCGGTGATCGCCGAGGAGTAAAAAACGTTGCGGCCCTGGTCGTTGTAAGTGATGAAGACGCGCGAGACGGTGTAGAGGACGCGGGTGCCGAAGGAGCCTTTGCCGAGGCGGAAGTAGCGAGGATCCTGGTGCAGCGCGACGGTGAGCACGTAATCGCCGATGAAACTGGAGATGTCGGAGTCGAGTTCGAGCGAGCCGAAGCATTTTCCGTAGCCGGCAAAGCCGTGGCCGTAACCGCAGAAGCCGTCGGGGGAGGAGTACTCGAGGGTGCCGGCTTCGACGGCTCCGGCGGTGAGGCCGAGTGGATCGTAGGAGTCCTGAGCCCACTGGTGGAACTTCTCCTTGGGAGTGAGGGGCTTGAATCCGCCCTGGTAGTCCACTTTGTAGGCGGGAATGACCCAGAAGATGTGGCCGGGGGAGCCGGAGATCGCGGAGGGGTTGTCCTTCTTCTTTTTCTTCTCGTCTGAGGAGTTCGGCTCCTGCGGCGCGCTCTGGCCGGGGGCAGGGGATTGGCTTGCGAAGGTGTAGATCGGAGACGGGTCGAATGCGGGCGCGGGCGCGGGCGCGAAGGGCAACTGCGCGAAGCATGTCCCGGGCGCGAAGAAAAGAACCAGGAAGAGCGCCGGGGCAGGGAATACCAGCCTTGGTAGCGCTGCAATCTCAGATGGGAAGCGGATAGCCATCGTAATCCCCGGTCCCTCCGCCGCGGCGGACGAGGGACTGGGGGCACCCTCCGCGATTTGGATGCGCAGAAAGGGTGACGTGGCTGTTTGAGATGGCGGCGCAGGGCAACCGCATGAATCCGTTTTGTTGACCAGACTGATTCCAATTCCGTTGCTCATGCGATTGCCCCTGATCGGACGGCGAGCCGGCGAGGATGTATGCCACTACAACGAAAGTGGAAGTGCGCAGACCCTGCGGAGCGTCGCATACTGTGACCAAAGCTACCGACGTCAACGGATCGATAGATAGATTGGGCCTGCCTGGAAGGGGATTCGGTTGCCTTCCTCGGGCGAGCCGCAGAGCGAACCGTGCCTGATCGGGGCGGGATCACGCTCAAATGAAACTTAATTACCTGGTTCTCTTTGCCTCTCTTCTCCTGCTTGCCGGCTGCGGCAGTGCCAGCCTGACTTCGAAGACCACGACAAGCGGGCCATCCACGCCGACGGCAACTACCAGCATGACGGTGAGCAGTCCCACGGCGGGATCCGCCGTGTCGTCGCCGTTCCAGGTGAGCGCGACGGCTACCAGTTGCCAGTCGCAGGCTGTCAGTTCCATTGGCTATTCGCTGGACCAGGGCAAGGCGGACCAGGTGACGGGAACCGCCCTGCAAGCGCAGGCGACCGCGGAGGCGGGGGCGCATACTGTTCACGTGGTGGCGTGGGGCTCGGATGGCTCCTCGTGCAATGCGGATGTGGCGATCACGGTGAGCGCTGCGACTCTGCCTTCGAGTGGCTCCGCTTCAGGTCCGTCGATTCCGGAGAATGCCATCAGCGTCAGCGAGATTCAGCAGTTGCCGGTATGGAAGGGCGAGTTCGATACGGGCACCGGATCGGGATCGGCCAACGGCGTGATGGAGCTGGTGAGTTCTCCGTCGCTCTCGGGCGCCGCTTTGCAGTTTCAGACGTCGTTTAGCAACTCCGGTGGGGAGCGGTACCACGCGACTTTTGGTTCGGACCCGCTTGCGAGCAATTTTGTGTATGACGCGTGGCTCTACCTGGCCTCGCCCGCGGACTCGGTTGCCAATATCGAGATGGATATGAACCAGGTGCTCGCCAACGGGGTGACCGTGATCTATGGAGTTCAGTGCGACGGCTATTCAAGCACATGGGACATCACGGAGAATACGGGAACGCCTGCTGCGTCGTCCGCTCATTGGGTGCATACAGGCTCGGCGTGCAATCCGCGGAAGTGGAGCGCCGATGCCTGGCATCACGTACAGATCGCCTTCTCGCGCGATGACGCCGGAAATGTCACCTACCAGGCGATCTGGTTCGACGGAGTGGAGCAGGGCATCAACCAGACCGTGCCGTCTTCGTTCGCGCTGGGCTGGGCGCCGGTGCTGCTGACCAACTTCCAGGTGGATGGGCGAGGAGCGTCCGGCGCGAACACTGTTTCCCTCGACAACCTGACCGTCAGCCGCTGGTAGGGTCGCAACGGAGGCGGCGGAGCACAGATGCTGCTGCGGCGCCGGTGCGCCATTCGAGACCGGGGCCGGCTGCGGACCTATATACTGAAAGTCGCGCATGAGCGAAAAAATCCTCGCCTATCTGGTGCAGTTTGTCACCCATGTCATCGAGGCCGGCGGTTACGCCGGCATTGTTGCGCTCATGGGCATCGAGTCGGCGTGTATTCCGTTGCCCAGCGAAATCATCATGCCGTTTGCCGGGTACCTGGTCTACAAGGGCACGTTCACGCTGCTATGGGTGGCCACGGCCGGCGCGCTGGGCTGCAACGCCGGCTCGCTGGTGGCTTACTGGGTCGGCGCCTGGGGTGGGCGACCGCTGGTCGAGCGCTATGGGCGCTGGGTCCTGATGAGCCATCACGACCTGGACCGAATGACCCATTTCTTTGAGAAGTATGGATCGATCACGGTTCTCGTTGGCCGCTTGCTCCCTGTTGTGCGCACGTTCATCGCGTTTCCCGCGGGGATTGCGCGCATGGGGCAAGTGCGTTTTCACATTTACACTTTTGTGGGCTCATGGCCGTGGTGCCTGGCCCTGGCCTACGCCGGAATGAAGCTCGGCGAAAGCTGGAACGACCCGCATTCGCGCTTCCATGAACTGTTTCATCGCTTTCACACCGTCATCATCGTGCTGGTGCTGGCTGGGATCGCCTGGTTTGTCTGGTCGCACCTGTCGCGGCGCAGGCAGCGGGAGACAGCCTAGGGTGGTGTCTCACAAATTGGTTGGATCCTTCAGCGGCCCAAATGCAGGTCCTTCGACTCCGTTTGGCCCAAAAACCGGCCAAACTCCGCTCAGGATGACAGCGATTTTTGATCAGGATGACAGCGATTTTTGATCATGATGACAGCGATTTTTTGCTCAGGATGGACGGCGATTTTTGATCATGATGACAGCGATTTTTGTCGAGTTGTTTACGAGACACCACACTAGCGGCTGAAAAGAGCAGCTCGCGCGGCGTACACTGTTTCTTCGCGCATTCATCACCCGGGACTGGCCTGCTGGTCCCGCAGGAAGCATAGAAAGGGTCAGAATTAGCATGTCTACTGAAGAACAAGGCGGCCACAAGACCGCCGCAGCTCAAACCATTGCGCCCGCCAAGGGCAAACTGGGAGTGATGGTGGTAGGACTCGGCGCCGTCGCCACCACCATGATTGCGGGCGTTGAGGCGGTGCGCCGCGGAATTGCCAAGCCCATCGGATCGCTGACCCAGATGGGCACCATTCGCCTGGGCAAGCGCACCGACAACAAGTCGCCGTTGATCAAGGATTTCGTGCCCATCGCGAACATCAACGACGTGGTCTTCACCGGATGGGATATTTTCGAGGACAACGTCTACGAGAGCGCCGCTCACGCCAAGGTGCTGGACAAGGAAACGCTCGATCAACTCAAGCCGTTCCTCGAGACCATCAAGCCGCTGCCTGCCGTCTTCGACCAGTATTACGTGAAGCGCCTGCATGGCACGCACGTGAAGAAGGGCAGGAACAAGCGCGACCTCGCCGACCAGGTTCGCGAGGATATTCGGAACTTCAAAAAGACGGTGGACCGCGTGGTGATGATCTGGTGCGGATCGACGGAAATTTTCCTCGAGCCCACCGCCGTGCACCAGTCCATCGAGGCATTCGAGAAGGGCCTTGAGAGCAACGATATCGGCATCGCGCCGTCGCAGATCTACGCCTATGCGGCGCTCAGCGAAGGCGTGCCCTTCGCCAACGGCGCACCGAATCTCACCGTCGATGTGCCGGCGATGATTGAGCTGTCGAAGAAAAACGCGGCGCCCATCTGCGGCAAGGACTTCAAGACCGGCCAGACTTTCATGAAGACGGTGCTGGCGCCGGCGTTCAAGGCGCGCCTGCTGGGCGTGTCGGGCTGGTACTCGACCAACATCCTCGGCAACCGCGACGGCGAAGTGCTCGACGATCCGGAGTCGTTCAAGACCAAGGAAGAGTCCAAGCTCGGCTCGCTGGAATACATTTTTCAGCCCGAGCTTTATCCCGATCTCTACAAGAACATCTTCCACAAGGTGCGCATCAACTATTACCCGCCGAGGGGCGACAACAAGGAAGGCTGGGATAACATCGATATCTTCGGATGGCTCGGTTATCCCATGCAGATCAAGGTGGATTTCCTCTGCCGCGATTCGATTCTTGCCGCGCCCATCGCGCTCGACCTGGTGCTCTTTCTCGATCTTGCCAAGCGCTCTCCGGAGCTGCAATCGATCGGAATCCAGGAGTGGCTGAGCTTCTATCTCAAGAGCCCGCAGACGCGCGAAGGGCTGTATCCCGAGCACGATCTGTTCATCCAGTCGATGAAGCTAAAGAACACGCTGCGCCACATCATGGGCGCGAACCTGATCACGCACCTCGGGCTGGAATACTACGACTGAGCCGATCGCGAATTGCACAAAGCCACAGCCCCATCCGCAATGGATGGGGCTTTGGTTGACCCTCAGTTTTGGAGGGGCACGGATTTATCCGTGCCGGAAGTCCAGCAGGGAATTGCACGCGCACAGGTGCATTCATGCAGCCACCGCCGCCGGCGTCCGCCGCACCGTCAGCACCGTGATGTCGTCTTCCTGGCCAAACGACTTTGCCGCATCCGCAATGTAAAACGCCGACTGGTTGCTCAGGTTATGCACGCGATCGAAGCCGAATAATTCGCCCGACGACTGCCGCGCCTCCACCACGCCGTCCGACATTAACAGCAGCCGGTCGCCGGGATGAAGGTAGAGCCGCACCTCCGGGTAGCTGATTTCCTCAAGGATGCCCAGGGGAAGACCGCCCGGCAACTTGACCTCCTGTGTGTTCAGATAGGGCGGCAGATGCCCGGCGTTGGCAATCACCAGCTCGCCATTATTGGCGAACCATACTGCCTGGCAGGTGGTGAATCCGTCGCTGCCCACCAGCACGCGGTTGAGGGACTCCAGGATCTTTGCCGGATTGCGTTCGGGGCTGCGGCGCAAGGCCCCCATAAGCATCGACACGTTCATGGCCGCTTTCAGTCCCTTGCCGGCAACGTCGCCAATCACCACCAGCAGCCCGCCGTCAGGCGTCGATTCCACGTGGTAAAAGTCCCCGCCAACCTCCTGCGCCGGGTTGTAGATGGAGTCCACCTCGAACCCCGGCGTATTCAGCTTTTCCTGCGGAATCAGCAGCTCCTGCACGCTGCGCGCTGCCTCCAGTTCGCTCGATGCGCGCTCCTGGTTGCGTTGAATGCGCAGGAACCGGAAGAAGATGATCACCACAATCGCCAGCAACCCGACGAAGTCGGCGAAGGTTGCAAAGTGAATGGGAACCGGCCCGGCCTGCACGGTCAGGGGAGACTGATAGCCGCGGCCTGTCCAATCGGCCATGCTGCTTGAGAATACCTGCTCCAGGATGCCGACGAACTCCAGCACCAGCGGTACCAGCAACAGTCCCGCTTCAAAGTTACGGCGCAGCGTGGCGGCAATCAAAGTGATGAAAGAGAACAGAATCCATGCGGCGATCCAGAACATGCTGCCGATGATGCTCACGACAAAGATCACCACGAACACCGTGCTCTTTTCCGCCAGCAGCAGCGAGGGCCCGGTGAGGAATAGCACCGGGGCCGTGTAGCGCATCAGCCGTATGATCCACCGCTTCCGCTTGCCCTCCCAGCGATGGCCCAGGTCCAGCAACGCCACCAGGAACTCGAAGTACAGGTAGGCCGATATCAGCACCAGTTGCAGCGCTGCCGCCCCATAGCGGATCAGATCCAGGTGCGCCGAACTGCCTGCAAGCTCAAAGAATGCGATCGGCGCCTGGGTCAGTTCGTGCAACGCCAGCCACAGGTATTCGGGGTGCCCCTTCTGGGTGAAATACAGGGCCAGCAGAAACATCCCCAGCACCACCAGCAGGATGGAGATCACGAGCCGCGGCATGCGCTCGAAAAGGCCGCGGTTCGACCACAGCTCTAGCTCCTTGTTCAGGTCGTCGGGCACCCCAAGGTGAAATGTGCGATTGGCAAAAAACGCCGTATAGGCCCCAAAGCCAACTGGAATGTAAATACTTCGCACCGCCAGGACCAGCGAGGTCTGCTCCGCCGGCACATTCAACTGGTACACCCGCGAAATTGCCTGGTAACGTTCCGGGTGATCCCCGTGCGGATCATCCGCCCTCACCAGTTTCCCGTTGGCAAAAATCTCGGGCGTAAGGCTCTCGGTCCCTCCAAGGCCCACGTTGGTGGTGTGCGATATCGGCAACTCCACCAGCAGGGCAACCGGCCTGTGATTCGGCGCCAGTTGGATGTGCAGGCGAAACCAGACCCACGGGCGATGATGGTCTGGCGGAAGGCCCTGCGGCGGACCCTGGGATGGCTTGGTCCCGTCTTCCGGCTCAGGCGGCTGGTCTTCATCGGGAACATCCGCGATGGCTTCCTTGGCCTGCCTCAGATCCCAGGTCGAATCGTCGAAATCCGGGTTGGCCGCGGCGGGGTTCGAAGTGATCCCTACCCGCCAGCCCTTATCCAGCACCAGCGGCGATCCCATCGAAGTGGCGTCGAAAATCACATCCGGAATGTGCTCCGGATTGGCGGGAGCCGGCCGCGGACGCGGATGCGGCCTGAGTATACCGCCAAGCGGCCCGGGGGGCCCATGCGGATGCGGTTGTGCCGCGCTTACCATCCCTCCGCACACCACCACCGCGGCGATCATCGCAAGTCTTCGGCGCACCTAACCTCCCCGTTTTCCCGTGCTCTCCACTTTAATTCAGGAGGGAAGAAGCTCCAAGCCGGAGGGAGGAGCGAAATTTGCCGTCGTGGAAGAGAGGCGGGCCGGGGTTAGTGGTTTCCCACCCTCGCGCCAGAAAAAAGGCGCGAAGATGGGGCACGGGAATATGGATGTGAACCCCTGCGAACCGGAATCGCTGTTCCCCGGGGGGTTGGTGGTCTCCCACCCTCGCGCCAGAAAAAAGGCGCGAAGATGGGGCA
>DASZLF010000093.1:0-3390 GCA_035552555.1 Occallatibacter sp.
GAGACTAATGCCGCCGGCGGTTTTCATGGCGAGGTCGCCCCCGGCGCCCACGCCATCGAGCTTTCGAAGGACGGTTTCGCGTCTGCCCGTTTCGAAGCCCAGTTCAACCCCGGTCGCGGACCCGTGCGCCCCACTCCCGCCCAGCTCGCAATGGCTAAATCCGCCGCCCCTCAGCCTCCCCCTCCCACGCCACCCGCGCCCGATAACAAGAAAGCGGATACCGATGCGCAGGAGTGGGCGGCTGTCGCCGGTTCGAACAAAGTCGACGACCTGCAGGAATATCTCGGCAGGCACCGTGGCGGCCCTCACGCGCGCGATGCCCAGGCGCGCATCGACCAGTTACAGCAGGCCGACGCCGTGCGCCGCGACGATGCGGATTGGAACGGCCTCGACAAAAACAATCGCGCCGCCCTGCAAGATTACCTAAACCGCCACAGCGGCGGCCGCCATGCGCAGGATGCCCAGACTCAGCTTCAGGCGCTCGAGAAGACCGAAACCGATGCTGCGGCCGCTGCCGCTACAGCCGCCGAGCACAAAAAATCACAGGATCGCGTCGACCAGAAAAAGGCCTCCGATACTCAATCCATTCAGGCCGCTCTGAGCGACTTTGCTGCCGCCTATAACAAGCTGGACGCGCGCACCATCTCACAGGTCGCCTCACCTGCCATCTCGCAGACCTTCAACGCCCATTACTTCGGGCAATTTAAATCGATCGTCTACCAACTCACCCCCAGCGCCGCACCCGTAATCAACGGCGATTCAGCGACCGTAGTTTGCAACCGCAACATGGTATCCGCAGTAGCCAAGAGCGGCGAAAAGATTCCTGGCAAAGCCGACCACGTCCGCGTCACGCTAGTACACGCGGGCGGCCGCTGGATGATTCAAGCAATCGATCAGATGTAAAAAGAAGAAGTCGAGGGAGTCAGAAGCCTGGAGTCAGAATAAGAAGCTGCACCGATCGTCTCTGCCGCACGCCCGCCCCGGCCAGATACGCGAAGCTGTATGCCCATCTCCAAACCAGCCCGCACCTTTCAGGATCTGCTGGTCTGGCAGAAGGCTCACAAATTCGTGCTCGAAACGTACACCTTCACGGCAGCGTTTCCCAAGCACGAAACCTACAGCCTAACGTCACAGATGCGCCGCGCAGCGATATCCATTCCAGCCAACATCGCCGAAGGATTCCGCCGCCGCGGCAAAGCCGACAAGGCCAGGTTCATGAATATAGCCGAGGGATCAATCGAAGAGTGCCGCTACTTCCTAATCCTCGCCAAGGACCTAGGATACGGAGACCCACAAAAACTCTCCCTAATGCTGGAAGAAGTCAGCCGCCTCCTGAACGCCTACACCGCAGCCATTCTAAGTTCCGGCGGCTAACTTCCGCACCCACAGGGCGGCAAGCGGCAAGGCGAAGCCTTGCGCGTTTATTCCGTGTGTCTCGCACCCGGGCCAACCCACGCCTTGGCTCAGTCATAGTAAGGCGAAGCCGAGCGCACCATTCTAGCCGCCCAGCAAAGCAAAGCCGGGCCAACCCACGCCCCGGCTCAGTCATAGCAACGCGAAGCCGAGCGCACCATTCTAGCCGCCCAGCAAGCAAAGCCGGGCCAACCCACGCCCCAGCTCAGTCATAGCAAGGCGAAGCCTTGCGCATCATTCGACCCCGTCCCACAAAGCAAAAGCCAGGGCGCCCACGCCCCGGCTCAGTCATCGCAAGGCGAAGCCTTGCCCTCTTATTCTAGCCTGTGACTCTTTCCGCTGCCGTTAGCGGTGCGCTGCTGGGGACCAAGTGGTAACCGAGTTCTTTTGCTTTGGCTTTCAAGGAAGACACGCAAACATGCGCGTGCCGTTTCTCGACTGCCGCGGCGCCTTCGTCGACATATTCTTGTCCCCAGCGGAGGAGGCGGTAAACCAGCGTGGCTAACCGTCGGGCGGTCGCAAACACAGCGATGCCGCCATCCTTCCGGCGCGCCATCATGCGGTAGTACGCTCCCAGGGCAGTCTCGCTGTGCCGGGCCGATAACGCCGCCATCTGGAATGCTCGCGCAACCCGCGTGCTCGCTGTGTTCGGCCTTTTCTTCTTCATCACCTTGCCCCCTGTCGAAGGCGTGTACGGCGCCAGCCGAATGTGCTGCACGAACTGTTTCTCAGTCGGAAACCGGCTCAGATCCGCCCCGTATTCGCTGAGCACCACCTGCACCGTTTCCACCCCCAGCAAATCAATCGACGTCAGATCCGCTCCGCTCATCCGAAACAGCGCCTCCCGCATCGACTCTTCCCCGCGCTTCCGAATCGATTTCGCTTTCTGTGCGTTCCTCACTGCCGGCGGACCCTGATTCCGCAACTCCTCCCGCTGCATCTCATCCAACCGCCGCAGGATCTCCCGATCATATTCGCCAATCTGCTCCTCGATGGCCTCGTACATTTTCAGCCCCTGCCGCAAACTGAACAGGTGGTCTTCCCGCCAGTGACCGCTTAACTGCGCGGCGATCTCTTCCTCTGTCTTGCGACAGCGCCGGTCGCGCAGTTGCGCCAGCTTACCTGCGTTCCTCTCGCCCGCCACGATCGCCCGTACGATTGCCATCCCGGTAACCCCATCCAGGTCCGACACCGCTCGGTGCACCCGCACGTTCATCTGATCCAGGCTCTTCTGCATCCGGCGCACCCAGTCCCCGCGCTCAGCTACCAGGTTCGCCTTGTCCCGGATCAGCGTACGCAGCATGCAGATTTCTCCGCTCGGCCGGTACGATCCGCGCAGCAATCCACAACTATGCAACCGTTGTATCCACTCACAGTCCGTCGGGTCCGTCTTCTTGTCCCGCCCCGGCACGCGCGCCAGTTGCCGTGTGTCCACCAGCAGCATCTCCAGCCCGCGACCCTCCAGGATCTCGAACGGAGCGATCCAGTAGATCCCCGTGCTCTCCATTGCCACAGACGCCACCTGCCGCTCCCGCAGCCACTCCGTCATCCGGATCAACTCCGCCGTCGTCGCTCCGAAATCGGCCACTTCACGGCCGTTCCCATCTATCGCCGGCGCGCATACCCAGTGCCGTTCGCTTCCCAGGTCCACCCCCGCCACATTCCGCCGCACTACCGGCAATCCTTCGATTGCGCCTCTACGAATCCCTCCCCGGGTCTGTTGGTGACTCGTCATCCTTCCTCCTCCCGAGCGCGGCTGCCCAGGTCGGCCGTTGTTGGGAATCTAGCCTAGGGGAGTGCCGCGAGGGCCTCGCCAATGTTTAATCGCCTTCCTGGAGCCATGCTGACTCAGCGGCATACGCACGAATGAAAAAAGGGCCTTAGCTGCAGCCGCGCTCTCTTGCACGATACCGCCGCTAACGCCCTCAGTCACTCCCTATTCAATCCGGCCTCAGCCGGCCGCCAGGCTGACTTCTG
>DASZLF010000094.1:0-21216 GCA_035552555.1 Occallatibacter sp.
GCCAAGCGCACAGCCTGAACCTCAATTACCCCCGAATCGGCTCCGTCGCCATGGCAAGCAATCACCGCATGGAGCAAAACCTAATCAAACAACCGCCGTTGCACAGGGCCAACAGCGTTCTCACGCGGGCACTAAAGCCCACGTCCTTATTGGCAGGCGTTTAGCGGCACGACTGAAGTCGTGCCCTGTTACAAAGCCCATCCATAGAGCGGCAAACCCATCGCCGCACACCGCCGTTAGAACGGCTTTTCCGGCGGAAACGCCTCCGTCCTCACTGACCCGTCGCGCTGCTTGATCAACATCTGTACCTTTCCCTCGGCAGCATCCAGCTCCTGCTTGCAGACCGCGGAAAGGCCCACTCCCTCCTCAAACAACTTCAGCGAATCTTCCAGAGGCAGTTCGCCCTTCTCCAGCTGATCGACAATCATTTCAAGCTTCTTGAGCGAGTCTTCGAATGTGGGCATAGGGTTCGTTTCCTGCTCATAACATTGTATTACCGCCCGCCGCCATCAACCTTGCGGCAGGTCTCGCATCTAAGATGGGGAAACTGGTGGATGGATGCCATCGCTCAGGCGCCCTTTCAAAGAGCTTTCTGCGGTAAGTGTGCTGGTTTGTGCGCAGATGGGCATCCTGTGCGCGGCACAACTCCCCATCGCCGCGCCGGTGCGGGTGGCCGCGACGTCCGGCGGCGCCGCTTCGGTCCAGCCTCCTGCCGCGAATCAGGCCGCCCTCACGGTTGTCGACGAGAATGGCGCCGCAGTTCCCGGCGCGGAAGTATTGGTTGAGCAATCGGGCAAGCCACCCGCGCGCGTCGCCACCGATTACAGCGGGCGCGTCCTCTACAACCTGCCCGGCGCGCAGCCCTACACCCTGCGCGTGCGCAAGCCAGGCTTTTACGAGTCGGTGGTGAATCAGGCCGATCCGCAGGTCCACGAGCTGCGCGTCGTACTCGCTCACGAGCAGATGGTCGTGCAGCAGGTAAACGTTTCGGCGTCGCCGCCGGAGATCGATCCGCAGCAAGTCTCAGACCAGATCACGCTGGCGCTGCCCGAAATCATCAACATCCCTTACCCCACATCTCGCGACATCCGCAACCTGCTGCCGTTCTTTCCCGGCGTGGTGCAGGATCTCTCAGGCCAGTTCCACGTAGCCGGCTCGGAAACCTGGGCCACGCTCGACTTGCTCGACAACTTCGATATCCGCTCTCCCATCAGCGGCCAGCTCTCCATGCGCTTCAGCGCCGACGCGGTCCGCTCCATCGACCAGGAGACCACGCGCTACCCGGTGCAGTACGGCCGCAGCACCGGCGGCGTGCTGGCGTTCTACACCGGCATGGGCGACAACAAGTTCCGTTTCAACGCCACGGATTTTCTGCCCTCCTTCCACCAGGTCAACGGCATTCGGTTCGACAAAGTCGTGCCCCGCATCACGTTCGCCGGCCCGCTGAGGCGAAACCGGGCATGGTTCTTCGACGGCCTCGAAGTGGAGTACGACAACATCTACATCAAGGAACTGCCGCAGAATGCGGATACCAATCGCCTGGCTCGCGGCAGCAACCTGTTTCGCGCTCAGGTCAACGCCACGCCGCGCAACATCGTCAACGCCGGACTGCTCATCAACGAATACCACTCGCCCTACGACGGCCTCTCACCGCTGATCCCGCAGCAGAGCACCACTCATCGCAACATCCTCGCGTGGCTCCCCTACGTGCGCGATCAGCAAAGCTTCGGCAACGGTGCGCTGCTCGACGTGGGCGTGGACGTGGCCCGTTTTCGCGATGGATACGAGCCCCACCCCGGCGGCCCCTTCGAGCTCACTCCCGAAACTTCCCTGGGCAGCTACTTTGAAAACCTCACCAGCAGGTCGCAGCGAGTGGAAAGCAACGCGCTGCTGTATCTGCCTCCGCGGCAGTGGCTGGGCCGCCACAGCCTGCAGGCCGGCATCGACCTCGATCACATCGGCTTTTACGAATCGTACCGGCGCGCCCCCGTGAACTACCTGCGCGAAGACCATACGCTGCTGCGCCAAAGCACCTTTCCCGGCCTCGCGCCCTTCACCCGCGGCAATGTGGAAGCAGGCGCGTACGCACAGGATCGCTGGACCCCGCGCGCCGGCCTGTTGATCGAGCCAGGGCTGCGTTTCGATTGGGACGAGATCCTCCGCCGCCCGCTATGGTCGCCGCGCCTGGCCGCCGTCTACACCCCGCCCCGCTCCGCCAACGCGACCAAAATTTCCGCGGGAATCGGCGTCTACTACGAGCACACCCAGCTCGAATACCTGGCGCGCGCGCTGGCCGGCATCCGCTACGACACTTACTACGCGGCCGATGGCATTACTCCCGCTTCGCCGCCGCTACAAACAGCTTTCACCTTCGATCCCGCCACGCTGAAAGAGGCATACGCCATCAACTGGAGCGTGGGCGTAGAGCAGAAACTTCCCGCTGCGATCTATCTCAAAGCCAATTACATTCAGAAGGAAGTGATGCACGAATTCACTTACCGGAACCAGTCTTCCCCCGCACTCGCAGGCACATACGTCCTCACCAACCAGCGCGAAGACGACGATACCGTGGCCGAGATCGAGGCGCGCCACACCTTCTCCGGAAACTACACGCTGTTCGGCGCCTACACTCATTCGCTGGCGCGCACCAACGCGGCCATCGATTACGTGCCCACCATCTCTTACCTCGGCACGCAGCAAAGCGGGCCGCTGCCGTGGGACACTCCCAACCGCGTGCTCTCCTGGGGCTGGCTGCCTTTTCTTGTGCCGGGATTCCGCAAGAGTTGGGACTTCGTCTACACCATGGACTGGCACACCGGCATGCCGTTCACCGCCATCAACGCGAACCACCAGCTAGTGAGCGCGGCCAACGCGCAGCGCTTTCCCAATTACCTCTCGTTCAGCCCTGGCCTGGAATGGCGCTTCCACTTCCGCGGCATGTACCTGGGCCTGCGCGGGGTGCTGGAGAACTCCACCAACAGCGGTAACTGGACAGTGGTAAACAACGTCGTCGATTCGCCGCAGTACGGCCGGTTCAGTCAGCAGCTTGGCCGCGCTTTCACCGCCCGCATCCGCCTCATTGAATCGAAGAAGTAGGATGCGCCACGCGGCTAATCCCGATCAGCACACCTATGAAAAACGGCAGAATCACCAGCACCACCAGCGCGATTCCCACCACGATTCCTGCGATCTTCACCGCGGTGCGCGATGAGCGATAGTCGGCGTCCTCCGTCTTGATCGCGCCGTACTTCCGCCACCAGATGATCGCCCACACCGGGATTACGAATTCCAATCCGATAAATCCAATGGTCCCCAGCATGCCCAGAAAAGGAAGGAAGCGCAGCACGAAGAACACCGGCACTGCCAACGCGCAGCTTCGCATGTAGGTGGCGTCGCTGCATGCCTGGTTGATCTTCGCCAGGTCCAGCGCCGCCTTCTCCGCTGCCTCGTGATCGACCTTCGCTCCGCAGAAGCGGCACGACTCCGCCGTCGAGTCGATGGTTTCCTTGCACTGCGGACACTGGAAGATGGTGGGCTGATAGCTTGCTGCGGCAATGCTGAATGACATGTCGGTAGCCTCCCCTGCGGCAACCCCGTGCCCGTTGCGCTTTCCCTGTTATCGGACGGTTGCGGGGAATTCTACCGCAGGAAAAGCCCGCGTGCTCAGGCTTTTTCTGCCGTAGCCGGCAACACACTGGCAATCACTTCGGCCGCCGCGGTATAGCGCCCGAACGGCGCACTCACCTGCGCCCCCTGCACCAGCGGCCGCACCGCCTCCAGCATCTCCTGCGCGATCTTTATGCCTTCCTTGCGCGCAGCGTCCGGCGTCTCCGCCTGCGCCATGCGCATCATGATCTCCTCGGGCATGGAGACGCGCAGATCGTTCTTCATGAATTCGGCGTTGCGCAGGCTGGTAAGCGGCCAGATGCCCGCGATTACCGGAATCCGATAGCCCTCGATGCGGTTGAGAAATTCCTCCAGCAACCCCAGGTCGAACACCGGCTGCGTGATGGCGTACTCCGCGCCCGCCTCCACCTTGTATTTGAAGCGCCGCAGCTCGTGCTCGATGTCGGGCACTCCGGGGTTGGCGGCCACCGCAATGGTGAAATTGGTGCTCGCCCCGATGGCGTTCGAACCAATATCCAATCCGTGATTCAGCCGCCGCACAATGTTCACCAGCCCGATCGCGTCCACATCGAACACCGCCGTGGCATCGGGATAGTTGCCCAGCTTCGGCGGATCGCCGGTGAGACAGAGAATGTTGCGCAGCCCAATGGAAGACGCGCCCAGCAGGTCGGACTGAATGCTCAACAGGTTGCGATCGCGGCAGGTGTAGTGCAGCACCGTCTCGATCCCGGTGTGCTGCTGAATCTGGATGCAGAGGCTTTGCGCGCTCATGCGCGCGGAGGCGCGCGGCGAGTCGGGCACGTTGATGGCGTGCACCCCAAGCTGCGAAAGCAGCCGCGCCCCTTCAATCTCCTTGACGCAGTCGATGCCACGCGGCGGCACGATCTCCACCAGGGTGACGAAACTTCCCTGCTCCACCAGCGCGCCGATGCGCGAGCGCTCACCCAGCCGCGCCGGCGCCGTCTCGCTGCTGATGGCCACCGCCGCGCCGCCTTCCGTCACCCGGGCCTGGGCATCGATGGCGCGCATCGCCGAGCGCATGGCGCGCGTGTGGTTCGGCGTCGTCCCGCAGCAGCCGCCCACAATCTGCGCTCCCGCCGCAATCGCCTTGCGCGCAAAACTGGCCATGTACTCCGGCGAACACAGGTAGATGTTCCTTCCCTCCACCGCCCGCGGCATGCCGGCATTGGGCATGGCGGCAATGGGCAGCGTGGTGGCGGCGCGCATGGCCTCGATTGCGGTCAGCACCGTGGCCGGACCGGTCGAGCAGTTTACCCCCACCGCGTCCGCGCCGGCCTCTTCCAGCAGCGCCGCGGCCTGCGCCGGCGACGATCCGTCCAGGCAATTGCTCTCGTCGTCCACCGTCACCATCACCAGCACCGGAAGCTGTGGTGCCGCCTCGCGTGCCGCCAGCAGCGCCTCCCGCGCTTCGTTCAGCGCCGGCATGGTTTCAATCACCAGCAGGTCGGCTCCCGCCGCGGCCAGCGCGCGAATCTGCTCCTCGAAGGCCGCCCGCGCTTCGTCCAGCCCGGTCTTACCCAGCGGCTCCAGGCGCACGCCCAGCGGACCCACCGCCCCGGCCACCCACGCGTCTCCCGCCTGCTTGTCCTTCAAATGCGCCGCTGCCTGCCTGGCCAGCCTCACCCCGGCCGCGTTGATCTCCGCCACCTTGCCCGCCAGCCCATGCCGCGCCAGCCGGAAACGGTTGGCCCCAAAGGTGTTGGTCTCCACAATCTCCGCGCCCGCCTGCAAGTAGTCCTCATGGATGGACAGGATCAACGACGGGTCAGACAAGTTCAGCTCGTCATAGCAGCGGTTGATGAACACGCCGCGGGCATAGAGCACCGTGCCCATGGCGCCATCGGCAAGCACCGGGCGATTGCCAAATATGTCCAGCAGGGAAGGCATTGTGCATTCATGGTATCTCATTCCCGGTCTGGCCATACCGCCACGCCAAGCCAAGGGCATGGTTGCTTTGTTATACTTCGGGAGTCAAACGCATTATTGCGGCAGTCTATTATTTGACCGGCTCGTTGCGGGTTCAAGGGCGCCTCATCCCAGCCTTTGCCGCGGCGCTGCCAACGGCCCGCGGAGGCTGCAACCACATTCCGTCGAGGTAAGAGCATTTTGAAGAAGAGCAGTCTTTGGTTGAGCGCCGCCGGGGCACTCGTGATCGCCGTCGCGCTGGCGGGATGTGGGCAAACCTATTACTTCGCGGGCCGTGTGCTGCCGCCCAGCGGGTTGACCAATCGGGTCATGGTAGCCATTCAGAACCCCGGCGCGCTGAGCCGCGGTGCACTGGAAATCATGGACGGCTTCTATGACGTCCGTTTCAAGTACAACAATCCCAACATTGCTTTCTCCATCTCCGGCTTCTCCGGCGCTCTGCCGGTCACCATCCAGAACATGCCGGAAGAGCAGTTGGGCGCGGTCTACGGATCCGGTGACAACACCTTCACTATGGTGGATTACCAGAAGGAAGATTCGGGCGGAGGCCAGACCGGTCTGAACGGCGAATCGTCCAGCGTTTTTATCACCCGCAATCAGAAATATGTTTTTGCGGCCAGCCAGGTCAGCCACGTCCTCACCGTCATCGACAGGGCCCTCGGCGGGTCCTATGCCCTCAACCTTCCCGACATCTATCGAGTCAGCGTGAACCCCGGCGGAACTGTCGCCATGGCCTTCGTGCAGAACTCCAACTACGCCTATTACCCGATCAAGCTCGACAGCGCGCAGACCCTCTCCTACTCCGGCGGACCCACCACCTGGCCCAAAGCCGCGGTGGATTGCGAACCGCTGAATGCGCCAGGATGGTGCCTGTTCCAGGCGCAGAGCCCGGATCATCCGGATCCCCTATATGGCAACACCGGCCTGTATTACGGCGCACCCCTGGTCTTCGATCGTCCTATCAAAGCTGTCTTTTCCAATGACGGCGGAATGGCCTACGTGCTCAACTGCGGACCGGAGTGCGGCGGCGCGGCGTCCTCCATCTCCCTGCTGCCCACCGGGCCCATGATCTTCGCGCCCAACCAGACCTCGGGGGTTCTGCCTTCCAATGCGGCGCTGCAGGCAGCCTGCGGTTCGGCAGCCCACCTGAGCGCCTGCACCCTCGCTGTACCGGGCGGCGCAAGCAACGCTCTCGTCGATAGCTCCACAATGTATGTCGTGGGCCAGTGCGCCGCGGCCAAAACGCTCACCAATGATGGCCTGCCGCAGTGCGCGGCCATCTCATCGTCTGCTCCACTCTTTACGGGAAGTCTCACCGTCCTCAATCTTGCTGGCAGTTCATCGGCGACCGTTACGGCCGGCGGCACCACCTCCATCAGCGATGGCGCGCCGGGCGCCATGAGCCGCATTATCGAGGCCGACGACAACACCCTTTGGATCGGCATGACCAAGTGCACCAACGGTGAGCGCTTTGCCGCGAGCGCCAAGGGCGGCTACGGTTGCCTCACCATGTACGACACCTCAAAGGGCGCGGTGACCATGATCGAGCCCTACCAGGGCGACGCCACCGGAATTGCCGCCGTCACCAGCCTGCACAAGGTGTATGTGGCCGAAGGCGGCCAGGTCTATGTCTACGCCACCACCGATGGACGCGCGCTCAACAATCAGTACGTGACGGTGACCGGCACCGCCTATGACGTGGCCTACATCGACGGCCTCAGCGATGCCAACAACACCGTCTACTGACAAGAGTGAAAAAGTGAAGAAGTGAAGAAGTGAATCAGACCAGCCAGTGGGGTGCTTCACTTGATTCACTCTTTCACTCTTTCACTTTTTCACTCTTTCACTCTTTCACTTCTTCACTTCTTCACTGTCTCGCTCATACAATCAACCTGAAATGTCTCCGGATTTCCAGGCCGACATCCTCGCCATCGCCGCTCACCGCGACGACGTGGAGCAGACCTGCGGCGGCACTCTCCTGCGCTCTGCGGCCCGCGGCCTTCGCACCGCCGTTCTCGACCTCACCCAGGGCGAAGCCGGCACCCGCGGCTCCGCGGAAGACCGCGCCCGCGAAGCCGGCGAAGCGGCAAAGCTGCTGGGCGTGGGCTGGCGGCAGGCACTCGACCTGACCGACGGAGCCATCGCCAACACGTTCGAAAATCGCGTGAAGATTGTTCGCCTCCTGCGCCAACTCCGCCCGCGCGTGGTGATTCTTCCTTACTGGCAGGCGCGCCATCCCGACCACGCCATCGTGGCCTCGCTCGGATACGAAGCCTGCTTCCTCTCCGGCCTGGCAAAAATTGACACCGGAACCACTCCCTACCGGCCATTCAAAATCGTCTACGCCAGCCTTTACGCCGACGTCCGCCCCAGTTTCATCGTGGACATCACGCCTTTCATCGAGCAGCGCCACGCCGCCCTGATGGCCTATCGCTCGCAATACGCTAACCAGCCCGCCGGCAGCGCCCTCTTCGTCCCCGAAGAAGAAATTCGCGAGCGCACTTTTGCTGAAGCGCGCCACTACGGCCTCCTCGCCGGCGGGCTCTACGGCGAGCCGTTCGTACAAAAGGAAGTGGGCCTGGTGGACGACCTTACGCTGATCCCCGTGCAGTCCATTTAGCTCGCCTGCGACCGCTCATGCCGCTCTCGCCCTCAAATCCCCGGAACGGGCGGGCATCCCGGAAACTCAACCAAATAAGTATTTCCCTTGTATCCCAGGTACTTGATCCCGATCTTGCTGGTGAAAAATCCATCCGCCGTAAAATTGCGCAAAAACGAGAAAAACTCTACCGAATCCGCCAGACTCTCATCCGCCTTTGCGTTCTTGCGATACGCGATGACATCGAGAATTTCTGTTTGTTGTTGCGGCGTGCAATCCAGCCAGGCTTTCCCGTAGCGGCTCGTGCACGTGGAGTCGAGCCACCCGATTCCGCCTCCCAGCGTCGCCTGGTACTCCGCATTCTCGCTGGTAAGCAGGTCGATGAACTCCGGTGCGCCGGCCTCGATGGCGCCGCCCGAATCCGCGTCCGCGGGAAGAATCGTCTCGCACAGCAACTGCAGAGTCTTGTAAGCATGCGCATCGAAAAACTTCGGTGCGTAGCCGCCCGATTTTTCGCCGGCCTTTTCCGACTCAATGACGTGGTGGGCGTACGCCGCGGCCTCCAGCGGAATGACCCGCAGAACCGAGCCCGCCGCTGCGCCAATGCTCAGCGACTTCAAAATCGCGCGTCGAGTCAACCGGTCCATCTGCCTAAATCTCCCCTCTTCTGGCCTGATCCAGCACGTACTCCGATGTCCTCCACGCCAGCGCCATGATGGTCAGCGTGGGATTCTTATCGGCATTCGATACAAACGGTGCGGCGTCGGCGACAAACAAATTCTTGACATCGTGAGCCTGGCAATACTTGTTCAGCACCGATGTCCGCGCATCGTTGCCCATGCGCGTGGTGCCCACCTCGTGAATAATCGCGCCGCCCGTCGAGATGTGTCCCGCAGGCTGCAGCTCGAGTGCATTGCTTTCGCCGGCGCTGCTCTTTTGGGGATGCCGCCGCCTGCCGGCGATCACCGTTCCGCCGGCGGATTCAATGATCGAGCGAAAAGTCTGCTGCATGTCCGCGGCCATCTTCAGCTCGTTCTCGCCCCACTGCCAATGGAACCGCAGCACGGGAATGCCCCACTGGTCTTTGACTTCGGGGTCGAGATCGCAGAAGCACTTTTCATTGGGAATCATTTCGCCGCGCCCGCTGAAACCGATGAAGGTGCCATAAGAACTGCGGCACTTCTGCTTCAGGCCGACGCCATAGCCCTCATGCTCTTCGCATACGTAATCGAATCCGCCCACGCCCGGCATGTCCCGTCCGCCGCCGAACTCAATGTGATATCCGCGCAGAAACTCGTTCTTCTTTCCGAACCGCCACCACGGCATGTACATGTGCATGCCGCCCACGCCGTCGTGGTTGTGCACGGGCATCTTTTCCAACTGCGGAAAATATCCGGCGAGGTCGCTGCCCACTGAATCGGTCAAGTAGCGGCCCACCGCTCCGGACGAATTCGCCAGCCCGCTGGAAAAGCTCGCCGATTGTGAGTTCAACAGCAGCCTCGCCGTCTCGCACGCGCTCGCCGCCACTACCACGGCCCTTGCATATACACGCTGTTCGGTCCGCGTCGTTTTGTCGATGTACGAGACCGCTTCAACCTTTCCGCTTCCGCCCAGCACGATTTCGCGGGCCATGGCGTTGGCAATCATCGTAAAACGTCCCGTCGCCATTGCCGGCGGAATCATCACCTGGCTGGAACTGAAGTTGGAAGCGCTCTTGCATCCCCGGCCGCATTGCGCGCAGTAGTGGCATGCGTCGCGGTCGTTCAGCGCCTTGGTAAGAATAGCCAGCCGAGACGGAATGCACGTGATGTTCAGCTTGTCGCAGGCCTTCTTGATCAGAGTCTCAGTGCAGCGCGGCCTGGGCGGCGGCATGAACACGCCGTCGGGCGAGTTGGGAATATTCTCCTTCGACCCGAAGACGCCGATGTACGCTTCCACTTTGTCGTAGTAGGGCGCAAGCTCCTCATACGCGATCGGCCAGTCGTCGCCCATTCCATCGGTGGAGTGCGCCCTGAAGTCCGCCGGCCCAAACCGCAGCGCGATGCGCCCCCAGTGATTCGTTCGCCCTCCCTCGATCCGCGATCGGAACCAGCGAAACGATGAGCCAGGCGCCGTCGTGTATGGCTCGCCCTTGATCTCCCAAAATCCGTTCGGCGCCATGAATTCATCGCCGATTCCCCTCTGCTTTCCGCCAATACCCACGCCCCGATGCGCAAGCTGGTACGGCCACACGTGCTCCTTGAAATCCTTGTCGGGATTGAGCCGCGGCCCGGCCTCCAGCATCACCACGCTCAATCCGCCCTCGGTGAGCACCTTCGCGGCGGTTCCGCCTCCCGCGCCGGATCCGATGATGCAGACGTCGTACACCTCCCTGCGCCGGTTTATCTGCAGCATCTGGTCTCTCCCTTACCGATGGACCAATATACCTTCCCGCCGCTTCCCTTCGCGATCTCTTTTTTCTCGCCCATACGCAGCAAGGCGGTCCATCCTCCCACAAGGAACGGACCGCCTCGTTTGCATTCCGGGTTACTTGCGCGCCGGAAACCTGGAAAAGCAAGTGAAGAAGTGAACCAGTGAAGAAGTGAACTAGTGAAGAAGTGAACTAGTGAAAAAGTGAACAGAATCGCCTGGCCCAATTTCACTCCTTCACTGATTCACTCCTTCACTCTCTTCACTCCTTCACTCTCTTCACAGCGTCCTCTTGAACAGCGGCGTCGCCACCAGCAACGTTCCGATGCCAAACGCAAACAGAAACAACAGGTCTCTCTCGATCGAAACAAACCCGCCGTCCTTCAGCAGAATTGCCTTGAACCCGTGAATCGCGTACGTGAACGGATCGCAAATCGCAATCGCCCGCAGCCATTTAGGGAACGCCGCAATGGGATAAATCGCTCCTGACGGGAAAAACAGCAGCGTGTTCAGCACCCCGAACATCGCCCTCGGCACCAGCGGATCGTCCACCCGCACCATCATCAGGAACATCATCCCGTTGAACGCCAGCGACGTCCCCAGGATCAGCAGAAGCAGGTTGAACAGTGCGTCGGGATGAAAGATCACGCCTAGCCCCGACATCAGCGAGCCAATCACCGTGAGCGAAATCCCCGCCAGCACCGCCTTGATGGCCCCCGCGACGTTCAGTCCCATCACCAGTTCGAGCTTCGTGATCGGCGTAACCAGGTAGCCCTCGTGCACTCCCCGCGCCTTGTCGTCGATGTACAGCATGCCCCCGCCGATCATCACCGAGATGTACATCGCCAGCGCAATCGATCCCGCAAGCAAATACTTCATGTACTCCACAAAGGGATACAGCTCCACGATCTCCAACGCCACGTTCTTCACGATCCGGTCCGGGATCACCGGCTGGTTCAACGCGTCGATCAGCGACTGCATCTCCCCCTCGATGCTGCCGCTCAGGAACTGGTCGGAGTTGTCTACCACCAGCCCGATTCGCGGCGCATCCTTGGCGTACACCCGCCGCGAAAACTGCGCCGGAATAATCACCGCCGCGTCCACCTTGCCGGTGCGCACATCTTCCCGCGCCTCGCGCTCGTCGGTATAGGGAATCGTCTTGAACGTGGCAATGTTCACCGCCACAGAATCGAACGCCTCCTTCACCTTCACCGACTGCGGCCCGTGGTCGTAGTCCACCACCGCAACCTTGGCGCCGCGAACCTTGCCGCCGAATGCATTGCCCAGGATGACAAGCTGCACCAGCGGCAGCATCATGCTCATGATCATCAGCACCGGCGAACGGAAAAACTTGCGCATCTCGCGCTCGACAATGGCCAGAAATCTGTTCATGCATTCGCTCCCGGCCGCGGCGGCATCTGGAACACCGTCTTCACCTGCTCGTCGCGCAACTGCCGCCCGGTGTAGTGCACGAACACATCGTCGAGCGACGTGTTCTGCACGCTGAGCGACGCAAGCTGCTCGCCGAGCCTGGTCGCCATCTCCACCAGTTGGGTCGTGGTCTGCGATCCATTCGATGTCAGCACCCGATACACGCCCGCCGACTGCGACTGCACCTCGGTCACGTCGGGCAGCGACTCCAGTCTCGACTTCCATTGCTCGTCTTCGCGATTGAACTGCACTTCCACCACGTTCGATCCCGGCACGCTCTGCTTCAGCTCCACCGGCGTGCCCAGCGCCACCAGCTTTCCGTGATCCACAATCGCAATGCGATCGCACAACCGGTCCGCCTCTTCCATGTAATGCGTGGTCAGCAGCATGGTGAGATTGCGCGTCTTCTTCAGGGTGTTCAGCATCTCCCACACCGCGATGCGCGAAACCGGATCCAGCCCCGTGGTCGGCTCATCGAGAAAAAAGATTCGCGGATCGTGCACCAGCCCGCGCGCAATCTCCAGCCGCCGCCGCATGCCGCCGGAAAGCGTCTTGGTCTGCGCGCTGCGCCATTTCGTCAGGTCCACCGCCTCCAGCACTTCGGCGATATTCTTCTCGCGCTGTACCTTCGGAACGCCATACAGCTTTGCGTAAATACTCAAGTTCTCTTCCACCGTCAGATCCTGGTCGCTGGTCAGCGCCTGCGGAATCACCCCGATCATGTTGCGCACCGCATTCGCTTCCTTCTCCACATCGTGCCCACCGACCAGCGCGCGACCCTCAGTCACCGGAATCAGCGTGGTCATCATGCGGATGAGCGTGCTCTTCCCCGCTCCATTCGGTCCCAGCAAGCCGAAGATCTCGCCATCGGCCACCTCAAACGTGATTCCCTTCACCGCTTCGAACGTCCCATAGCGTTTGACGATCTTCTCTACTGCAATGGCCGCGGCAGGCGCGTGCGGTCCGTCCTCGGCCTTCGCCTGCTTGCGATGCAGCGCCGTCATTGCTTCACCAGCTTGCTCTTGGGGATGTACACATCAGCCGTCATGCCGGGCACAAACTTCTCGGCCGGATTGGCAATCAGCAGCTTGATGCGCACCGTCTTGATATCGCGCTTGCGCCCGCCGTTGATATCGCGCTGCGTGGCAAAATCCGCTTCCGCCGCCTTCGCAATCACCTTGCCCTCGACCGTCGCGCCGCTTGGCATCGCCACACGCAGCGTATCGTCCAGCTTCACCGCATCCGCCTGCGTCTCCGGCAACGGCGCGTACACCCACGTCTGGCTCAGGTCCATGATGGTCACAATCGCCTGCCCTGCCGACACCACTTCGCCCTGCCGCGCGGCCCACACATCCACCGTCCCCGTCACCGGCGCATACACCCTGCTATAGCCCGTCTCCACTGACGCCTGGTTGGCCAGCGCCCGCGCGTTCGCCACCGCCTCGCGCGTCGATGCCACCGTGCGCGCCGCCACCGTGGTCTGCATCTCGTGCGCCCGCGCCTGTTTCAGCGCTGCCTGCGCCGCCGCAATGTTCGCCTTCGCCGTCTGCACCGCCGCCTCATCCGCCTGCAGAGCAGCACTCGCTTGCTCGCCGGCCTGCGCGCTCATGATGCCCTGTTTTGCCAGCGCCACCGTCCGCTGCGTGTCCGATTGCTGCCTGGCCAGGTTCGCCTGCGCCTGCGCCAGCGCCGCTTGCGCCGCCGTCACCTGCGCCTCTGCGTTCACCGTCGCGCTCGACGTCTCACCCCTCGTCTGCCGCTCCGTCTCCTCCGTCTCGCTCAGCTTCTGCTGCTGGCCCGCCACCGTGGCTTCCGCCGCCGTCCGCGCCGCCGCCAGGTCCTCGTCTTCAATCACGGCGATTAGCTGCCCCGCCTCTACGTGATCGCCTTCCTGCACCAGCAGTTGCTGAATGCGCCCCGGTATCTTCGCGCTCACCAGCACTTCGTTGGCATCCACCGTCCCGATCAGTTGCAGATCGCCCGACGGCCGCGCGGTCAGCAAATACCACACCAGCGACCCCACCATCAGCAATCCCAAAATCATGAATACCCGATTGCGTGCGTTCACAACTTCCTCCCCAGCTCCAGCCGTCCGCCCGGTATCTCCGGCATCGGAGTATCGGCAAATACCTTCGCCGCCACTGCGGCCCCATGTTTTCGATGGATGAAAATTGCCTGGCCCAGAAACTCCAGCAGCGCTTTCCGCCGCTTTTTCAACACCGCAACATCCAGCGGATCGTGCGGCAGCACCTTGCGCCAGATCGGCGCGCTCAGAAAATAAAAGACGTTCGCCCCCAGCGTCGCCAGGTGCATCTGCAGCCAGTCCACGTCGATCAGTTCGCCCGACGCGATGCCCTCGCGCACCAGCGCCTGGTACATCGTGGTCAACGGCGCAAACACCCGGTTCACCAGAATCGACATCGCGTCCGACTCGCCTTTGTGCAGGCGGATCATCTCCTGCTGCATCAGGCTTTGAAACTCCTGCTGCCCCAGGATCCGGTCAAAGTGGTTCAGAGCCGTGCGCAGAACTCGCTCCCCCGCCGTGCCACCGCGCAAAAACACTTCCATCGAGCTGTCGCGAATACGCCCCGCGCTCATCTCCAGCGCCGCCGCGTAGAGCTTCTCCTTGCTCTCGAAGTAGTAGTAGAGCAGCGCCTTGTTCACGCCGGCCGCGGCTGCAATGCGCTCCGTGCGCGCGCCCGCCATGCCGTGCGCGGCAAACTCGCTCAACGCCGCGTCCAATATCCGCGCCCGCGTCTCCGCCGCGCGTTCCGTCTGGGGATGGTTGTCTTCGTGGGCCATGGTGATCAACTAACCGGTTAGTTTAACTAACCAGTTAGTAAAATAGCGCAGATACCGAACAGAGTGCAAGCCCTTTTCCATTTCTTGGCAATCCGCCCAGCAGGCATGAACGTGCTTCAATGGCAAGATTGAGTCGGGTTGGGGATCCCAAAACGGCCTTTCCTCCCGTAGGGAGGCGCGAGAGTAGCCCAGGAGAAGTCCGCCGCGGCGGACGCACTCCTGGGAAAGCGTGTCTATCATGGATTCGCGTCCCGTAGGGCCGCGGCGATGCTCCTCCATCCAGGCTCAATCGTATTCATGCCATTGCCCTGCGGAATCCAAGTAGGCATCCTTCCCGCTCCAAATACGTGCAATCATTGAAGGCAACGTGGCGGGTGGCCCTGGTCTCATACCGCGCATTATCAAGTTGAGGGTGCCCCCGGTCCCTCGCCTTCGGGGAACCGGGGGAGGGGAATCGAGCTGTCTGTTGCGTATCCACGCAGCCAATTGCCAGCCTCTCTCGCGGCCGTCCGTTCCGATTCGATTTCTACGGTTTCCGTGCATTCCCGTTTGATAATGGCGATAGCTTGACCAGAGCCACTCCTCGGGCTTTGTTAACGAGGTCGCGCTTGACCGGATTGCGATGAATATATCGCAACTTCTCCACGAACTTCTGGTGCGATGAGACGTTGAAATCGTAAGAATGCGCCTGTCAAAAGGGTCTTTCGCGTGCTTCCATCCCCGGTCCCCAAAAGCTAGGGACCGGGGGCACCCTCGCATGGTCTGGAGATCTCAACGGGACCGGGGCCACTCGCCTTCATGCAGTCGGGACGGCTGCTTATTGCGGCCAAAGCATCGGCGTTGCTGTTACCCCAGCCGGAACGCGAGTCTTTCTGGAGGGTATAGCAGTCTCTACACCGAAAAGTTGCACGAATTTATTGGAAACGCCACGGCTCTCAGCCAGTGCGTGGATGTTCAATCGCCCCAAAAGATCAACCGTAATTGGGCGTTTGGCATCCCAAAAGATGAGGGCGCTAAAGAACGTCCGTGCCTCGTCACTTTCCAGCAACGATAGCAACAAAGTCGCGGCATTTTCAGAGGGGCACGGAATGAAGTTTGTTGTATCGTCAAACACAACAGGCTGGGCTTGGAACGGGCCAACTTTCACGAACCTCAGACTCTTATACATGCCTGAAATCGCAATCTTCCACGGCGAGAACGAGTAATCGCCCACCCCGAAAATGGAGAACACGGGCTTGCCGCGGTAGATCGAACTTCCTCGTTTGCTGAGCAGTGCGCAGTGACGCTGGAGGTAAGACCACGTCTTGGGCGCTCGCTCGGCGATGCTGGCGGTTTGTTCACCGATGCGCCGCTGCGTGACGATCATCCGACGGTGGCAGTGATCAACACGGCCCGCTGCAACTTCGGATGTTTTGAACATGGGCAGGAGATAGTCGGGTTCAAGATCGAGCAATTCATCAAGCCCATTTTTGAGCTGTCGACCTGCCAACTCTAGTTCCATGACTTTAGAGCAATCGTGCTTGATGCCCGACCGCCAGCGGAGAGGGGAACCACCGACAAGGTGCTTTGTAGCACGATACGCATCGAGGTCAGCGATAAGCGTTCCGTCTTCGAGGGCTACCGTTGCGGTAGGTCGGGCCGCGCGTGAGAGTTGGCCATAAACTTGGGCGCGCCTGGGTTTCGCCGATTCTCCGAACTCGATCACAACGAGCGAAGCATCCACTGCGGCATCGAAATGCTCCGCTGCGTCAATACGATAGATCGCAGCATCAATGATTGGTATACCGGTGGACCAACAATGTGCCAATAATTTACGGGCCACGACGGTCTTCACGAGCATCGCCAGCGTCCCCCCCCGTGATGGGAACGCCTCCGCTAACTTGACCAGCATCCATTCGGAGATGTCAAAGTTGGCCTTGCCAGTCATTGCGTCCAAGCCACTTTGGCCCTGAAAATTGGATTTCTCGGGGAGGTTCTTTCCGTTTATGACACCCATTCCGGCATTTGTGATCCAGGGTGGATTGCCGATGATGAGCACGGGGCCGACCTGCTCGGAAAGGAATTGCTTCCAATCGATAGTGTAGAAGTCGCGCTGCTGAACTATTCCTTGGGGCGGCCCGATCCGCGCAAGGGCGGCCCTGGCTGCTCCCACATAGTTGGGGTTGACATCAAACCCGAAGTACCTTGGCGACATACCAAAGCACTCGGCGGTAGCTTCTAAAAAGGCACCGACTCCGCACGTTGGCTCAATGATCGTGCCAAAGTGCTTCTCTCTTTGTCCAATCAGAGCCGCGACACGACGCGCCAGCGACAGCGGAGTCTGGAAGTCGCCGTATTCTTTCTTCCGACTCATCGCGCCTTCGCTCCTGTCATGTCACCAATTAATGCTATCCGGGTTGATGAAGCTCTTGGCGAAATTCTCATGCTTTTTCTTTTCTTTCTGCAAGTATTTCCCGTAAGCGGCGAGAAATCCTTTATAGAACTCCCTCTTGGTCTGATTAGGAACAACCTCCAGAGCACGACACATTTGGATAACCCCGTATCCCTGCGCTTCGATCGACAAACAGTCCCAACTGAGTTGCTCGATCGGAGTCAGATTGCTCTGCTTAATAACCTCGAGTTTACCGTGTTGGTGTTTGTAATCCACGAAAACGAAACTAAGGTCGTGGCGCTCCTCGAATACCCACTCATGCATCTTCTTGATCGAGATCATGTTAGGTGAGTAGTTCTGCTTGTCGACGTTGTTGCTCTTGACGTTCACGGCGTGCGAGTCAGTGAGCATGAAATCGCCGATCGCCTTTCTCGTCCCAAGCGTTTTTCCATGCTGGTCCGCAATTAGCTTCTCAATCGTGTTGTACGTGTCCATGCTCAACCGCTCCAAGTCGTGTCGTCAGGCCAGTTTCTTATCTTGCCGATACATGGTACATGCTCGCCCTCCCCGTCCCCTAGCCGTTCGCCGAGTTGATCCTAGCGGGTGTCCCTAGTCTCATACCGCGTATTATCAAGTTGACGGTGCCCCCGGTCCCTCGTCCGCCGCGGCGGAGGGACCTGGGGAGGCAGCCAATGGAACCGGGCTGCCCCAGGAAAACTAAAACTTGGGTCCCTGGTCCCTATCCCCGCTCCCTGCCTCACTTAAACCTGCGGTGAAACCGCTTCTTCCACAGGTACTTGTCCGCCATCTCGGCCGCTTTGCTGTAGAGCGGCCTTTCCCGCCACACCACTCCGTAGACCACTTGGCACTCCATCGCCTCGGCCACCTTGCGCAGCGCCTTCAGCGTAATGGTCCCATCCCGCTCCGCCCGCTCCAGCCTGTGCAACTCGTGGGTGGTCACGTTCAGCCGCTTGGCAATCTCCCACGCCGGCACCCCGCTGATCTGCCGCAACTCCCGCAGCCACCCGTTCGCCGGAGGAACCACCGGACGCGCCTTGTAAAACGGCCGAAGATCCTTCTCGACCTCCCACTCTGCCAAACCACGTAAACCATCGCGCATGATCTTGCTCCTTTTTCCCGATCCCGATCCGGCCGGCCGCTCCGGGCGCGCAGCTCTGGGCGGCGCCAATGCGGAATCGCTCGCAAACGCAAAAATGCCCGCTTTGACCATCGGCTTCGGTCAAATGCGGGCACTGTTTTGCCTGATTGATACCAGCATGACAGAAAACGAGCAATGAACTGCAATTTTTCGAGAAAAGTTGCGCTGATTCTAAAGGTACTTACAAACTATTTTCGGCACAGGGGCTTGACAAGTTTTCCACAGGCACCGTTTTTGGTGCAGTCCTGGGGGAAAGGGAGCCGCTGGAACACGGCAACCGCAATCTGTTCCCTCGTTCCCTTGTTCCCTCGTTCCCTTGTTCCCTCGTTCCCTTGTTCCCTCGTTCCCTTGTTCCCTCGTTCCCTTGTTTTCGAAAAAGTGACGCGATCACATACCATTCGCCTCAAAAACGGACGTGATCTGGTATCAAAAACCACTCAAGCTGGTACCAGATCGCGTCCAAAACCACAAAAAATGAGATCGAATCGCATCCCTTTTGTGCGCAAAACGGACGACATCGCGTCCCTTTTCTGGCTCGTTATGTACCGGATCGCGTCCCACCTCAGCCCTCCTCCACCACCTGCAAACTCATTGAATCAAAAGGCTTCTAAGCCCCTTCGCACTCTATGTGCAAGCACAGAACCGCCCCGAAAGTCGTAGTTCTGATTTCTTTATGCCGGGCCTCACGGGAAACGGCAGGCCACGAAGGGTGAGTTGCGAGGCTGCGCTGTCTATACTCGATGGATGGAGCGCCTCTGCACCCGTTGCCATGCCGTGCTCGCCGCCGACACCCAGGCCGACTGGTGCCCCGCCTGCGGCAGCGCACTGATCGAGCGCCCCGCCCCGACCCTGACCTCTCCTGCCTCTCTGCCGCCCGAAGTGGACCACCGCGGCATCGTGCTCCCTCGCCGCCACGCCCTGGGCGGAATCATCACTCCGCAATAGCCGCGCCCACGCCGCAATCCAATCCAGCCGAATGCGCTTGATCTGCTCCGCAGGTAAACTGGACCTATGCACCCTCCGGTCCGCCTGGTGGCAATCGATATGGACGGCACCCTGCTGCCCACCTTTGCCCAGGCTGTCAGCGACCGGACAGCGCAGGCCCTGCGCGCTGCCCAGGCCGCCGGAATTACCGTCGCCATCGCCACCGGACGCCGCACGGCCTACTGCGCTCCCCTGTTGACCGGCTTGGATTTACGCGCGGATACCCCCCTCATCACGTCCAATGGAGCCGTCACCCGCACCCTGGGCGGCGAGCCCCTCGACCGCTGCCACATGGAGGCGCGGGTAGCCCGCGGCATCTGCGGGCTGCTGCGGCCCTTCGGCACCCTGGTTTTCACCTTCGACCGCGTTGGCAAGGGCGAACTGGTGCTGGAAGACCTCGATCGGGCGCATGGACGCATCGCACTTTGGGTGGAAGCAAATCGCGACGCCATTGAAGTCGTACAGCCGCTGGAGCGGGCCTTCGACGGCGCCCAGGACCCCATCCAGGGCATGGTCACCGGCGGCCTCGACCGCATGAAAGAGGCCGAAACCGCCCTCAAGGCGAGCGACTGGCATCGCTGGTGCGAGTGCATCCGCACCGAGTATCCGGCGCGCGACTTGTCCATCCTCGACCTCATGCCCCCCGGCGTTTCCAAGGGCTGGGCCTTCGAGCGGCTGGCCGCCCGCCTCGGCATCGATCGCAAAGAAACCATGGCCATTGGCGATAACTGGAACGATGTGGATATGCTGGAGTGGGCAGCCCAGGGCGTCCTGATGGGCAATGCCGCCGGCGAATTGCGCGCCATGGCCAAAATGCGCGGATGGAAGCAGGCTCCGCCGAGCGATCAGGAGGGCGTCGCCGTCATTCTTGAAGGACTTGTAGCACGCCAGGGTGCCCCAGCACGCGCCTGAAGCATTCCGTTAGACCGAAAGCAACACTTTAGTTTTCCAAGGGAAGTCATTGAATCTGTTACGCGCACAACTCGTCCTCGCCGCAGCAGCCATCGTTTCCGTCTGCCTGCCGGTGCACGCGGCGGAGCGGGTAACCCTCGCCAACGGATTCTCCATGACCTGCAACCACCACGACACCATCGAGGGCCGCGTTCGCCTCTATACCAGCACCGGTGCCAACAACTACATCGAGTTTCCGCCCACAGATATCGCCGGCATCGAGACTGTTCCCGACCCAGCGGCGCCCCAGCCGGAACCTCTTCGGCAGCAACCGTCGCATTCCGCCAGTTCCAGGCTGAATCCCGCCGACCTGCACGAAATGCTGGCCAGCGCCGGCCAGGCGCACCACCTCGATGTGGACCTGTTGGCCAGCGTCGTCCACGCGGAGAGCGGCGGCAACGCCCGCGCCCTCAGCCGCGCCGGAGCACGGGGCCTGATGCAGCTTATGCCTGGGACCGCCAGCGAACTGGGCGTCAGAGACAGCTTTCAGCCCGACCAGAACGTGCGCGGCGGCTCGGCTTATCTTGACGCGCTTCTCACCCACTACCGCGACAATCTCGCCCTGGCCCTGGCCGCCTACAACGCCGGCCCCGCCGCGGTGGACAAGTATCACGGCATCCCGCCATATCGCGAAACGCGGCTCTACGTGGCGCGAGTGATTCACGAGTTCAATCGCCGGGTGCTGGCCCGCGAACGGGCAGCAGCCGATGCCGCGCGCGTCCCCGCCAACGCCAGCCGCTGATTTCCCTTTCCCCCGCCGCGGCAACACCGCATCGAAACACGCGTGGGAAAACGCCCGGACAGCCTGACCCGGCCACCTAACATTAGACTGAACGAGTACCTGCGAACATCGAGAAAACCTGCGCGTCGGGAACGGGAGCGGTCTGTTGAAGAAGAAGCAAATTGTGATCAGCCTGGTCGTGCTGGCAGCCCTGG
>DASZLF010000095.1:0-14721 GCA_035552555.1 Occallatibacter sp.
GCCAAGCGCACAGCCTGAACCTCAATTACCCCCGAATCGGCTCCGTCGCCATGGCAAGCAATCACCGCATGGAGCAAAACCTAATCAAACAACCGCCGTTGCACAGGGCCAACAGCGTTCTCACGCGGGCACTAAAGCCCAACTTCTTTTTTTAGGAGCGCTTTCGGCATGACTGAAGTCAAGCCCCTACGCGTGTCCCCGTGATCCTGTTGAGCAAACTGGGTCGTAATTCCATTGCGCGTGAACCCCTGAAATCAAATCCTGAAAATCGAAAGGCCACCAGCCGCGTTGCGGGTGGTGGCCTGGAATCCATGGACTGCTTGAAACTGTTCCGTCAGGCTCTCTTTCCCGCGCGCACGTTGTAGCCGCTAATTCGAATCGCGGGAATGGACACGACATCACACGCAACTGCGAAGCGGATCGTGTTGGCCATTGAGAGATGCATGACTTGATGGAAGTAGACCAGAGATTGGCGGGTGAGTCAAGATTTGCGTCAGCCGTTCAAAAGTATTCCGTCAATTTCGCAAACGCATCCAGCTCGATCAGCTGCTGGCCTTCCGGCGGCGCGTCGAGTTCGGCGTGTTCCAGCACCCAGGTGTCTTTGTGGAACAGGTGCACCGCGTGCAGCCCGGCGGCGAGGGCGGGGTTGATGTCGCTTTTGGGGCTGTTGCCGATCATCCACGTGGTATGCGGCTTGAGCTCGTGGCGGGCAACGACCACGGCGTAGGTGGGCGGGTCCTTTTCCTCGACGATTTCAACGGCGGAGAAGAAGCTGGCGAGGCCGGAGCGGGCGAATTTGTCGGCTTGCTCGGCGTGATTGCCCTTGGTCATGAGGATGAGGCGATGGCGCGCGGCGAGGTTGGCGAGGGTTTCAGCCACGCCGGGGAGAAGTTCTATTTCCTGGTCGGTGATGGCGGCGGCGAGGGCGTGGATGCGGTCGCGTTTGTCGGCGGTGAGGGGCTCGGCGCTGAGCCGCTCAAAGCAGGTGACCAGCGACCGGGTGAAGCTGGTGAGGCCGTAGCCGTGGGCGAGGATGGTTTCGCGCTCCACGGCGTTGAGGGCCTCGCGCACCTGGGCGGGCGCGTAGGTCTGGTGGTTCAGGTAGCTGGTGAACGCGGCGATGGCGCGCTCGAAATAGATGTTGTTCTCCCACAGGGTATCGTCGGCGTCGATAAGCAGGGTCTGGCCGGCAGGGAACGGAGGCATGTCCTCCATGGTATCGAATGGACCAGTGAAGGAGTGAAAGAGTGAAGGAGTGAATAAGTGAAAGAGTGAAGGAGTGAAAGAGTGAAAAGGGAGGGGTCGATTCCGATACAACGGAAATGCTACACTCCGGCAATTAAGGTTCTTGAGGGAGATTTCGAATGAAGGCTGTTCTTCGCTTGCTGGGACTTGTCGCATTTCTCGCTGTTCTGCCCGCGGTGCGTGCCGCGGATGTTTCCGGCACATGGAAGGGCGCGTTTGAGTTCAACGGCAGCAGCGTGCCGGTGACGCTGACCCTGAAAGTCACGGACACCGCGGTCACGGGGACCCTCGAAGGCCTGCCGACCTCGCCGCTGGACATTCACGACGGCAAGGTGGATGGCGCCTCGATCACCTTCTGGGTGAACACGGATTACCAGGGCCAGACGTACAAGCTGGTCTACAAGGGAAGAATCAGCGGAGACAGCATCGATTTCGATTTTGGCACCGAGGACGGGAGCTGGGGGAGCACGCTGGCGGTGAAGCGCGAAGGCGTGCCGGCCGCCGTACCCACGGATGTGACCGGGACGTGGAAGGGCATCTTCGATTTCAACGGGACCAGCCTGCCGGTGACGTTCAACCTGAAGAGCTCGGCGGGCGCGGTAACGGGCACGGTGGAAGGTTTGGGAGCGGCGCCGATTGAGATCCACGACGGGAAAGTCGATGGAGACACGGTGACGTTCTGGGTCAACACCGTTTACGAGGGGCAGACGTACGCGCTGAACTACAAGGGCAAGGTGACGGCGGGGCAGATCGATTTCGACTTCGGGACCGCCGACGGTAGCTGGGGCGCGAGCATTTCGGCGAAGAAGGTTTAGGGAGCCCGTGAACGAGTCATTGGGGCGGAACGGACGTTCGCTGAGGGGCAAAACAGGCTGGGGCAAAACTCCGGCAATCCCCGCTTTGTATCAGGGCATTCTTCTAGCGTCCCCTGAGCGTAATCGAAGGCTGCCCCAAACGCCTGCTAACGAAATCTGGGCTTTTGAGCTTGCGTGAGAACTTCCATTCCCGAAACCAGAGGCATGCTTTCCTCGAAGAGAGGCGGCCAACCTGTTGACTCGCCAGGCCGCCAAGCGGCCAGCAGTTCGCTCGAATGCGTCCCCGAGGCGAGTTAGCTCGTCGATTTAGTATCCATGAATACTGAGGCGGCGGGATTGCGCGGTCTCTGATGTGCTCCGGTTTCATTTTCTGGGAGGTTTTCAGGGTATGAACGCAGTTCGGGTGGGAGTGTGCGGGGTCGCATTGGCGGCTTCGCTGGTGTGGGTTGTGGAGAGCGCTTCGGCGCAGGAGCGGAATCGCGAGCCGCAGAACCGGGAGCAGAGCAGCCAGAGCACGCAGGAGCTGAATGCGCGCAATCCCGAGCCGGCGCGGCAGAATCGCGAACAAGGAGCGCAGGGCGGCGAGCAGAAAGGCAACGAGAATGCGCCAGTGCCGCCGGAGCGGTCGTCGGTGACGCATCATGAGCTGACGCTGGGCGGCAAGGCGCTGAAGTACACGGCGACGGCGGGCACGCTGCTGATTCGCGATGAAGACGACAAGCCGTACGGCAGCATTTTCTACGTGGCGTACACGCTGGATGGCGCGCAGGCGAACTCGCGGCCGGTGAGTTTCCTTTACAACGGAGGGCCGGGATCGGCGACGCTGTGGCTGCACATGGGATCGTTTTCGCCGGTGCGCATCCAGACCGACAGCCCCAAGGCGACGGCGGGGCCGCCTTTCCAACTGCTGCCGAACCAGGAATCGCTGTTGGACAGGACCGACCTGGTGTTTATCGATGCGCCGCTCACCGGCTACTCGCGCGCGGTGGGCAAGGGGCAGCCGAAGGACTTCGCTGGCGTGGACCAGGACCTGCGCGCGTTCGACCGGTTCATCCTGCGCTACATTAGTGTGAACCAGCGGTGGAACTCGCCGAAGTTTCTGATTGGGGAGTCGTATGGGACCACGCGTTCTGCTGCGCTGGCGGACATGCTGGGCAACGATGGCGTGCAGTTGAACGGAGTGGTGCTGATCTCGTCGATTCTGAACTACGGCATACGCGTAGGCGGGTACGACACCATGTACATCGGAAACCTGCCGAGCTACGCGGCGGCGGCGTGGTACTACAACAAGGCGCAGAACAAGCCGGCGGACGTTGCCACGTGGGTGCAGCAGGCGCGGGAGTTTGCGGGCGGCGCGTATGCGCATGCGATGTTTGAGGGCGATGAACTGCCGGCAGCGGAGCTGGACACGGTGGCCAAGGAAGTGAGCCGCTTCACGGGGCTGAGCGTGGATTACGTGAAGGAGACCAACCTGCGCATTTCGCCCACGCGGTTCCGCAAAGAAGTGCTGCGCGACGAGCGGATGACGCTGGGGCGCTACGACATGCGGTTCGAGGGCGAAGATATCGATGCGGCGGGCGAAAATCCCGGCTACGATGCGTCGGACACGGGCATCACGGGGGCGTTTGTGTCGGCAATTCACAACTATCTGGAGACGGAACTGAAGTACGACTCGACGGATGCGTACCGGCCGAGCGCGGGCTCGATCGGGCAGTGGGACTGGAAGCATCGCCCGACCAGCGGCGGGGCTCCCGGCGGGTTTATGCGCGAAGAGGCGGAGCCGTATGTGGCCGCGGACCTGGCCAGCGCGATGCGCAAGAATCCGCACCTGAAAGTGTTTTCCGCAAACGGGTACTTCGACCTGGCGACGCCGTTTTTCCTGACGGAGTTTGATCTGAAACACATGCAGTTGCCGCCGGAGCTGCGGGGCAACGTGCAGTTCGGATACTACCCGTCGGGGCATATGATTTACCTCAACGTGGAGGCGCTGCATCAACTGCGCGGGGATTTGGAGAAGTTTATTGGCGAAGCAGTGAAGCAGTGAAGAGTGAAGAGTGAATTAGTGAAAGAGTGAATTAGTGAAGTCCCGCGAGGGTCGCGTGGAGACGGTCCGCTTGACGGCCCACTGCGCCCAAAGGAGCGCGTCTCATGTCCGGTCTTGTACGCATCTGTTCCCAATCCGAGTTGCCCGCGGAGGGCGAGGTTCGCGAGTTTGAGGCCGAAGGGCGCGTGTTCTGCGTCGCCAGATTGGATGGCACGATCGCAGTGCTTGGCGGCGTCTGCCCGCATGAGGAGGGCCCGCTGGGCCAGGGAACGATTGAGGGCGGATGCGTGGTCTGTCCGTGGCACTCGTACGCCTTTGATGTGCGCACCGGCGTGAACGATCAGGACTCCGATCTCAAGGCGGAGGTCTTCGAGGCGGTCCTGGAGGGCGACGAACTGTACGCCAGGGAGTGATGCTGTTGCGGATCGGGGTCGCCGAAGATCCGGTCCGGGTGCGTGAAGATCGGTCCGCAAAATGGTCAGCGGGCGTGTGCCGAGTGTCGGATGCGTGTCGGCGTGGGGTGCAGGTCGGGCAGGGTGAGGGCGAGCAGTTGGACCGGATCGACCCACGCATTTGACCAGCGTGCGGCGAAGTGCAGATGAGGGCCGGTGACGCGGCCGGTGGCGCCGGAGAGGCCGAGGCGCTGGTCCTTGCGCACGCGCGCGCCTTCGCCAACGTCGATGCGGGAGAGGTGCATGTAGACGGTGAAGAATCCCTGGCCATGGTTGACGATAATGCAGTTGCCTTCCATATAGAGCGAGCGCGCGAGGACCACGACGCCGGAGTTCGCGGCACGGACCGGGGTGCCTTCCTTCACGGGAATGTCGGTGCCGGTGTGGCGGCTGGTCTTCTCTTCGTTGAGCAGGCGGGTTTCGCCGAAGCTGGGAGTGGGGGGCGCGTCGAGGGGCTTGACGAAGTTGCCGGACCAGAGGGGCAGGCGGATGTCGCTGGCGAAGGCGCGCTTTTTCAGCACGTCGTCGCGCTCCATTTCGCGCTGCTCGGTGGGATTGGGCTCCACATATTGCTGGGGGACATCGGCGGTGCCCTGGCCGAAGTTGGCTGCGTTCACGGTAACGCTCGTGACGGAGCCGGCCCGGCGGCCGGTGCGCAGCAGAGCGGTGAGTTTCAGGTCGTAGTTGCCGGGCTGCATATCCATGTCAACGCCGGCCAGGGCGTACCAGACGCGCGGCTTGCCGGAGCGGAAGAAGTCGATGTGCCTGCCCTGCCAGGTGGCCGAGAGGCGTGCTGCGGCGCCGGTTAGCTCACAGGTGAGGAACATGGGCGAACCCTGGATCAGCTGATCCGGCTGCCAGAAGCAATTCTTGGCCGGATCGGTGCGGGCCTCGGCGGCGTGGGCGCGGGTCTGCGCTTGCGAAATCGATGCGGTAGCCAGCAGGGCGAGGATGCAGACGGCGCTTTTCAGGAATCTGCGAGAGCGAAAGATCATGGATTACCTGTGAGGAAGGGGCCCGGGGGTAGCAATTCCGGGTATCGGCAGCGGCAGGATTGGGCCGGGCACACTTTCGGCCGGAATTGCCTCAAAACGTGGGATGCAGCGGGAGCGGCGTGAGATGCCGATAGTAAATCCGAGGATGCGGTAAAGGCAGGGAGCAGGGGTTACAAGGACAAGACCCACTACAGAGGAATGCCCAGGTCGACGATCTCGGGTTCCAGACTGCCATCGGGGTTGACGTGCAGATACCCCATGGTCACGGCCAAATTGAACCGCCGTGGCCCGCAGCTTCCCGGGTTGAAATAGAGCACGCCCTTGTGCCGTCGTATCTCCGCTTTGTGCGAATGGCCGTAGAGCACGGCGGCGAACTTGGCGGCGGCTGGGTCCAGGTGGAGCGTGCCGATGTCGTGGAGAAGGTAGATGTATCCGCCTTCGATGAGCAAGACTTCGGTTTCGGGCAGGCGGCTGCAGGGGCCATTGGTGTCGATGTTGCCGCGGACGGCGGTAACGGGAGCGTATTCGCGCAGGGTAGCGAGGATTTTGGGGTCGCCCACGTCGCCGAGGTGGAGGATGCTCTCGACGCCCTCAAGCCTGGGAAGGACTTCGGGGCGGAGCAGGCCATGGGTGTCGCTGAGGACGGCGATTTTCATCGTGAGTTCAGATTGCGGCGTGAGGGTTCGTGGTTTCCCGTCCTTGCGACCGCAATCCGCCGCGGCGGACGCAAGGATGGGGCACGGAATGTTTGTGATGCGTCGACGTTCATAGACCGATCTCGAGCCGAGGCCATTCGTGTTATGTTAACCCGTGTCAACACGTTCATTTGAACCTTGCGGGCGCTTCCCTGGAATTGCTTCCAAACCTCCTTCATTCAAGAAGCTAAAATACGGCAAGAGGCTTACACGGGCGTCCCAATATTGAGATGAAGGAACCATCCCCCATCGACGAAGGACGCTCTCGAACAGACTGGCGGCACGCGGTGGCAACCTATACTCAGCCGCGAGTGCTGCAGGTGCTTGCACTCGGATTCGCCAGTGGCTTGCCCCTCCTGCTGACTTACTCCACTCTTCAAGCCTGGCTCGCGACAGTGGGCGTACGCCGCGCAACGCTCGGCGCCATCGCCCTGGTTGGCACCTCTTACTCATTCAAATTCTTGTGGGCGCCGCTCATCGATCGCGTCCCTCCGCCACTGCCTTTGGGGCGGCGGCGCGGTTGGGGAATCACCATCCAGATTCTTCTGATCGGCGCAGTTCTCGCTCTCGGATCGTGCGATCCAAAGCACAATCTGTCGCGCATGGCTGTCCTCGCGGTCGTCGTCGCGTTCCTGTCGGCGAGCCAGGATATTGTGATCGATGCCTGGCGCGTGGAGAGCCTGACCCCCGAGCAGCAGGCTCCCGGAGCGGCCATGATTCAGTCCGGCTACCGCATCGGCATGCTGGCTTCCGGGGCAGGCGGCCTGTTCCTCGCCGCATACGCGGGGTGGTTCGCAGCCTATGCCACCATGGCTGCGCTTCTCGCTATCGGAGTCGTGGTGTTCCTGGTGAGCCCTGAGCCGAAGGTTGCGGTGGACACTTCACCTCGTGCGGGATCGGGATGGGATGCGATTCGCCACGCGTTTGCCACTGCCGTGATCGGGCCGTTTCGCGATTTCATGCATCGGCCGCTTTGGCCCATCGTCCTGATCGCTATTTTCGGATACAAGCTTGGCGAGGCCATGGCGGGAGTGATGTCGACTCCGCTCTATATATCCCTGGGATTCTCGCTGCGTGAGATCGCCGCCGCTTCAAAACTGTTCGGATTTTTCTCTATTGTGGCAGGGGCGCTCATTGGCGGTATCGTGACGACGCGGTTCGGCATCCGCCGGTCGCTGATTCTTTGTGGTGTTTTGCAGTCGCTCGGGAACCTGTTTTTTGTTCTCCAGGCGGTAGGCGGCCATCGCATCGGCTACCTGGCTTTATGTGTGACAGCCGAAAACCTGACCGGCGCAATGGCCGGGACCGCATTGATCACTTATCTTTCCAGTCTGTGCTCGCCCGCCTTTACGGCGACTCAGTATGCGCTGCTTGCCGCGTTGGCTTCGCTTAGCCGCACCGTGGTGGCCTCCTCGGGAGGATTGTTGTCCGAGAAGATCGGGTGGGTACATTTCTTCCAGCTCACCAGCGTAGTCGGATTGCCATTCCTCGTTCTGTTCTTCTGGATCGGACCGCGCAACGATTTCAGCAATCGCCGACTCGAGACCGCTGTCAACGGCACGGGGGGCAGGTCAGAAGATGCGATCCCGGAGCATCTTCAACGGCTCCGCTGACTTCATTGATCCGAGACATATAATGGTCCAACAATGCCGACTCTAAGCAGGTTGCCCCAGATTGCGTCCATCGTCGCATTCGTGATCGCTGGAATCAATATTCTCGCGGGGCTGTTGGGGCCGATTGTTGCCCTTCCCTTGGCGATTATCCCTTTGTGCGCCGGCATCGGTATCCTGCGAAAGCGAGTCTGGAGCGCATATGGATACGCAACGGTCTTTTTCGCGCAGCTTCTGCTTGTACCGCTGATCTTCTTGCGGCCATGGTCCTCTGCCGGTGGCTCGCTTCGCGTCGTCTTTTTGGCGATAGTCTCACTGCTGCTCGGAATTCTTTTCCTGACGGCAGGCCGCTCGTTGGCGGCCTCGGGCGCGGCCAGAGGCAGTGCGCTCCCCTGGATCGTTGCAGCAGCTCTCAGCATTGCCCCATTTTTCTTTGTCCAAACTTATAAGATTCCGAGCGGATCAATGGAAAGCACGCTACTGCCAGGTGACAGTATTCTGGCTCAAACGTATCCGCTCCATCCTCCAAAACGCGGCCAATTGGTTATCTTCTTGTCTCCCGAGGATCGCAGTTTTGTCGTTGTGAAGCGAGTCATTGCCGTCCCCGGCGATCGCATCCGCATTGCGAAGGAAGCTGTGATTCTGAACGGGACTGCACTCGACGAAAAGTATGTAACGCACGGTGCGGGCGAGAGTGATTTCTATTCGGATACCTTCCCGAATGAGTCAGTCTTGCCCGGGTGCGCTGAAGGCCATGAAATGCTCTCTCGTCAGGTGGTAAACGGGGAAGTTGTTGTGCCGGCGAGCGCATATTTTGTTCTCGGCGACAACCGGGAGAATTCGCTGGACAGCCGGTGCTACGGGTTTGTTGCCTCAGGCGACGTGGTAGGCAAACCACTGATGATCTATGACTCTGTCGATCAACCAGCCGACCAAGTATCGCATCCAGATCTGCGTTTGCCAAGGCACACGCGCTGGGCACGACTCTTCAGAGTGTTTTAGCCCGAGTGACACCTGCGCTCCCAAGCGATGGCGCGCCAGATGCGCCCGCTCTCCTCAACGATGGACGCGGTTTCAGTGATTCATCGGCGGAGCAGGCGCCCCGTCGGACCAATTGCCGACCAAGACCATGAAGATTGTGGTCCGCTCCTGAGGGTCAGCCGCGGCGATGATCGGCGAACCCGGCAGATCGGCTCCCCAGCTTTTTGCCGCGTCGCCCGGAGACAAAAACATCGCGTGCGGGTGCCAGCTCCCGCCCTGGTCGTTTAAGTACTGCTGCTTCGACATCATGTAGCACATCGGGCTGGGGAGCTTCCGAGAGCGACTCCCGGGCCTGACTCGGGTTTAATGGCAGCATGAGGTCTTTGCGGGTTGGGTTCGGGTTTCTATTGGCGATGTTGTGCGCAGGTACTGCGGCGGCGCAGCAGGGGGTGGGGCCGCGCCCAGCCGAGGCGGAACAACTGTTTGCGCTGGCCAACCAGTCGAGGGCGCAGGCTGGAGCGGGTCCGCTGCAGTGGGATGCATCGCTGGCGGCGGCGGCGATGAAGCATTGCCTGCGCATGACGGCGGAGGGCGAGATATCTCACCGCTATGGCGGCGAGCCGGACGTGAGCGAGCGGACCGCGGCGGCGGGCGCGCACTTCAGCCTGATTGAAGAGAACATCGCAGTAGGGTCGTATGCGGCCACCATTCACGACGGGTGGATGCATTCGCCGGGCCATCGCACGAACCTGCTGAATCCCGCGGTGGATCACGTGGGGATTGCGGTGGTGGCGAGCCGGGGGACGCTGTACGCGGTGGCGGATTATTCGCAGGCGGTTGCGGTGCTGTCGCCGGCTCGGGTGGAAGCAACGGTGGCGGAGTTGCTGCGCATGAGCGGGATTGCGGTGCGGCGCGATCCGCACGACGCGCGGCTGGCGTGCATGGTGGATCGGGGAATTCCGCCGGGGGCAAGGGACGGGGAACCGGGATTCGTGATGCGCTGGCAGGGAGCGGACCTGGGACATTTGCCGCAGGCGCTGGTGGATCGTCTGGGATCTGGGCAGTATCGCTCGGCCGCGGTGGGGAGTTGTCCGGCGCGGAACGCGGAGGCAGCGTTCACGGTGTATCGGGTGGCAGTGCTGCTGTATTGAGAGCAGTGAAGAAGTGAAGAAGTGAAGGAGTGAAGGAGTGAAGGAGTGAAGAAGTGAAGGAGTGAATGAGTGAAGGAGTGATCTGGAACACAACCAAAGGTGACGCTCTCCCGCAACATCCGCCTCAAAAGGTGACATACAGTCCGCACATTTTTACAGCAGGAGTTAACAAATTCGTTCACTTTCTATAAAAAATGTGCGGAATTCCTGCAACATTCGACCCCAAAGGTGACGCTGAAACGCAACTTTCCGCCGAAATATGTGCGGAATCCTGTCACCCTTGATACGCCCTTCGACCCGCAATCCTCTCCGCCAACTCTCACAAACAAAAGGTGTAGCAGCCGCATTCAGCAGCATGCCGTCCCTTGCGCGAATCGAAATTCCCCGCAAAAACCCATGATTTTATTTTCGTATCTCAGCCGAAGTCCTGATGTTCCTTCCAGAGCACCGGCCAGGGTTTGCGCGGCGGGCCGCAGACGAAGATGTCGGGGTGGGACTGGCTTTCCTCGTTCTTCACGCCGAGAGAGTTGCCGTTGTGACCGGCCAGACGGCAGTTGGTGAAGATAGAGTTAGCCTGCTTAGCGCTTATGCCCAGCGCGATGATCGTGGTCGGCGGCGGTGCGGGATAGCCGCGCAGCCACTCGGAATTCGTGGTGCCAATGGGCGGAGGAAGTCTGTAGGCCGGGCCGAGGATTTCGATCGCGCCGTACTCGCCGTAGTTGCCGGTTGTGATGCCGAGGTGCGCCTGCTGATCGGCGGGCAGCGAGTCGCGAATGGCGGCGACGGTGCGGACGAGTTCGTCCCAGCCGATCTCTTCGCGCATGTCGCCGTTGTTTTTGAAGGCGAAATCGCGCAAGGGGCCGCCGGGCGCCAGTGGGACGAGGATCGCGCAGACGTAAGCGCCGACGGCTGCAAGGCCAGTAAAGAATATGGCTTCGACGGAGCGGCGAGCCCACGTAGGACGCGGTGCGAGCCAGCGCTCGGCCGCGACTGCGCCCATGGCGAGAAGCGCGGGATAGGCTTCGGCGACGTAGTAGAAGCGGCCTTTGTTGATCCAGAAGACCAGGACGGGAACCACGTACATCCAGGCCAGCATGCGGTAGCGGCGGTCGCGGAAGAAGGCGATCAGGCCGGCGATCCAGAGCGGCATGGCAAACAGGTTGGCGTCGTAGAGGAGCTGGTATTTCCAGTAGCCGTCGGCGCGGCCCAGTCGTACATCGCGGGCGTGGATGTGCTGAAGAAAGTGATAGGAGATGAAGTCGTGGCGAACGAGCCAGATGAGATTCGGCAAAAAGAGCAGCAGGGCGACGCCGACACCAGCCCAGAACCAGGGGCTGAGAAAGTAGCGGCGGGCGCGGCTGAGGAGCATGCCGGCGAGGAGGCCGGCGATAAAGAACGCAATGGAGTATTTGGAAAGCAGTCCGAGGCCGATGGCGGCGCCGATGGCGAGCCACCAGCGGGGATTCTCGGTTTTAAGCATGCGGATGGTGAACCAGCAGACGAGAATCCACCAGAGGAAGGAGAACGAGGTGTATTGGAATTCGGTGGCTTCAAAGATGGGGAGCGGGGAGAGCGCGACGGCGAGCGCCGCGGTGATTTGAGCGAGGCGATTGCCGCCCAGGTCGCGGGCCATGAGGCCGCTGACCACGATGACGATGGCCTGGGCGATGACGGAGAACAGGCGTAGGCCGACCAGCGAAACGCCGAACAGGCTGATGCCGATGCGTTCGATGAAGGGCGTGAATGGCGGATAGGCGACGAATCCCCAGTCGAGGTGGCGGGCGTCGGAGAGGAATTGGAGCTCGTCGCGATGGAAACCGTAGCGGCCGTTGGTGAGGATGTGGAAGACGGCGAAAACGGCGGCGACGGCGAGGAGCATGGTGGTATCGGTGCGGGCGGGGGGAGCGGAGACGTCCGCCTGGACTGGATTTCGGGTGGCGAGGGGAAGCATGGGCCTCCGGTAGTTCAGGAGTGGTTACGATGACCGGAGGATATCAGTTCCGTGGGGTGGATTAAAGCTGATCCGCTGGGATTTCGAGGGATTCCGATGGTGGAGGTCCATCCCACCCTAAACCGCGTAAAGCGGGGTTTAGGATGGGGCACCCAGATTTCAATCAGTAGGCCCGTTCGAAGGGTTGGGGGACTTTGACGGAGATCATGCCGGCGGCGGTGGCGGCTTCAATGCCGAGCTCGGTGTCTTCAAAGACGAGGCAATCGGCGGGCGCGACGCCGAGGCGTTCGGCCGCGAGGAGAAACGCATCGGGAGCGGGTTTGCCGCGCTGGTAGTCTTCGGCGCAGACGAGCGTGTCGAACTTGTCGAGCAGATTGAGCGCGCCGAGCGAGGCGGTGACGGAGCTTCGCCGGCTGCCGGAGACGACAGCGAAGGGAATGCGGCCGTGCTGGGCATCGATGTGCTCAATGACTTCGGGGATGGCTTTCAACTGGGGGAGCAGCGCATGGTAGAGCGCCTCCTTGCGTTCGGCGACTTGATCCACGGGCATGTCGAGGCCCTGCATTTCGTTGAGCAGGCGAATGATTTCGCGGATGGGCCGGCCGCCCCAGGAATAAAAGAGATCTTCTTCGTAGACGCAGCCGTATTCGGCGAGGGATTTCTTCCAGGCCTTGTAGTGGAGGGGCATGGAGTCGACGATGGTGCCGTCGCAGTCAAAGAGATAAGCGCGGAACGGGCCCGCGGGAAGTTCGATTTTCATGAAGGAAGATGAGTGCTCCTCCTTCCATCGTATCGCGGCGGATACGGCGGATTACTCCAGGCCGTGGATGGCGACCGTGTCGGGTGGGGTGGTGGCGTAGGAGGTTGGGGCATCGGGGCCGCCTTCGCCGGGCTGTGTGGGCTGCATGCGAAGCGCGTTGTTGAAGCGATTGAAGTAATTGAAGAGGCCGATGGCGCAAAGAAGCTCGACGATTTCGCCTTCATTGAAGTGGGTGTGGAGCTCGGCGAACTGCTCGTCGGTGACGGCGTTGGCGTTGCGGGTAACGGTTTCGGTGAAGCGGAGGGCGGCTTTCTCGGCGGCAGTGAAGTCGTCGCGGGTTTGCCAGTCGGCGAGATGGGAGAGCTGATCGTCGGACCAGCCGAGGCCGCGGGCGAGAATGGTGTGGCTGGCCAGGCAGTAGGGTGTCTCGTTCACCTGGCTGGTGCGGACGACGATGAGTTCCTTGAGCCTGGTGGGGACGGTGCCGGTGTTGAGCACGGCGGCGAAGTGATCCTGCATGGATGCGAAAATTTCCGGCCGGTGGGCCATGACGCGAAACATGTTGGGAACGTTGCCGCGCAGGGCGAAGGCCTTATCGTAGCGGGCGGCGATTTCCGGTGTGACCTGGTTGCGCTGGAGCCGGGATATGCGGGACATGCGGGGTCCTCCTGCCGTTCGGGTCCATTATTTCACTGGCGCCGCGACCAAGGCTCCGGCGTCGGGGAGCAGGCATTTTCGCACCTTTTTCGGACGGTTCCGAAAGGGGATTTGGCTGACCGGGATGGAGGTGCGCGCAAGGGGCGGATTTTTGACGCACTGCGCGGTGTCTGCTACCTTGGTAGTGGACAATTCAGCGCCAGACACTCCTCAGTAGCTCAATGGCAGAGCATTCGGCTGTTAACCGAAGGGTTGTAGGTTCGAGTCCTACCTGAGGAGCCAATAAAATCAACAACTTAGAGCAATAGAAAGCAGCAGAAAGGCACGAAATTGGCCCGATTGTAGTCAATTTTGTCGTCACTCGCTTTCAAAACGGATGCTAACCCATAGCAACCGAGCTCAGTTGGTTTTGGCTCCCCTGATAGACAGACTTAAGACCTCCAGCCTCATGTCCTGAACCGCGCTTTCGCGTGGGCGCCAGGCCCCTGAAATTTGATCGAGTTTTGCATTCGTCTGAACCTACAGTCGCGCGCCTGCACCGGCGCGCTCACCGACAGGACAGGAGTCCCGAATGGCAACTTATCAGAGGGGAAAGTATTGGTGGTACCGGTTTCGCTTCGCCGGCGAACGCATCGACGAACCGACAAAATCGACATCGCGAACCGTCGCGAAAGAGGCGGAACGACAACACCGAAAAACACTGGAAGCTGGCTACAACAACTTCAAAGAGGTTCGGCAGAACCGTGTCCGGATTCTTGAGGAGATCATCGACGAATACCTGACCGGCTACCGGCTCCGCTACCGGTCGGCGAGTTTTGCCGAATACGCGCTTGGGCACGTTGGCCGACTTCTCGGCACAAAGCTCGTTGCCGACATTACCGACACTTCGGTTCTCCATTACCAGGAGGACAGGCTCCGCGAGAAGGCGGCGCCAAAGTCGATCAACGAAGAGGTACGGTTTCTTCTGAAAATGCTGGGAGACCCGGGCGAAGTGATTCGCGCTCATCTCAAGAAGACCAAGCAGCTCAAACTGACCGTTCACAAGAACATCGGCAAAGCCTTCGACAGCGAAGAAACGGAGTCTCTCGCAGCCAAAGCTAAGAGTTCACAAAGCCCCCATATGTACCCGGCCTTCATGCTCGCCCGCAACGGCGGTCTGCGCGATACCGAGATCAAGACGCTTACCTGGGGCCGGATTAACCTCGGCGCGAAAACTGTCCAGGTAGGCAGAGCAAAGAGCGAAGCCGGAGAGGGGCGAATCGTCCCACTGAACTCCGAGGTCTACCAGGCGATCATCGAACATCGCGTATGGTATCGCAAGCGATTCGGCGAGATCTGCGACGAATGGTACGTCTTTCCCTGGGG
>DASZLF010000096.1:0-20378 GCA_035552555.1 Occallatibacter sp.
CGGTGCCTGGAATGCCGGCAAGACATTCCAACCCTGCGCACTGTTCATCGACGGCACGCTGGACGAAGTAGTCCCAATCCTCACCGGCGGCGACTTCATACACTCGAAAGCCTTGTTCGCTCGAATCTGCAGCCGATTCCCGAACGCGAATGCCCTTGAGCGCGATGTGCAGGACGAGCCCATCGAATCCGCGATCCGCGACAAGGAGATTGCTTCCGCCGCCGAGTACAAACAGTGGGACTGAGGGGTGCTTCCGCTGCCAGTCGGCGACCTCGGCGACATCGGATTCGCTCTGCGCCTCGACGAACCAGCGCGCAGGGCCCCCGATGCCCAGGGTGGTGAGAGGCGCAAGCTGCTTGTTTTCTTCGATGCGCACTGATTCAAGCCTACACCGGTGCTACACATCGGTTTTCGGTAGAATGGTTACAGGCAATCGGCACCTGGCCTGAGAATCGGCTCTGCCGCAATTAGCCGTTGCCGGAGGACAAATGTACCCAGAGATTATGGTGATTCCCATGCGCGAGGAGCTTATGCGCGCAGGGATTGAAGAGACCCGCACTGCCGAGGACGTTGATGCTGCAGTATCGCAACCCGGCACAACTCTTTTGGTGGTCAACTCGATCTGCGGCTGCGCCGCAGGCAAGATGCGTCCGGGGGTGCGGCTGGCGCTGACCAACTCGCCAAATCAGCCGGACCGCAAGATCACGGTATTTGCCGGGCAGGATCGCGAAGCCACTGACCGGGCCCGCAGCTACTTCGAAGGCAATCCGCCAACTTCTCCAGCTATCGCGATTATGCGCGACGGCAAGCTGGTCTACCTGATGCAGCGGTTCGTGATCGAGCAGGCCACCGCGCAGCAGATCGCCGGCGAGCTGATTCGCGCGTTCGATGAGTTCTGCGCCAAGACGACCGCATAACAACACAATCTCTAAACGACTGGATCCCTTCGACTATGTCCTGTGCATTCGCAGGCGGTCGAGGGGATTTTTGCGTTTACCAGGAAACGCGCGCGGAGTTCAGGAACAAGAAATCAGTGGACAACCGAGTCGGCAGTGAGCACCTGGGCTACACTGGTGCCGCTGGATGAACGTGCCGCTGAGGCACGCGAAAGGTGACGGGAAGATGATGAAGAATATTATCCGCGGCATAATGGTGTTTTCCGCTCTGGCAGGCGCATTGGCGTGGAGCGCACAAACGTTGAGTGCACAGGCGCCGAGCACACCGGTTCCGAGCACGCCGAGCACACCGAGCGCACAGACTGCGAGCGCAGATGCCGTGAGTACGCCGACGGCGGACGAGATAGTGAGCAAGAACCTGACGGCAATCGGGGGGAAAGAAGCGATCAGCCAGGTAAAGTCGATCTCGATGGAGACCTCGGTGCAGGTGATGGGGAACGATGCCCCGAGCACGACTGTCATTGTGGATGGCGTGGGCGCCAGGACGGAAACCGATTTCAACGGCAGCAAGATGGTGCAGTGCTACAACGACAAGGGCGGATGGAGCGTAAATCCCATGGCGGGCGCTGCCGATCCCACGCCCATGCCGGAGGACGAGTACAACGCAGGCAAAGAGCAGATTCACGTGGGTGGCGGGCTGTATGACTACTCGGCCCGGGGCAGTAAGGTCGAGTTGCTGGGAAAAGATGCCGGAACCTACAAGCTCAAGCTGACCACCAAGGAAAATATCGAGACCACGTATGTGCTCGACGCTTCCACTTACCTGATCAAGTCGGTTCTGCGGAAGGGTAAGTTTCAGGGGCAGGATGTGGATATCACCACCAACTTCTCCGATTACCGGAAGACGGATGCGGGCTATCTCATTCCCTATTCCATGGACGTGGATTTCGGCGGGCAGTTCCAGTTGAGTATTGCCTTGAAGAAGGTGGAGCTGAATAAGACTGTCGATCCGGCGATCTTTGTTATGCCGAAGGCGGGAATGTAGGCGGCAATCTCAGACTTTCCTGATCGGGCCGGGATATCGGGCGATTACCGGATCGGCTGTCAACAGAAGGATCCCTTCGACCATGGCCTGAGCGATCAGGAGGCGGTCGAAGGGATCTTTGTGTATGGGCGGAAGTGAGTCCACCGCAACTGCATGTTGGCCCAGGACGGGCAGTTCCTCATGGCCATCCTCGATCAATTGCCTTCGGATTATTCGTGGATCGTGAAGGAAGTCGGGGCGCTTCAGGCTTCTCTTGATGGCGATCTCCCAGATGCTCGACACGCTGAAAACAAACTCGTTTGCCGGGTCTATCAGGAGGTTGCGAGCCTCGGCCCGCAACTTGGGATGATCCAACAGAATCCAGAGATCGAGCTGCGTATCGAGCAGAAACTTCACTCTTCATCCTCCCCAAGCATCAACTTCTCGATCTCTTTATCCAGTTCTTTGTCGATCTCTTCGAAATTGTCCGGCAGGGTGAACACTCCCTTCAGCGATCCCAACCGGCGCTTCGCTGGAACTTCAGGCGCGTCCAATCGGGTCACTTTCACCTTGGGCTTGCCTGCCTTGGCGATGATGAAGGGCTCTCCCTTCTCGGCCTCGTCCACCAGGCGCGAGAGGTGGGTCTTGGCTTCGTGGATGTTGATCGTGCGAATGCCATTCGTTTTCGAAGCCATGCGGCCTCCGAGTAAACTAAGTCTACTTAGTTTAGTTCACTTCTTTCCGTCCGTCTATCTGTCTAAACCAAAACGGCCTCCCACCCGGGGAGACCGTTTTGTTTTCTGCATGCAGCGCAGCTAATCCCCCGCAACCGGCTTCGACGCCAACGCGCGCCCCACCTTGCTGTGGCTGCGGCTGTAGCCGAAGTAGATGAACAGCCCCAAAATCAGCCAACTGCCGAACCCTATCCACGCAGGCTCATCGAGCGAAACCATCAGCGCCAGCGATACGAACATGCCGCAGATGGGAACCACCGGAACCCACGGGGTGCGGAAGGGCCGGTGCATCTCGGGATGTTTCACGCGCATCACCCACACGCCAAGGCTGACAATGGTGAACGCCAGCAGCGTGCCCAGGCTCACCAGCTCGCCCAGCAGGGTGATGGGGAAGAATGCCGCCAGTCCCGCGGCAAAAATTCCCACCACAATGGACGTGAGATAAGGCGTGCGGAACTTGGGATGCAGCTTGCCCACCCAGGGCGGAAGAAGTGCGTCCTTTGACATGGTGTAGAGCACGCGCGACTGGCCCAGCATCATGACCAGCATCACCGACGCCAGGCCGGCGATCGCGCCCAGGTCGATGAGAACGCGGGCCCAGCCCACTCCGATGGCGGCTGCGCCATCCGCCACCGGCGCGGGAACGTTGAGCACCGTGTAATTCAGCACTCCGGTCAACAAGCCCGCCACCAGTATGTAAAGGCCGGTGCAGATCACCAGCGATCCCAGGATGCCGAACGGCATGTCCTTCTGGGGATTTCGGGCCTCCTGCGCGGCTGTCGATACTGCGTCGAACCCGATATAGGCGAAGAACACCACGCCTGCCCCGCGCATGATTCCCGACCAGCCGAATTGCCCGAAGTGCCCCAGGTTTTTGGGAATGAACGGGTGCCAGTTGGTCATCATCAGCGACCAGTGGCCGAACGCGAACGACGTTGCCAGCCCGATGAAGACCAGCACCACTGAGACCTTGATCATGACCGCCGCGCTGTTGAAGTTGGCAGACTCCTTTACTCCCACCACCAGGATGATGGTGATCACCACCAGCGCGGTCAGCGCAAAGATGTCCACCTGCGCGTGAGCGGCATGACCGAAGAGCGTGAACGCGACTTTAGGATCGGGATTGAACCCCAGGGAAACTCCGAAGAAGCGCAGCAGGTTGCTGACAAACCCGCTCCAGCCCACGGCAACGGTGGCCGCGCCGAAAGCATATTCCAGCACCAGGGCCCATCCGATGATCCAGGCCACAATTTCGCCCATGGTGGCGTAACCGTAGGTATAGGCGCTGCCCGCGATCGGCAGCATGGAGGCGAACTCGGCGTAGCACAGGCCGGCAAACACGCAGCCGACGCCGGCAATGATGTAGGAGATCACGATGGCCGGCCCGGCAAACTGCGCCGCCGCGGTTCCCGTGAGCACGAAGATGCCCGCCCCGATAATGGCGCCGATTCCCAGCGTGATCAGGTTGATGGGGCCCAGCGCGCGCTTCAGAGAGTGCTCGCCCGTTCCCGCAGCCTCTTTCAGGATGGTGTCAATGGGCTTGGTGGCAAATAACCGGCTAGACATGAACACCCTCCGCGATGGATCGGATAGAGTCTTGGGTGCCCCATCCTCGCCGCGTTTTTGTTTTTGCGGCTAGGGTGGGAGACTGGGAATCCACTCTAAAGCAGCCGCTGGTGGTGCGCCGCTCACTTGACGGCCGCACCAGGTTCCCTTGTTTTGAAAGCAGTCTGGACATGAACGAGGATTCTCCCCTCAGCAATTTGAAAAGCCGCAAATTAACTGTTCTCCGCCTGGCTCGACCGGCGCGACGACCATAGAAAATAGACAGGAATGCCGAGCAATACGAGCACAAGGCCCGGCCAGGTGTACTGGGGCTTGTACCGCAATAATACGATACAGATCCATCCGGCCATCACGATATAGAGCGCGGGCAGCACCGGGTAACCGATGGCGCGATAAGGGCGCGGCGCGGCGGGCCACTTGAATCGCAGCACGAACAACCCGAAAATCGTGAGGATGTAGAAAACCAGCACCGCAAAGATGATGTAGTCGAGCAACTGGCTGTAGGAACCGGAAACGCAGAGGATCGCGGTCCAAATCGCCTGCACTACAAGGCCCGCCACCGGCGTGTGATATTTCGGATGCAAGTTACCAACCGACTTGAAGAACAGGCCATCGCGGCTCATGGCGTAGTAGACGCGGGCGCCGGCCAGAGTAAGCCCGTTGGCGCATCCGAAGGTGGAGATGAGGATGGCGGCGGCCATCAGTTTCGCGCCGCCCGCGTGAAAGATCTGATCCAGCGTGGCGGTGGCAATGCGATCCTCGGTGGCATATTGCACCCCACGCGCCAATTCCGTTGCGCCGTGCGGATCGCCATGCATCGGCAGCACCAGGATGTACACCAGCGAGGCCAGGATGTAGGCCGTGATCACGAATCCCGTGCCCAGCGCCAGTGACAGCGGGATGTTGCGCTTGGGGTTCTTCACCTCGCCGGCGGTGAAGGTGATGTTGTTCCATGCATCGGAGGAAAACAGCGAGCCCACCTGCACCACTGCCACCACCACAAAGATGTTTACCAGCACCATGGGACCGCCCATGCCCACCTGCACCGGGTGCAGAGAATGCCAGTTCGCGTTCTCCCAGAAATGGCTCCAGTGCGCGCCGAAGTCGGCGTTCCACGCCATCGCGTTGCGGCCGACGGTCAGGCCCAGCACCACCAGCGCGCCCAGCGCCAGCACCTTGGCTGACGTGAACACGTTCTGAATCATCGCCCCCAGCTTGACGCCGAAAATGTTGACGAAGGCGAGCAGGAACACGATGACGATGCCGGTCAGGTTGGCGGTGTTGAGGCCAATTTCCATGTTGCCGAGAACCATGGGGCCGACCGTAATGGGGGGCACGTGCGCGATGTGCCACAGCCAGTGCGAGGTGGATATGGTGGGGAAGAATACGCCCAGGAACTTGCCGAATGCGACGCATACCGCGGCAATGGTACCGGTCTGGATGACCAGGAAAAGTGTCCAGCCATAGAGGAATCCCCAGACCGGGCCGAGGGATTCGCGCAGGTAGACGTATTGTCCGCCGGCCTTGGGCATCATGGCGGCCAGCTCGCCGTAGCTGAGCGCGGCGATAATGGTCAGCAGCCCGGTGACCACCCACGCGCCCAGGTAGAGCGCGGGCGAATTGGTGACGCGGGCAATATCGGAATCGACCAGGAAAATGCCAGAGCCGATCATGGAACCGATGACCAGGGCGGTGGAACTGAACAGTCCCAAGCTCTGCACCAGGCGGGGTGCGGCGGTTTTCCTGGGGGCGGCCTCGGAGCGGGGAATAAGATGGCGGGTCGTCACTGCGATGATTTTTACTCGTTTCCGGTGCAGTTGTCTCTATTTTTGTGGAGGCCGGAATATCGGATCGTAATGTCCGGCCGGATTTTTGGCGTACCGCGAGTTTCCTTCGCGAAGGGGCGGATCCGGAATGCCGCCAACATCAGCTTATCCGTTCTCGCCAGCGGCGGAACTCCGCCGCCGGATCCGCCGCGGAAAAGATGGCCGCACTCACCGCTACCGCGCTCGCGCCCGCATCGAGCACCAGCGGAGCTGTTTGCAGGGTGATTCCGGCGGCCGCTGTGAGCACAAAGTCCGGCCCCGCGGCGGCACGCAGACGGCGGACACCTTCAACCCCAATGGGGCGCTTGTCTGTCTGCTTGGTGGTGGTGCTAAATACCGGCCCGATGGCAAAATAATCCGCCGGCTCATCGAGGATTCCGGGCAGCAGCGCATCGCTGCCTGCGAAGGCGCCCACGATGCGCCCCGGCCCTACCAGGCGCCGCGCCTCGCGGGGCGAAACATCGCCCGCATCCACGTGCACGCCATCGAAACCGAAGGCTGCAACCAGGTCGGCGCGGTCGTCCAGAATGAGCTTGACCTGGCCTTCCGGCAGAGCTGCTCGCAATACCTCGGCATCGGCGCGAAGGTCCGCATCGGAAGCAAACTTGTTGCGATACTCCAGCAGCGTCACGCTGGCACCGGCGAGCGCAGCGCCCAGATCGCGCAGGTACTCGACGCGCCCGCTCGCTGGGATGAAGGAAGAATCAAGAATGGGATAGATTCGTGGAAATTGAAAAGGCATGCTTCCAGAGTAGACGCCGAACGTCTCCGGTGTCACAGTCGCCGCTTCGCCGAGGGATTGCGCGCGCGAGGGCAAGCGGCTGCACGGCCCGACTCGGCCGTGCGGCCCGCCTGCACATTAGCGTGAGTTCTGTCAGTCCTTGTCCGAGGGTTGCGTTTCAGGGCTGCTATTGCACTGCTTCAACGGGTTCCGGCGTCATCTCGTCCGCGGACGGGCCGTACATCCCCGGGATCTTCGCGTCCAGCAGACGCAAGTATACGCCCAACTGCGCGCGATGGTGAACCATGTGGTTGATCACCCACTTGCGCCAGACGCGGTACTTGCTGTCATCGATCCAGGCCTGGTCGCCGGCTACAAACTTCCAGTTCGAATCCCATTTCTCGGGGGTCATGGCCGCCAGAGCCGGCTTCGCTTCTGCCACTTGCTTCTCGAAGCGCTGCAGCAGTTCTTCTTTCGTGGCAGGCGTGGTTGGAGTCATATCGGGGCTCCAGTCCAACCGATCTGTGGTAAGCGTGTGCACCGCCCAGTCGCCGTTGGTATCGGAGACATGCGCGGCAAGGCGGCCGAGAGTCATGGATTTGTCGTGCGGTTTCCAACCGAAGTCGGCGTTTTCGGGGATGGCATTGAGCAGTTTACGGGTGCTTTCCGTTTCCTGATCGAATTCGGCGATGAGTTCCTTCTGGATGTCCATTCGTGCAACCTCCGTGTTGCTGAAACAGCATAGTACAAATCCGCGTGAAAAGGCGAATAAAAAGCGATAATTTCACATTCATTGCACAGGAAAACAAGTCTAAGGAAGCTCGCCAGGATCAGAGACCCCTCAATGTGCTCCTGTCCCCCTGCCCGATCGTATGGTGGAAATGAGTCCGGCATTCAATACGGTGACACCGGCCAGCAGGTAGAGGCCGGCGCTGGATGAGTGGAAAGACTGATCGGCCCAGACCTTGAGGTTGGGGGCGAAGAAGCCGCCGAGGTTCCCTACCCCGATGAGCGCAATGCCGCCGGCTGCGGCGCGATCGGCCAGGTAGCCGGTGGGGAAGGTCCAGAACAGAGGCTGCACCGCGATGAAGCCTGAGACGGCGACCGAAAGCGCGATCAGGCCGGCGACCGGGCCCGCAATGGGAAATGCGAAGCTGGCGATGCCGGCGATGAGCAAAGTGAGCGCAGCCATGCCGCGATGGTTGCGGCGGGCGTCGGCGGCGCGGGGCAGAAAGTAGACCGCGGCCAGCGCGCAGAGCCATGGAATCGCGGAGACCAGGCCCACTTCGAATCCGGCGGGTTTGTGCAGAAGCGCAGCGATCTCGGCAGGCAGGTAAAACACTGCCCCGTAAGTGCTGATCTGGATGAGTGCGTAGATGAGGAGGAATCGGAGGACCCGTGGGTCGCGAAGCATGAGCGAAATGTTCGCGGGTCCGGTGGCGCGCCGCGCATGAGCTTCCTCTGCGATTGCTTCCACCAGGGCTTCTTTTTCGCCGGGAGGAAGCCATGACGCGTGGGCCGGCTTGCTCTCAAGAAACCAGAACGCGAGAAACCCGAAGGCGACCGCTAACAGCCCTTCCACGAGAAACATCCATTGCCAGCCCTCGAGTCCACCGCGGCGGTTCAAATCGAGCAGCAGGCCGGAGAGTGGGCCTCCCACAATAAGCGCCAACGGGACGCCAAGATAAAAGAGGCCCAGAATCTGCCCGCGCACGCGTCCGGGAAACCAGTACGTGAGGTAAAGGATGACGCCAGGAAAAAAGCCGGCCTCAGTGACGCCCAGCAGAAGGCGGAGCACGTAGAACGAGGTGCTGCCGTTCACGAACATGGTTGCCGCGGAGAGAAGGCCCCAACTGATCATCAGGACCCCGAGCCACACTCGCGCGCCAATCTTGTGCAGGATCAGGTTGCTGGGAAAGCCGCAGGATGAGTAGCCGATGAAGAACAAGCCTGCGCCAAGGGCATAGCTTTTCTCCGAGATGCCTTGGGAGATTTCCAAGGCCTGCTTGGCGAAGCCGATGTTGGCGCGATCGAGAAACGAAACCACATACAGGACCATCAGGATTGGCCCCAGCCTTCGCATGCCGCGGGCGACTGCGCCGCTCAGCGGATCGTGTGTGGCGTGATCGGCTGGGGTAGAATCCATGGCGGTCACGGCAGTGCGAACGCCACGTATGCGCTGCCCTGCGGCGTGTTGGGATCGCGGGCGCCGCTGGCCCCGATGACCACGTATTGTTTGCCGTTGATCATGTAGGTTGCGGGGGTGGCGTTGCCCAGGTACGGCAGCACCGTCTCCCACAGCAGCTTGCCGGTGGCGGCGTCGAAGGCGCGGAACTTGCGATCGTGATCGGTGGCGCCGATGAAGAGCACCCCGCCCGCAGTGACGATGGGGCCGCCGTAGTTCTCTGTGCCGGTATTTGTCATGCCCTTGGCGGCGAGCTCGGGAAATTCGCCGAGGTTGATCTTCCACAGGTACTTGCCGGTGGCGAGGTCGATGGCGCTGAGCGTGCCCCACGGCGGATTGAACGCGGGATAGCCGTCTGGATCCAGGAACTTGCGATAGCCGGAGAAGGTGTAATCGCGAGCCGCAGCGGCGTCGTTGGGTGCGGCTTCCTGCGCGGAAGTCCTTTCGCTCACGCCGAGGTACTTGAGCAATAAGTCAAGGTCCGTTCCCTGCAGCGTCGGCTGGCCGGGCATGCGGCCTTTGCCGTCGTGAATGAGGCCGGTAGCCTGCGCCGCGGCCATGCGGCTGCCCAGGCCCATGAGCGCAGGGAAAGCGGGAGCGTTGCCCTCGCGCTGGTCGCCGTGGCACACGGCGCAACGGCGGGCGTAGACCAAAGCGCCTGCGGGGTTTTCTTCGTGGGCCTTGGGCGCGGGCTGTGCGGCGTCGGACTGCATCTCTTTGACGGCTTCGCCAGCAGCGACGGGCGTGCGCAAGTACGAGACCAGTTCCTTCACCCGCTGGTCGTTCAGGTTTGGAAAGGACGGCATGCGCCCTTTGCCCTGATGCACCGTCTCGGCAATCTTGTCCTCGGGAAGCCGCTTTGTAACGTCCAGCAGCGAAGGAAATGCAGGGGGCGACCCGGCGCGATTCACGCCGTGACACAACGCACACTGCTCGCGATAGATGCGCTCGCCGGCGCTGCCTGCGTGGCCTGCCGGCGTAAGGCCGCCGGTATACACCATCTCGTTGGCGTTCACGTAGAGAACGCCATGCACGGGATCGACGGCCGGCCCGCCCCACTCCCCGCCGCCATCGAAGCCGGGGAAGACCACCGTCTGCTTGTCTACGGAAAACGGCACAAACTGTCCGTCGCTGCGAAATTCGCGGAATGCTTTCACCGCCCACTCGTGCGCTTCCGGCGTGCGCGTGGTCAGCATGTCCTCCGTTAAGCGCTGGCGGGCGAACGGCTCGGGGAAGTCGGGCAGCGGCTGGGTTTTCGACGCGACCTCGCCGGGCACGGTGCTGGCGGGATAAGGCCTTTCAGATACCGGGAAGAGTGGCTTGCCGGTGAGGCGGTCAAATTCGTAAACGAATCCCTGCTTGGTGGTCTGCGCGATGGCTTCGATGGTGTGGCCGTCGCGCTTGACGGTGAAGAGCGCGGGGGGCGAGGGAAAATCGCGATCCCAGATGTCGTGGCGAACGCCCTGAAAATGCCACAGAAGTTTGCCCGTGTTGGCGTCGAGGGCGAGCTCACAATTTGCATAGAGATCGTCGCCAATGCGGTCGCCGCCATAGAAATCCATGACCGCCGAGCCGGTGGGCACAAAGAGAATCCCGCGCGATTCATCGAGGGTCATGCCGGCCCAGTTGTTAGCGGAGCCGGCGGTCTTCCATGCGTCTTTGGGCCAGGTTTCATAGCCGGGCTCGCCGGGACGGGGAATGGTGTGGAAGGTCCAGCGGAGGGCGCCGCTGTGGACGTCAAAGGCGCGAATGTCGCCCGGAGGCGCCGGATGCGTCTCGGGCTCGCGGCCGCCCACGACGATCAGGTCCTTGTAGACGATGCCCGGCGTCGTAAGCGCGACGGACTGTTCCTGGTAAGGCTCGCGCAGGCCCTTGCGAAGGTCGATGCGGCCGTTCTCGCCGAAGGAGGGGATGGGCTGGCCGGTCTTTGGATCGAGGCAATAGAGGAAGTTCACGATGCCTGCGAAGAGGCGGCTGTCGTTGCCGTCAGTCCACCACGAGAGCCCGCGCGAGGGCTGCGAAAAGCCGAGGCCGCCGGGGCCATTGGGGCCGAGCCCGGGGTTGAACTTCCATGCGACCTTGCCGGTGGCCGCTTCCAGCGCGATGACCTGGAGCGATGGCGTGTAGGCGTAGAGTGTGCTGCCCACGATGAGCGGATTGGTCTGGATGCCTCCCTTTTCGCCCGTGTCGAAGGTCCATGCCACCTTGAGGCGGTGCACGTTGGCGCGATTGATCTGGGTCAGCCGGGAGTAGTGATCGCCGTCGCGCCCACCGTTGTAAGCCGGCCAGCCGGCGGACTTCTGGGCGAAACCCGCGCCGCCTGGAAGCAGGGCAAACAGCAAGGTAGCGGCACAAGTCGCATTTCGAGGCAGCATTCGCGCAGCGATCTCCTGAGCAGATGGATTCAAGATGCGATTGTTACATTCCGGGCCGGGAGCGGGAAAGGAGTACGACGCGGAGAGATTTCAAGAACCAGCGCACCGCGGCGGCAAAATCTGCATCCTACCCCACGGTGGAGGTGTGCGCCGGAGCGCGTAACCTGCAGGCATTGCTCCGGGGCCGATTGTGAGCCCCGTAAACACGTCCCAGCAAACCATTTCCAGCGGCAATCCAGTTTCACCGATACGCGGCATGCGCGTCGGCAATGCAGTTGGACAATCAACATTCCGAAAGGGAGGGAATCTGATGAAACGTATTCTCACGGCCGTTTGCTGCATCGCTCTTGCTTCGATCCCTGCACTGTCGCAGAAAAAGGCTGCGATGAAACCGGGGATGAGTGACCAGCAGTTCATCGATCTTGCCGGACAAACGGACATGGTGGAGGCCAACCTTGGACAACTGGCCCAAACCGCCGCGTCGTCGCAGCAGGTGAAGGACTACGGCCAGATGCTGGCGACCGATCACACCAACGACTATCAGCAACTGTCCGACGTTGCCAAACAGGCCAATCTCACTATACCTACCGCGATTGATGCCGAACACAACAAGGCCATGGTCGGCCCGTTCCAGAAACTGAACGGCGCCGCCTTCGATCATCGCTACATCATGGAGATGATCGCCGGACACACCAAGGCGATCGCCGTCTACAAGAAGGAAGCAATGGATGCGCAGAATCCAGCGGTGAAGTCGTATGCGGAAGCGGTGCTGCCGGTGCTGACGAAACATCTTGCCGGCGCCAAGGAGTTAGAGAAAGCCAAGCCGGCGAAGAAACTCGCTGGGAAGCATTAGACTCCCGCGCGGAGGAGATGGTATCCCATCCTAACCGCAAAGTACGCCTTTAGGATGGGGCACCCGGCCTGATGAGTTCTTGCGCAGCCTGAGTGAGAGCGGGAGCAGGGGTGAGGTGCGCGACCTGCCTGCCTGGCGAAACCTGTAAAGCCGTGCGGGCGATTACTTCCGCTGGTTCGAGAACATGGCGCGGAGCGAGTCCGTCAACTCGTCAGGCTGCTGATCGCGCGGCTGTTCCTTCTTCGGCTGCAGAGGCGTTCCCATTGTCTCGATGGTGTTGTTTGCCGGCGAAAAGTTTGCCGGCGGAAAGTTCGAAGCCGGCGCGGAACTCGCGAAGCGCCGCTGCAGCCGCTCGATGGCCGACATATCCAGCCGGAAATCTTCTTCAATCTGACGCCGGAGCGCGTCCAGTTGTTCTTTGCTCATTCCTGCACTCATTCCACTCCCCCTTGCTGCAATTTCCAGATGCCACCAGTGTGACATAAGCGCTGGCAATTGCAACTGGCACGAAGGGGGTAGAAGCTAAGTCACTGTCGTGTAAGGGCCATATCACCCATTGCGGGCAGCCAGGAACCGCTCCATGAACTTGGAAGGGGAGGTATCCCAGCTTGACGGCAAAGAACGCGGTTAGGACAGGCTCCCGGAGATGTTTTGTGTCCTTCACAAAATCCGCGCCCCATCTTCGCGCTTTTTTTCTGGCGCGAGGGTGGGCCGCTACGAACCTCACCTGCTCCAGTCTGGAGTACTCCGGATTCGGACTAAAATGTGGGGCATGGACTCGCAAACGCTATCCGGTCCTTCTCGGCCGACTTCCTTCCTACTGCTTTTTTTGCTCCATCTGCGACCCGCGTAGTACCGCGCGATGCCACAAGTTGTGATGCTATGATGTATCACATGAAGAGTGTGACGGTCCGCGACCTCCGCTACGATTTCCCAAAAGTGGAACGCATGCTGCGCGAGGGCCAGCCTTTGCGGCTGACTAAGCGCGGGAAGGTCATTGCAAAGCTGGAACCGGAGAATGAAGGCGGAGCGGCCGCCGTGCGGCCGTCTCTGCCGGATTTCGAGGCGCGAATGCGCGAGAACTACGGCGACAAAGTCTTTGATGTATCTGGCGCTGATTTGATATCGGCGGACCGCGAAGATCGGTTTTGATTGACGCCAATGATCTATCTTGACGCGAGTCTTGTGTGTTCGCTCCATATGCGGGATGCCAATACGCCCGCAGCGCTTCGGTTAGTCCAGCGGGCCCATGACCTGCTTGTGATTTCTTCCCTCGTCGAGGTTGAAGCGGTGAATGCCTTCAACTTGCGTCTATTTCGAAAGGAATGGACGCACCTGAACACGCAGAAGGCGGCGCGCGATCTGGACGCCGATATCCAGAACGGATTCCTGAGTCTGATGGCGTTGCCTGAAGCAGCGTTTGGTCGAACGAAAGCGTTGGCCGTGACGTTGACTCCATCGATTGGCGTACGCTCAGCGGACCTTCTGCACGTGGCCACGGCAATCGAACTGGGGGCTAACACGCTGTACACGTTTGATCGGCGGCAGCACAAGGCAGCTAAGGCGGCAGGGCTGGCGGTGAACCCGCTGACATGAACAGGCGAAGGCGCTAGGGCGGAAACCCTTCGCTCTTCAACACGAGTTCGTCGCGGAGTTCCCTCTCCCAGTCTGCGTTGTCCACCGCTATGGCGACCCAATCCGTGCAGTCGGCCTCGAATTCTTCAGCGGGATAGGCACAATTTGTGAACTCCCAGGCTGTCTCTGCGAGCGGCTCGTTATCGTGCCATGTTGTCATGACGACTCGGCCGTCGGTCTCATTCGGATCGCGTTCGAAATCGAATTGGTCGTGGACGCGTTTGCAGTCAGGCCCCCAGGCACACAGATAAGCTAATCCTCTCCCGATGAGCCTATGAGCGAGATCCCGCAGTTGGTCGTTGGCGATGGAGGTGGCATCCATCGCCAGAAGAAGGACGAAACGGGGCGACACAGTCTCTAAGAGGGGTGCTATTTCGCTCATGGACGCTGCCGTACCAATAAGGTAGCGCCTCATTCTTGTCCGTTTGTCACGGAATGCACTTAGCATCTGATGGCCCGCTCAGGCCTGGCGCGCAGCCAGGAACCGCTCCATGAACTTGGTATCGAATTCCCCCTTGCGAAATCCTTCGTCTGCGAAGATAGCCTGGTGCAGCGGGATCGACGTCTCGATTCCCTGCACCACAAACTGGCTCAGGGCGCGCTCCATCCTGGCGATGGCCTCGGCGCGCGTGTCCCCGTGCACAATCAGCTTGGCAATCAGCGAATCGTAGTACGGCGGCACCACTCCTTCGGCATACTGCGCCGTATCGACCCGCACTCCGTTGCCGCCGGGCACGTTGAACGCCGTGATCTTGCCCGCACTGGGCGTAAACTTCACCGGGTTTTCCGCATTGATTCGGCACTCGATGGCGTGGCCGCGGATTTCCAGCTTAGCGGGAAGAATGTTGCTAAGCTTTTCGCCGCTGGCGATGAGAAGTTGCGCCTTCACCAGGTCGATGCCGGTGATGAACTCGGTCACCGGATGTTCCACCTGGATGCGCGTATTCATCTCGATGAAATAGAGCTGGCCGTCTTCATCCATTAAGAACTCGACGGTTCCGGCGTTCTGGTATCCGATTTCGGTGAGACAACGGCGCAGCGTGTGGTCGATCTCCTGCCGCATCTTGTGCGTGACCTGCAGCGACGGCGCTTCCTCGATAAGCTTCTGGTGGCGCCGCTGGATGGAGCACTCGCGCTCGAACAGCGTGGCTACGTTGCCGTGCTCGTCGGCCAGCACCTGGAACTCGATGTGCCGAGGCCGCTCGATAAATTTCTCCATGTACATTTCGCCATTGCCGAAGGCGTTGGCGGCCTCGCTGGACGCGGCATGGTAGAGGTTGGGAAGTTCTTCCGCGGTGCGCACAATGCGCATGCCCCGGCCGCCGCCGCCGGCGTTGGCTTTGAGGATTACCGGGAAGCCGACCTTCTTTGCCCAGTGCAGCGCTTCTTCCTCGTCCGCCACTATGCCGTCGGAGCCGGGCAGGATAGGCACGCGAGCTTTCTTCATGGCCTGGCGGGCTTTTTCTTTTTCGCCCATGAGGCGCGTGACTTCCGGCGGCGGGCCTATGAACTTGATGTTGGAGGCGCGGCAGACTTCGGCGAAGTTGGCATTTTCGCTGAGCAGGCCGTAGCCAGGATGAATGGCGTCGACGTCGGCGATCTCGGCGGCGGAGATGACGGCGGGAACGTGGAGATAGCTGTCTGTGGGGCGCGGCGGGCCGATGCAGATGGCCTCGTCGGCAAAGCGCACGTGGAGCGAGTTGCGATCGGCCTCGCTGTAGACAGCGACGGTGCGAATGCCGAGTTCCTTGCACGCGTTGATCACGCGGAGAGCGATTTCGCCGCGATTGGCAACCAGTACTTTACGAAGCATTCGTGTCCTTTGAAGGGTGCGCCGATCTCAAGCTGTTCTCACCGCAAACAGCGGCTGGCCGAATTCAATGGGCTGGCCGTTGGTGACCAGGCATCTGACGATCTCGCCCGCGGCATCGGACTCGATTTCGTTCATCAGCTTCATGGCTTCGACAATGCCCACCACCTGGCCTTTTTCTACGTGGTCGCCGGGAGCCACAAACGCGGCGGCGCCCGGGGAAGGCGAACCATAATATGTGCCCACAATGGGCGACTTGATCATGTGCAGCCCGGCATCGGGATCGAACGCGGGCTCGGCGGGCTCCGCATCCGCGTAAGTAGCCGGGCCCAGCGGCATCGCGGCTGGGAACCCGGCCACTGCATGCTGGATACCGTGGATGACCGCGGGAGCGGCGGGCTGGCTGAACTTCAGCCGAATCTTCACGTCGCCCCGGTCCAGGTCGAATTCGGCTACCTGGTTCGACTTGAGAAACTCGACCAGTTCCTTCAGATCGTCCATGTCTTCTGGTTTCATTCGTTCCTTAACTTTCCCGCCTGGGGCGCGAGGAGATCAAAGCAAATCAAAGTTCGATGAGGGCCTTGGGCGCGGGCGTCAGCACCTGGCCTCCGTTGCGGGTTACGGCCACCATGTCCTCAATGCGAATGCCGAAGCTGCCCTCAAGGTAAATCCCCGGCTCGATGGTCACCACCATGCCGGGCTGCAGCCGAGTGGTTTGTCCGGCCCCGATGCGGGGCGACTCGTGAATCTCCAGCCCCACGCCGTGCCCGGTGGAATGGGAAAACGCTTCGCCAAGTCCTGCCCTGCGGAGCACGCCTCGGGCCGCTTCGTCCACGTCTCCGCAGGCCACGCCCGCGCTCACCGCGGCGACGCCCGCCTCCTGAGCCTCCCACACCGCGTGATAGGCGCTGCGTTCGTCCGGACGGGGCGCGCCAAAGTACACGGTACGCGTCATATCCGAGCAGTAGCCATCGTGGATTATACCGAAGTCGAGGGTGAGAAATCCGCGTTTTGGCAGACGGGCGGAGGTGGCGCGGCCATGAGGAAGGGCCGATCGCGCGCCGGAAGCCACGATGGTGTCGAACGACATGCCCTCAGCGCCCAGCAGCCGTGCCTGGTGCTCGAGTTCCGCGGCCACTTCGAGTTCCTGTAATCCGGGCCGCAGAAAGCCCAGCATGTGATCGAAGAGCCGGCAGCCCAGCAGCGCGGCCTCGCTCATGACCCGCAGCTCGTCTTCATCCTTGACCAGCCGCAGCGGTTCGACCAGAGGCGCCGCGAGCGCGGTGAGAAAGCTGCGCCGCATGCTGGCGGGCAGAGCCGCTTTCCAGCGCTGCAGATCGGCCACCGAGGTCCATGCCGGATCGAATCCGGCAAACTGCGCGCCCGATTGCGCGGCCAGCCATTGCACCCCCGCGATGGCCGGCGAGCGGGTGACGATTTCCACCTGGGCGGCCTCGACCTCCGCCGCGGCCTGCGCAATATAACGGCCGTCCGTGAACAGACGGGTGGATCGGCGCGTTACCGCCAGGGCGGCGCTGGAGCCGGTGAATCCGCAGAGATAGCGAAGGTCGGGAAGATGGGTGACCAGGAGTCCGGAAAGGCCCGCGCGAGTGAGCCTGCGGCGCAGCGCGCCCATGCGACGTAAGTGGTCCACTTGGTCAGTTTTATCATGGCGGGGTTCAGGGTTCAGGGTTCCGTAATGGGTCAGTTTGAATAGGCTTTGAAAGGGCACGGCTTCAAGCCTGCCCTGAGCGTAGTCGAAGGGTACCGCCAAATGGCCCAAAAATGGGGTCGGGCTTTACAGCCTGCGAAAAACTCCGTGAATCAGCAAACACGCGTAGGGGCACGACTTTAGTCGTGCCGTAACTGCCGCAAAATGAGGCGGGCTTTAGCCCCCTGCGGCATTGCGCCTGAAAATCGCCTTCGAGATTGGCTTTTTCCGCGGCTTCAGATCGCCGGCTTGACGGACTTTTTCTGCTCGGGATGGACCTCGACTGCGCCGGACTGGATCTCCGCTTGCCGGTCCATCCACTCATCCAGCCGCGACCGTTTGAAGCGCCAGCGATTGCCCAGCTTGAACGCGGGGACGAACCCTTCGGAGGCGTACTTATAGAGCGTGTCCGGCGAGATGCCCAGGTAATCCGAGGCCTGGCGGATGTCCATCACCTCGCGTACTTCGGGAACCAGAAGGTTGGAACGGGCAGCGTTGCGCATGGGGGTCCTCCGAAGCGTAGCGGGATGGATTCCGGCGGAAATGCCGGTGTTCTTGTATATAGCGCGGTTTTGCCGGTAAGTTCAAGGGTTTTCCGGCTTTTGGGGAAGAATTGCGGAACCCGATGGTAACCAGGAGCTTCTGCTGCGGAGGTCCGGGGCCGCACGACCCTGGATATGGGATGGGGCAGGCAGGTGTTACCCCAAATCTAGTGCGAGTGACTCATTTGGTTCGACCCAGGCCCGCCACGGCATTCGCAATCCGCAGCCTAAGCTTTAACAAATCCGTGTTGCATATTGATAGGAAGGGATTTACATCGCCTTGCGCCACCAGATTGTCGGCTCACTACTGAGGAACTTGGTCTTTTCGCCCCGGGAGAGGTAGAAGTCCAGCGCCTGGTCTCTTTGGAACACCGAGCAATCGGGCCAGCTATCGTCCTTTTCCAGGTGGGTTGGGTTGCGGTGGTTATCGATCAAAGTGATCTCCGTGGGCGTGCATTGGATCACCTTCCGCGATTTAAGCGCAAAGGTGGTGCCAGGCGGGGGATCCGGCGGAACCTGGTTGGCGATTTTGGTCAGCAGGAGAATAAATACAAAAGCAGCCGCAAAGAAGGCGATTTTTTTCATTGGAATACCAGATCCTGGGCACCCGTCAAGACGTGTCCGGGGCCGGCCAACCGCGACGGCCAACGCATGGATGTGGTGGGTAACCCAGGAACAGAGTACCGCCCGGGGTAATTCGCGGACAAGAAAAACTTTGGGACAAATGCAACGGGCGGGCCGCTCTGGGCCGCCCGCTGCGCTCTGAAATGACGCTTACCTTAGTTCTGCTGGTCCTCACGGCGATGCAGAGTGGGACGATCGTCGCCGCTGTCGGTGCCCTGCGCGTTGGGATCGCTGGACGAGCTGGCGCGCCGGAGCGAGGGCTTGTTTTTGTCCTTGGTGTCGACGAGGCGGCGCTTGTTCTCGATGCGGGCCAGGCGCGCCTTCACATCGTCAAACTCTGACGTGGTGACGGTGTACTCGTCGCGGGCGGGAAGGATGCGCGCGATCTCCTCCTGGGAGTGGAGGATGCGGTCAGGCGTCTGCGGATGGTCGGAGAACGCTTTGGCTACCAGGCCGGGCTTCCGCTTCTCCAGAGCCTGTATCTTTTCAAAGAAGGTGATGAACGCCTGCGGATCGTATCCTGCGCGGTACATGTACTGCACGCCGAGATAGTCGGCCTGCGCCTCAAAGTCGCGGGAGAACTTGAGGAAGGTGATGGGAACGGCGAACTGGGCCGCTTCATAAATGCCGTAGCCGGTCCAGCTATAGCCGGTCATCATGATCAGGGGGATGGTGCCGAGCTGGGCGTAGTTCATGCGGGTCATTTCGCGCGCTGCGTGATGGGCGCACACGTGGGCGATCTCATGGGCCATCACGCCGGCCATTTCGGCTTCCTCGTCGGCGTTCAGGATGAGACCTGAATTGACAAAGAAGAAGCCTCCCGGCAGCGCAAAAGCGTTAATCTCGTCCGAGTCGATGATCTTGATGGTGAACGGAACCTTGCAGTCGGAGTTCTTGACCAGGTTCTGGCCGATGCGGTTCACATACTCGGTGACCACGGGATCGGTGATGAACTTGGTGCTCTTCTCGATCTCCATTGCATATCCCTTGCCCATTTTGATTTCGCTGTCGGTGGAGTACCAGTTGCCCATGCCGCGGCCGCCGATTTCGCGGTTGCCCACGGCACTTACGTCCTCAATGCTGCCGGGCTTGACGTTGACCTTTTCGCTGCCTACCTCCACGACTTTGTCGGGGTCCACCTTGACGTTCTCTTCCGCGTCGTTGTCCTTATCCTTCTTGCCGTGCTTATCCTTTTTGTGGGCCTTGGTGTCCTGGGTGGGGGCGGGAACATCGCCGGCGACGGGAGCGGTGCCGGGGGCCGGCTTCTGCGCGGAGGGGTCGCTGGAGGGGGTCGAAGCAGGCGTCGTGGAAGGCTGCTGAGGAGTCGTGGTGGGCTGCTGCTGCGCAGCGGGATCGCCTGCAGGCGGATTGCTTGCGGGGGGGGACTGCCCCCATGCCGCCGCGCTGAGGCCCAGGGCCAACCCCGCGACGGATCCAGCCCAGGTTGCGGTCCTCAGGATTTCCAGACCTTTACTCATCACCCTCACCTCCGAATACAGCTCTGCGGCCATGCCGCTTCGCTCCATTGAGTTAGACGCTAGTATCCGCTGGTTGGGGAGCTATGAGGAAGAATAATTCGCGAGCCTCGGAACAGGGGAACAGCGATTCCGGTTCGCAGGGACCCACATCCACGTCCCGTGCCCCATCTTCGCGCCTTTTTTCTGGCGCGAGGGTGGGAGACCACCAACCCCCCGGGGAACAGCGATTCCGGTTCGCAGGGGTTCACATCCATATTCCGTGCCCCATCTTCGCGCCTTTTTTCTGGCGCGAGGGTGGGAGACCACCAACCCCCCGGGGAACAGCGATTCCGGTTCGCAGGGGTTCACATCCATATTCCCGTGCCCCATCTTCGCGCCTTTTTTCTGGCGCGAGGGTG
>DASZLF010000097.1:0-10626 GCA_035552555.1 Occallatibacter sp.
CCGAAGGCCGCTCGCCCCGCTCCAATGCCCACAGCACTCGATCCCGCAGGTCTTGCGAATAGGAATGCATCCCAGCCGCCTCCAGACGGCAGGAACATTATCGCACAAATGTAAACACTTAAATTAGAAATGCTCTAAAGCCCGAAACTTTTTTAGCAGGCGTTTGCGGCACGACTGAAGTCGTGCCCTGTTACAAAGCGCGCAATCGAAGGCGATTTTTCGGCGCGCCCCGGGGCAATTTTAGACCCTATTGCATCCGATACCGCTCGCGCATCAGCCGCTGCAGCCTCGGCCAGAAGATCAGGTTGAACGCCAGCTCCTTGTCGGGAAACATGCCCAGGGCCAGGCGGCGGGTGTCGGCCACCATCTCGGAGGCCTCCTCGACGCTGAGCGTGGAATCCTGCGCAATCACCTGCGTGACCATGTTCACGACCATCTGCAGGCGGCGTATTTTGCGCCTCTCCTCCTGGAGTTCTTCGGGCGATTGCGGGACCGGTTCTTCGCTGCTCGAGCTATCGGCGGCGGAGGAGCCGGCGGACGGCTGCGCCTCCCAGTTGTAATCTATGGAACCCATGGGGCCTCCTGGGGCGGGGAATGGGAAGCTTTGAGAGCATCGTATCCGCCCGCGGCTGAATTTTCCATATCATTTCCGGTCAGATGCGGACGGGCCCGCGAGGGATGAATGGCCCTCCGGCGGCTTTGCGGCCCAGGCTGGCCGGTCTGCGTTCCCCCGGGGGTGAGGTGGTATGGTTGGCTCGGCTTTTATTTCGCATTTCAGGGAGCGCCGCCTTGCCTCGGTCTTTACGCTTTGTTTTCGTTCTTCTTGCCCTCACGTGTACCGCCGCGGCGCAGGATCGGCAGGCGGATCTGCACACCGCGATCCAGCGCGCGCAGCACCTGCGCCACGGCATCAATGCCTCGGAGTGGTTTGCGCAGTCCGCCTCGGACTACTCCGCGGAGCGGACTAATGGGTACACCGACGATGGCGACATTGCGTTGATGGCGAAGCTGGGGTTTGACAACGTGCGGCTGAGCATCGACCCCGTGCCGCTGGAGCAGGGCTTTCATCACATGGGGCAGTATGCCGATTTTCTGGAGCGGCTCGACCACGCAGTGGACACCATGCTGGCAAACGGTCTGGCGGTGCAGATCGACATTCATCCGGAAGAGGCCTACAAGCAACAGGTGAAGACCAGCAATGAGGCGGTGGAACGGTTCGTGATGTTATGGCGGCTGCTGGCGGCGCACTACGCCTCGCGCAATCCCGACCTGGTGTTTTTCGAGGTGATGAACGAGCCCGAGGTCAACGATCCGTATCGCTGGGCGGGGATCCAGGCGCGGGCGGCGGCGGCCATTCGCGAGACTGCGCCGAAGAACACCATCATTGCCACAGGACCGAACTGGTCGGGCATCGCCGATCTGTTGACGCAGCATCCGCTTGCCGATGGCAACGTGATTTACAACTTCCATTTCTACGAGCCGATTGAGTTCACGCACCAGGGGGCAAGCTGGAGCGGTACATGGCGGTTTCAGACCCACGACATTGCCTACCCGCCGGACGCCAGCGCGATGGAGAAGGACCTGGCTCAACTGTTCGACGCGCGCGATCGCTACGACATGGAGCGTTATTGGCTCGACCACTGGGACGCCAGCCGCATCCAGCTGCAGATGGACGCGACGGCGGCCTGGGCCAGGGATAACGGCGGCGTTCCGCTGATCTGCAACGAGTTTGGCGTCTACCGGCGAGTGTCGCCGGAGGCCTCACGAATGCAGTGGATTCACGATGTGCGGACGGCGATGGAGGCGGACGGGATCGGCTGGACCATGTGGGATTATCGCGGCGGCTTCGGCGTGGTGTGGAAGCAGGCCGGTCAGCCGGCCAAAGTCGATCGGAAAGTAGTAGAAGCGCTGGGGCTCAAATCCAAATAGTTCGACAAACGCGGAAGTTGACGGCAACTGAAACCAAGAACTGTGAAGTGAGAACCGGTATCTATGCCTGATCCAAATCTGAAGCTGGCGACGGTATTCGAGAGCGATGACCCGGTGGCGTTCAACCTGGCCAAGTCGGTGCTGGAGGATGCGGGCATCGAGTTCGCGGTGACGGTTGCCGCGCTTACCGGATATGGGTTCAGCCCCATCGTTAATCCGGTTTCGAAAATTGAGGTGGCGGAGACGAGCGCGGAGCGTGCAATTGAACTGATCCAGGGCACGCAGCAAGCGGCGGATTCAGGCGAGAGGGAGAACGACCAGCCGACGGAATAACGTCGGCCGCAGCCCCCTGACTCCGCTAGCCCCGCGATGCCTTTAAGGCTTCAGATCCATCATCGCTTTCCCGGTCGCCATATCCACGGGCACGGAGATGTGGTCGTGGAAGTCCAGCCACTTGCCGTTGGTTTTGCGCAGCCCGGTGGTACCGCGGATCCATAAGTCCAGGGGCTGGCCATTGGTCATGGTCCCCGAGATGTGCTCGACCACCTCGATCATCGCCAGGTCGCCGGAGACCTGAATGTGCTCGTCCTGCCAACTCAACGTCATTGGGCCTTTGAACTGCCCCAGGAAGACAGTCCAGTCCTTGCTGTAGGCGTCACTGCCCACGTATTGCAGCGGCGGAACGATGTCATAGGCCACCACATCGGGCGCATAAGGGGCCATGATAGCGTCGTGGTCGCGAGCATCGAAGGCCTTGGTAAAGTCGCTCATCCACTGGCGAACGCCCGCTTCATCGGCGGCGGGCGCCGCCTGGTGCATACAGCCGGTTAACAAAGTGAAGGCAAAACACACCACGACGGTGCACAGACGGCGCGCTGGTTTCAGGCCGGTCCTCCAGGGGAAAGGCTGCTAATGGGCAGAGATGCTAGCGCCCCCCGGGAGTCTTGCACAAGAAAATTGTGTGCGCGAGCGGAAAAAACAAGAAGGCTCGCGGCCTCCCGCATCATTTCCCCACGTAGCTCACGTGCCAGATGGAGTTTGACCCGTCGTCGGAGACGAAGAGAGAGCCGTCCTTGCCCACCGTGATGCCCACCGGCCGTCCCCATACATTGCCGTTGCCGATGGTGAACCCGGTGAGGAAGTCTTCATACTCGCCCGTCGCGTGCCCGTTCTTCATGGGCAGGCGGATCACTTCATAGCCGGAGCGCTGGGCGCGATTCCAGGAGCCGTGCTCGCAGGCAAAGCCGTCGCCCTTGAACTCGGCGGGGAACTGCGAGCCCTCGTAGAACAGCATTTCCAGTGACGCGAAGTGCGGGTTCACAAGGATGTCGGGGGTGATGACCTTCGACTGCAGTTCGGGGTGCTTGCCCTTTTGCCGCGGATCCTGCACGCCGCCATGGGTGCCCATGTAATACCACGGCCAGCCGTAGAAGCCGCCCTCCTGCACGTGGGTCACGTAGTCGGGGACCAGGTTGTTGCCCAGATCGTCGCGCTCGTTGGTGCTGCACCAGAGCTCGCCGGTGATCGGGTTGACGGCCTCGCCCACGCAGTTGCGAATGCCGTAGGCGTAGACCTTGAGGAACTTGCCCTGGGGGGTGAACTCGAGCACGTCGGCGCGGTCTTTTTCCTCGGGATGGGTGTCGGGGTCGTCCACATTGGAGTGAGAGCCGACAGAGGCGAAGAGCTTCGAGCCGTCCTTTGAGAAAGCCAGGTCGCGGGTCCAGTGGCCGCCGCCGCGCAGGCGCCCGCCGCCGGGAAGCTCGGCGAGTTGCTGCATGGGGCCGCTGGCCTTGAGGTCGCCGTTCTTGTAAGGGAAGCGCACAATGGCGTCGGTGTCGCCAATGTAGATCCATTGGGGATTGTCGCCGCTGGGATAAAAGGCGATGCCGAAGGGCTGGCGCAGGCCGGTGGCGAAGACCGATGTCTGCTGCGGGTGGGCGTCCTTGCCGACGCCGCGGAAAACCGTGATCTTGCCGGCTTCGCTTTCCGCCAGGAAAAGGTCGCCGTTGGGCGCGGTGCGCAGCTCGCGGGGGTTGTCGAGGTTGGCCGCGTAGAGCTCGACCTTGAAGCCTTTGGGCGCCTGTGGCCACGCGCTGGATGGGCGGGGCACCACTTCAGGGCCATTGTCCACGGACTGGCCAGGCGCGGCGCCGGGCAGGTCGGCCACGGTCAAATGGCGGCGGGTCCCGGGAGACTCGTGGGCCGCATCGGTGAAGGCGTTCTGCCCGGTGAGCACCTGCTGCTGGCCCGATTGCGCACCGAGCGCGGGAACCAGGAGTAGTGCGGCCAAAAGAAAACTGGACGAGCAACGACCCGAAACGAGATTCATGGGGGACCTCTCGGGGAGGAAGTTTTTGGGTCCGGCGGGAGGCGAGCCAAGCGCGTGCCGGGCCTTGCTGTAAGAGACGATAGCGCAGGCGGCAGGGATGCGGAAAGTTGTTCAGGAAAATAGGTTTGCAGGCGCGAGTTGGCGCGAACTCAAAGGCAGGGGTAGGGTTTTGGGGGAGGGCAGCCGTGGATCCCGGAACCGTCGCAGGGAAGCGCGCTATGCACAGTGAGATGCTGACGTTCAGGGAGTGGTTGCCTGGCCGTCAAAAGATTTTTTCTCTGTTGCCAGCGCGGTAAAAAACGAGGGGGGGAGGGTGGCTTTTATCAGGACGCGGTTGCGGTTCTGGGTGACCTCAGCGGATTTGAGCAGGTCCTTGAGGCCGCGGTTGGCGGGATTGTCGCTCAGGGGCGAGGTAAACCCGCGGGCGAGCGTAATGAGCAGGTCGAGCGCGGCCTTCTGGCTTGCCGCGGCGTCGTCGGAGGCGGCGATCTCCTCCACGCGGACGCGCAGGGCACCAGCCAGGGGCAACTCGGGCGCCACGCTGGCGATGTAGGTGGAGTCGGACTGGAGCGGCAGTTGCAGCCCCAGCACGGAAATGGCGCCGCTCTCGTTGAAGGGGGAGCCGATCTGTCCCACGCCCCACGCAAAAGCCAGCAGGGGCACGTCGCGATAGTGCTGCTGCAGCAGGGTGGACCCGGCGAAGGGCAGGGCAGCGGTACGATGCCGGTCGACGATGGAGTGGATCTGCTCCGGGGTGGGCGCGTTGGAGATGGCCACCATGTCGTAGCCGATCTGCGCCACTCGGACGGTGCGGCCCTCCGACGGGATGGAGTAGATGGTCTTGCCGCCATAGACTTCCTGGCTGGCGGCATTGGCTTCGAGCCAGGTGCGCAGGCGCGGGCCGGTAATTTTGCCCACCAGCACCATGGAGTAGGCTACGGGGCCGTTGGGTCCGGTGGGGTCCTGCATGCGGTGGAGGGCAATGGCGGCCTGCTCCAGGTCGCGCTCCCAGTCGATGCCGGTGGCGTTGACGAACTGCTGGTAGTCGGGAACGCGCGCGGGCGGCTGCATGTCCTTATGGAGGAAGGCGCGGATGGGGCGCAAATTGACATAGAGAATGCCGTCGGACTCGGGCAGCAGGCGGGCGGCCTCGGGCGGCGCCTTGGAGCGCAGAAAGATAGCCACGGCCAGAAGGACGAGGACCGCGGCGACTACGAGGAGCGTTCTGCGCGTGCGTCGGTTCATTCCGTCAGCGTGGGAGCCGTCAGGAATACCCTAACACTTTCACCGGAAGGGTGACCCCCGCTCGCCATTGCGCGAAGCGGAACTTCGTTTCTTCTCCTATAGCAAATAGTCAGGAGCGAGAGTTCTATTCAGGTGTATGATTGCAGCGTCCAAATCCTACACAATCTGTCGGAGGAATATGCTCGTCCAGAGGTTTCTGACCCCAGTTGTCTTGGTATCTTTGCTAATTGGGCAAGGGTACCCCGCAGCATTTGCGCAACAACCCAGCCAAACTGCACCGGCGCAAAATCAGGCCACCCCTCCAGCAAACGCTCCGGCGATGGTTCTTTTGGCCGATGGAACCGATGTACCGCTTGTATTTGATGAAGATCTAAGCTCTAAGACGGCCGCAGAAGGAGACCTGGTAACACTTGTCCTTACCGAGGATCTCAAGGTGGGAGACGTTGTGGTCGCGAAGGCTGGCGCGAAGGCGCAAGGCGAGGTAACAAACGCAAAGAAATCTGGGATGATGGGAAAGGCCGGGGAGTTGAACATCCGGCTCAACTATCTGAAAGTTGGGACCTACAAGGTCCACCTTCGCGGAACGAAAGGGAAAGAAGGCGAGAGTGGCACAACAGGCGCCATTGTTCTCACTGTACTCTTTGGACCGATTGGGTTGATTAAGCACGGAAAGAACATAGACATCAAGAAGGGTTCAGCACTGCATGCCTATGTTTCTGACGATATAAATCTGCCGCCGATCCCATAAGCGATTCGGGGAGCTTCGAGCCATTGTGTGTGGGTGCGTGGGGGAGGTATGCGTTCGCTCTCGTCAGTAAGATGGCTTTTTGAAGCAGGCTCGGAATCGCTTTGGATGCTCCTAGACCTCAGGCCAAGTTTCGTCTTGAACAGAGCCGATTACAGAGGCTTGGCACTCTGGGTTCTGGCCCAGTTAGAGAGAATCAGCGCACAGGCCTTCTTGACGTCCCCCTTGATGCTGCCGCCTTCTTTGGTTTGGGATATGAGATCGCCCCTCTTGTCGGCAACCTGGATCTGGTTATCCCGCGAGACGCCGCCTTCCACGTGGTTCAACAGGACCGTATAATCAGCCATCTCCTTGCTGATGGTGATGCGCACGCCGGTGCAGCTCTTTTCAAAGTCCTTGCTCATCTCCATCGACTGGTCGCGTTCAGCCTTTTTGCTCTTGCCTTTGCTGGCCGACGCCAGGAAAACGCGCGGATTATCCGGGGCTTGCGCGGCTGCCTGGGGTTGGGTCGCTCCCGATGCATTGGGACCCGCCGGAGGCTGGGCGCTCGGAGCCGGCGCGCCGCCCGACGATTTGAGCACGATGGCGGCGATGACTTTCTCGCTGGCGCCCCCGCTCTTCAAGGCGATGAGGCCGTCGGCGGAGGTGTCGTAGTTTCCAGGCGAAGCAGTGATGGTGGTGACGATGAGGTCGTCGGACAGGCCGGCTTTGACCAGCTTGAGGACGGCATCGTTGCTGAGAGCCTGTTGCGCCAGGAGCACGGGGCAAAGAATCACAAGGGCGAGTGGGACGATGTTCTTGCGCATGTATTCTCCTAGCTCAGGACAGCAAATCGTTGTCGGGGGAGACGACGAAATCATCTATCCGGACGGGCGGATCGCGCAAGGAAAAAGCCGATGGCATCCGTAGGGATGATTCGCCGCGGGCCTGCAGACGAGCGGGTTCGCGCCGGCCCTACGGGACGGCGGTCCGTCTATCGGAAGAATCCCAAGGGTGCGTCCGCCGCGGCGGACTTCCCCTGGGCTATTCTCGACGGCTCCCTCCGGGAGCGGGCGCGAGCTCGTGGCTTCCTGCATTTGCGGCGCTCAGAGGCGCTCCGGACCCCGGGGTACCCGGCAAGTGGGGCGAAGGAAAGGCAACCGCAGATTCCTCGACTTCGCTTCGCTCGGAATGACAGGGTGTGGGGAGGGCCCGGGCCTCGCCGTTGAGACCCGGGGCACCCTTGTTACTGGGCTGCTAAGCAGTTGCTGGGCTGCGGAGCGGGTTACTGCGCTATGCTGCGCACCCGGTCGCCGGTCTGGAAGTCGGATCCCGAGACAGGCGTGCAAACGGCCGACCCATCGTCGACATCGGTGGCCTTGATGATGCCGATCGATGAGGTCATGCGGCGGATCACCGCGCCGGTAGACGGGTCCTTGATCTCCTTGGTGACGCGGACAACCTCAAGCTGATCGCCGACCTTGACGCCGGCCTTGGCGCCCACATTGAGAACAATCTGCCCGCCGTCCACCGCGGCTACGAGCCCGTCGATCTGCACCGTGCGGACGGACACTTTGGAAGCATCGTTGATCACATCGGTGGTGAGCTTGTCGACTGCGATCTTGGTGGCTTCGCCGATGATGGTTTCCTGGAAGTTGCTGGAGCCGAAATCGACGTTGCCGTTGCCAAAGCCGTTCCAGTGGCCGCCCCCGCCGAGCAGGGACGTGGAGGAGCGGGAGGACTGGCCCGCGCCCTCGGCGATGGCGAGGATCTCGCCGGTATCCACGTTAATCAATCGCGCGGTAATGCCCACGTTGGCGTTGGACTTGGAGTGGCCGACGCCGCCGAGGCCGTACCCGCCCCAACTGCCGCCTCCGCCGCCGATGTTCTGCTTCTTGGTCTCATTGCCGAACTGGGTAATCGAGCCCACGATGATGGCGTCAACCCCCAGCAGTTTGCCGAGTTTCGCCGCGCTCGACGGGTTGGCGCGATCGGAGTTGGAGAAGTTCTGCTCGGCCATGAGCTTGTCGAGAGCCGCACGCTCGATGATCGAGTAGGTGCCGTTCTTGACCAGGTTGGCGATGAGCAGGTCGGTGATGCCCTTGCCGATGTCGATGTTGCTGCCAAACATGGCGGATGAGGAGCTTTGCACGGTGGCGTAGTCGAAATCCATTACCGCGATGCGGGCTTTGCGCTGAGCGCCGGCGGGTGCCGCAAGCATGGCGCCGCAGGCGAGAACAACGACCAGGGGGCGAACGAAGCGATTGGTAAGCATTAGGATGTCCTCGGAAGTGGGATACGGAGACGGGAAAACTTTGAACGCATTTGGGGGGCGTGTCAAGAAGAATCGCGGGACTTTGGCTGGGGCCGATTTTAAGACGGCAGGGTGTGTGTTCCGGTGCGCATGCGGCGGGATTCCCGAGGCAAACGGGGCGGCGCGCGGGAGCTTTGCACCGCCGTGCACAGGTTTGCTCGCTGCACCTGGCTATGCTAACCTTGAGTTCTGTGCCGAGATTTGCGCGGAGGGAAAGTGTGCCCGCGCTTGTTGAGGGTTCCGGAGCGGTTTTCCGGGGTGGCTGGAGCGGTTTCGGCGATGAGCCGAAAGCGCTGGCAGGGCTGGCGTAGCTCAGCTGGTAGAGCATCTGATTTGTAATCAGAGGGTCGGGGGTTCAAATCCCTTCGCCAGCTCCACTCATGAAGACGACGGGCCGCTAGGCACGCGAGTTTTGCCGGCGTGGGAAGGCGAACGCCGGGCCTGTCCTCTGCGGTGACCCCACTGAGGTGCATGCAGCGAAATGCCGGGACAACTCCGGGAATTGGCCGGAGGCTCGGATAGAGGCTGGTGCGCGGGAACGGGTTTCCGGCAGGGAATGAAGATGGGCACAGGTGGCCGAGCGGTTAATGGCAGCAGACTGTAAATCTGCCGCTCCTTGGAGCTACGGAGGTTCGAATCCTCCCCTGTGCACCACTACAGTGGTCAGTGATCAGTGATCAGTGATCAGTGGTCAGTGATCAGTGAAGAAGTGAACGAGTGAAGAAGTGAAGCGGGATGGAGAGGTTTGAGATGCGGTGGCCGCGGAACATTGCAGGGGAAGCGGCCAAACGCAGGGAAGAGCGGCTTGGGTCAACCGGGTCGGACCTGGAGCGGAAATACCCGGTGGCGCTTGCGCTGTATGCTGGGTTGGCAGTACTGGTTTGGTTTACCATCGGCGAAGGCCATGTGATGGTGTTCGGCCGGCCGGTGGAGTTGCGGTGGTTTCCGATTCTGATCCTGGCCACGTTCGCGTTTCGCACGGTGATGGCGATGCAGGCAGACCGGATCCGGCGCGGCGGGAAGTAGAGCGGTAATGTTTCCCACCCTCGCGACAGGAAAAAGTCGCGAAGATGGGGCACGGGGCCGGGTGAGGCTCCGGAAGATTTTGCAGGGCTGATGTAGCTCAGTTGGTAGAGCACTCCCTTGGTAAGGGAGAGGTCACCAGTTCAATCCTGGTCATCAGCTCCAGAAATGCAGTGATCAGTGGTCAGTGTTCAGTGAGCGCGGCGGTCGGGAAAGCGAATCGGCGCGCGCCCAGACAGAGAAACTGATCACTGTTCACTGACCACCGATCACTGTTTTTGCGGGAGTAACTCAGTGGTAGAGTCACAGCCTTCCAAGCTGTTGGTCGCGGGTTCGAGTCCCGTCTCCCGCTCCAAGGTTCAGCTATTAGCCGTTAGCTATTAGCTGCGGAGCTGCTGGATCGAGCCGATGTGGCTGGCGCAAGCGAGATGAGGCTAAAATCTAACGGCTAAGAGCGAATGGCTCAAGGCGAGGGGTCGCGGAAGTGGGAAAGATGTTCGAGCAGGCAGCGATTGCCGTCCAGGACCAGAAGACTTACGCGCAGTTGCACGCGTTGATTGACGCGGCGTTCGATGCGCGCGACGTGGACGTGCTGCTGAGCAAGGTGACGCGGGCCGGGCTGCGGATTCGCGATTTTGAAGCGGTGATCGAGCGCGGATTTCTTGGCAAGGATGCGCTGGGGCTCTACCAGGCACTGCCGGTGAGCGACCAGGGATTGACTCGCGAGCGCTATCTGCGGCTGGTGGAGCAGGTTCCGGCGGAGCTGCGGGCGAGGTTTTTGAAGGCGTACGCGTATTACTGAGCCGGTAGCCCGTAGCTTGTAGCTGCGGCGGATGGGCAAAAGGCTGGGCGGTGCAAAGAGAGCTACGAGCTACTGGCTACGAGCTAAAAGCTTTCAGAGTCCAACGAAAGGGACACGCAATGGCGAAGGAAAAATTTGATCGTTCGAAGCCTCACTGCAACGTGGGGACGATCGGGCATATCGATCACGGCAAGACCACGTTGACGGCGGCCATTACCAAGGTGCTGCAGAAGCACAATCCGAAGAACACGTTCCGTTCG
>DASZLF010000098.1:0-15472 GCA_035552555.1 Occallatibacter sp.
CCGAAGGCCGCTCGCCCCGCTCCAATGCCCACAGCACTCGATCCCGCAGGTCTTGCGAATAGGAATGCATCCCAGCCGCCTCCAGACGGCAGGAACATTATCGCACAAATGTAAACACTTAAATTAGAAATGCTCTAAAGCACGCCGATCAAGCCAAACTGCTCAAAAACGTACTATTGAACTGTGCCATGGATGGCGTAAGCCTATATCTTTCATGCAATAGGCCCTTCGATCTCATCTTCAATCGTGCAAAAAACGAAGAATGGCGGAGAGAGGGGGATTCGAACCCCCGATAGAGCTTTTGACCCTATAACGGTTTAGCAAACCGCCGCCTTCAGCCACTCGGCCATCTCTCCGGGTCTGATTTGGATTATACCGGGAAGTTGCGCTTTCGGCGCGCGTCGGTGGGCTCTCGGCCTAGTCGAGACGAAATGGTCCCCCGCGGATGGTGTCTTTCCGGGCTACCCGTCGATTCAGGCCCTCCCGCCTTGCCGCGAATAGTCGCCGCTGTTGCCGCCGGTCTTCGCTTCCAGTTGTACATCGCGGATCACGATGGCCTTGTCCAGTCCCTTGGTCATGTCGTAGACGGTGAGCGCGGCCACGGCGGCGGCGGTCAACGCTTCCATCTCCACGCCGGTCGTGCCCACGGTGGCGGCGGTGGCGGTGATGCGCACGCCGGTGGATTCCAAGTGCGTCTGCACGTCGACATGGGTGAGGGGCAGCGGATGGCACATGGGAATCAGCTCCGCAGTGCGCTTGGCGGCCTGGATGCCGGCAAAGCGGGCCACCTCGAGCGGATCGCCCTTGGGGTTCTGCGGCAGCGCGGAGACTACTGCCGCGGAGAGTTCAACGAAAGCGGAAGCGGTGGCGGTGCGGCGGGTGGGCTGCTTGGCGCCGATATCGACCATGGATGCCTGGCCGGCTGCGTCGTAGTGCGAGAGTCCGGAGTCTTCCATCGTGGCTCCTCACTTCAGGTTCCGTATTAGTGTATGCGCGGGTATGAACCTTTCGCGCGCTGCGACCCCAGACGGCAGAGTTGATCCGCTTTCACCGGCACGGCGTTCCGCATCTGCTTAGAAGCGGAGGATGTGGGCTGTTTCGCCGGCGAAGAGGCGTTCGGTTCCCTCAGGGACCTCGACAAAACAATCGGCGCGGGCAAAGGCGGCCAGGTCGCCGGAGCCTTGCGAGCCGACCGGCGCAACCTCAGGCAGGCCGAAGGCGAATGTGGTGGTCGCGGGGACAAAGCGAGTGAGGCCGGGCTTGCCTTTTACATCGCGCGCGAGCCGCGCCAGGTCGAAGCGGGGGGATGGTTCATGGCTGCCCGCCAGCGCCGCCAGAATGGGCGCGGCGAAGAGAAGAAAGGTTGCCGCCGACGAGATGGGATTCCCAGGCAGTCCGAACAATGGCAGCGCGCCGCCGGCTCGCGCAATCTCACCGAATACAAGGGGTTTGCCGGGCTGGATGCGAACGCCGGTGAAGAAGAAGCTGGCGCCGATGCGGGCCAGCGCGGGCTCGACCAGGTCGAACTTGCCTGCCGAAACTCCGCCGGAGATGAGTAGCAGGTCGGCGTCCATGGCCCGGCGCAGCGCCGCTTCCACAGCCGCGCCTTCATCGCGCACCGCAGGAAGAACCCAGGCTTCTGTGCCCTGTCGCGCGACCAGCGAAGCCAGCATGGGCGCATTGGAGTTGCGGATCTGGCCGGGAGCGGGGTTCGATGCGACGGGCAGGAGTTCATCGCCGGTGGTGAGGATTGCCACACGCGGTTTGGCGAAGACTTCCATGGTCGCATATCCGCAGCAGGCAGCCGCCGCAATGTGCGCGGGGCCGAGGCGCACGCCCGGGGAGATCAACTCATGGCCGGCACGGGCCTCGGCGCCTGCTGCAACCACATTCTCACCGGCATCGAGGTTGCGCCCAGCAGCCAGCCGGATCTTGACCTCCGCGTGCTCCACGTGCTCCAGCATGGCCACAGCGTCCGCCCCCTCGGGCACGGCCGCGCCGGTCATGATCTCGAAGGCCGCGCCGGGCGTGAGCGGAGGCGCCGGAGGATCGCCGGCGCGAATGGACCCGGTAACCGCGAGCCATCCATGCGCGGAGGCTTCCGCGGCGCGGCAGGCAAAACCATCGCGCGTGGAACGGGCAAACGACGGCATGTCGCGGTCGGCGTGCACAGGCCCAGCCAGCACACGCCCCGTGCACTCCTCCAGAGGGATGCGCTCCACGCGCGGGCGGCGCTCCGACAAAACTCCCGCGTGGCTGAAGACGGTAGCGAGGGCCTGGCCGAAGCTGGGCAATTCAGGTTGCATGCACTGGATTGTAGAGGGTGGGATCGGCGCCCACAGCGAGGCATCGGAGAAACGAACGGCGCACCCGAACTTTCGGATGCGCCATTCGTAGGCTATTCCCTGCGTCAGGACTTCTTGCCCGCCTTGTAGGAACTGCTGACGGGTGCGTTGAAGCCGGCTAGGATGCCCTTGACGTCGGTGGCAAACTGGCCGTCGGGCGCGAGTTCGAGATACTTCTGGAAGGCTTCAACAGACCCGGGAGGCGCGGTCAGCTTGTGTGTTTTCGGATCCTCTTGGACTGCCCCGGGGGCGCTGATCATTCCCTGGCCCTTGAGATAATAGAGCAGGGCTGTGTTGGGGTTCTTGGGGTCCGGATTGGTGGCGAGGGCTTTGTCTGCCGTGGCGATTTGAGCCTCGATGGTCTTGGCGTCGCCAGCGGTCTGGGCAACCTGATAGAAAATTTTCGCCGCATTGGTATAGACGAAAGCGGCCTGCGCCGGATTTACCTTTGCGGCATCATCGTAGGCCGCAGTAGCCTCGGGAACCTTGCCCTGACGGGCGTAGATCTCGCCCAGGCCGCTCTCCGCCAGCCCCTGCACGTCGGGCGAAGGCTTCTTCGAAGCAGTTTCGATGTCCAGCGCCTTCTTGAACGAGACCTCCGCCGCATCGTACTTCTTCAAGCCCAACTGCGCCTGTCCCAGGCGTGCCCATAGGATCGACGCGTCCGGCCTGGCCGCCGAGTCCTTGGTCATCAACTCTTCGGCGTGGCCGTACTTGTCGTTCTTGATCTCCGCTTCCTTGGCATCCAGCGCCTGCTTGGTGGCGCCCGCGCCAAGTTGCTGCACCGCCGTCGCACGGGCCATGTCGGCGTCGTGAATTTCCTGGCCCACGGTCTTGAGGTCGGCGTTCAGGTTCTTGATCACCTCATTCGCCTTCAGCGCCTCGGAATTCCTTTTGCGTATCTCCTCGAGCTTCTTCTGCTCCTCGGGCGGAAGACTTGAGATGTACTCCTTGCGGGACATGTCGATGTCCTGCTCGATCGTCTGGCCGGCCACCACCTTGACGTTGTCAATATGATCCACCTGCTTGTCGGGCGGAGTATCCGGCTGGCGGAAGATCAGGTTGTAGGTGGCTGGAGGCAGCTCGCCGGAAAACTCGCCGCTCTGGTTTACCTGGAAGACGGTTCCCTTTTCCGAGGGTTTATTTGAGAGAACCGCGGTGACGTTGCCGGAGCTTTGCGGCGCGCCCGACGGGTTGATGACATGCCCGTGGATTTTGCCCGTTTGCGCGGCGGGCGCTTGAGCCAGTACCGGGAATGCGGCCAGGGCCAAAGTTCCGAGCCAGAGGGAAAGGGTCCGTTTCATAGTTTTTCTCCTTGGGAGCGGCGCGAACAAGCTGGTCCGCGAGCTCAAAAAATCGAACATCAAATGCATCCCGCGCAGCCCAGCCACGGGGAAGGGGTTGAGGAGTGCAGGAACACTTCCCCGGAAAGCAACAATGGCCCGCTGGGGAATTCGCGAACCGCCCCAGCCTGATAGACCCTTCGCCGAAGATCGCGGGGGACGCACAGATTCATCCCGCAAACAGATCGTCCAGCACAGCCAAAGTTAAACCAATCGAAAGCCCCAAGACAAGGGCGGCCGGCCCGGAGCGGGAAATTCATCCTTCGCCGGCACCCTCGCGCCACCTGCCGGACACAGCCGTGCCCGGGTCATCCGGGATGCAAACGACCATATTAGACCACTCGGGCCACGTCGGTTGTGGCATGGATCACACCCTACAATAAAACTATGGCAACGACGATCCGGCCCGCTACCGCTGCCGATGTGGGGCAGATTCTGACGTTTGTCCGCGCCCTCGCCGCCTATGAGCGCGAGCCGGACGCAGTAACGGCCACCGAGGACGACCTGCTGCGCCACGGCTTTGGCGAAAATCCGTACTACCAATGCCTGATCGCCGAGCAGGATGGCAAGCCGGTGGGCTTCGCCTTGTATTTCTTCGACTATTCCACGTGGCTGGGGCGGCCCGGTCTCTATCTCGAGGACGTCTTCGTCGATCCGCCATTTCGCGGGCTTGGGATCGGGAAGGCTCTGCTGCAGCGGATGGCGGCCATTGCCCTCGAAAAGGGCTGCGCGCGGCTGAAATGGGAAGTGCTCGACTGGAACACCCCGGCCATCGACTTCTATCGCGCCATGGGCGCCGAGTTCATGGATGCATGGCGCAATGTGCGGGTCAGCGGCGAAGCGCTGCGGCGCCTGGCCGATATCGACACTGTGGGTAACCCATCCGTGCGCCGTGCTTTGGGCGCGAGGCTGGGAGACGAAGAACCTCCGCTCTCCGATGAGGGCGCTTCGTGAAGATTCGCGTGATCGGCGGCGGCCTCGCTGGACCTGAAGCGGCCCTCACCGCCGCGCGCCTGGGCTGCGAAGTCAAGCTCTACGAGATGCGGAGGTTGGTGGATGGGGAGCCGCTGCTGACGCCTGCCCACCAGACGACCGAATTCGGAGAGCTGGTCTGCTCCAACTCGCTGAAGAGCGAGTCGCCCAACACCGCTCCCTGGCTGCTCAAGCAGGAGATGCGCCGTGCCGGCTCTGCTCTTCTCCGCATTGCGGATGCGACTGCGGTTCCGGCAGGACATGCGCTTGCCGTCGATCGCGTGGAATTCTCGCGGCGGATTGAGGAGGGGATCGAGGCGCAGCCCGCTATCCGCGTGATCCGCGAAGAGGTGACCAGCCTGGAGGGTTTCGACGGGCTCACGATTGTCGCTACGGGGCCGCTGACGTCGGATGCGCTGAGCCGGGAGATTCAGCGCATCACCGGGTCGCAGCACCTGGCGTTCTACGACTCCATTTCTCCCATCGTCGATGCCGAGACCATCGATATGGACCGCGTGTACTTTGCCGCGCGCTGGGACAAGGGCACCGCCGACTACATCAATTGTCCGATGGACCGCGCGGAGTACGACCGCTTTCTCGACGCGCTGCTCGGTGCGGAGCCGGCGGAGAGCAAGGAATGGGAAAAGCTCGACTACTTCGAGGGCTGCCTGCCGATCGAAATCCTCGCCCGCCGCGGACGGGATACGCTGCGCTTCGGGCCGATGAAGCCGGTGGGCCTGCGCGATCCGCGTACCGGCAAAACGCCGTGGGCGGTGGTGCAGTTGCGCAAAGAAAACCTGCGCGCCGACAGCTACAATCTCGTCGGTTTCCAGAACCATCTGAAATGGGGCGAGCAGGCACGCGTGCTGCGCCTCATCCCCGGCCTGGAGAATGCGCGCTTCCTGCGCTACGGCCAGATTCACCGCAACACTTACATCTGCGCGCCGGCGCTGCTGGACCAGGCGATGCGGCTCAGAACACGGCCAGACATTCTGTTTGCGGGACAGATCTCGGGAGTCGAGGGCTATACGGAGTCGATTGCGACGGGACTGCTGGCGGGGATCTATGCGGCTTCGATGGCGCGCGGCCCAAAGACTGGTGCTGCCCCGGCGCCGGTGCCGCGCGCCACGGCGCTGGGTTCGCTGGTGCATTACATCACCCATGCGGAGGTGAAGAACTTTCAGCCGGCAAACATCACATTCGATTTGCTTGAACCGCTCGATGAAGAATTGCGCAAGAAGGTGCGCGACAAAAAGGAGCGCCACCGCATGCAGTGCGAGCGCGCTCTGGCCGCGTTCGACGCGTGGTGGAGTGCGATTGCGCATCCGGTTATGGAACCGCGCGCCTGAGACTTGCGTAATCTCGTGGTAATCTGTGCCGTCTCCAGGAAGAGGAAAGTATGCGCCCCATTTCCGCTGCCGATGCCATTTCCCCCGCCATTGAGCGTACCCGGACGCTTCTCTTCCGGCCATTCTCCTGGGGAACCTATCTCAAGCTTGGCCTGGTGGCCATTCTTACGGAAGGTGTCGGAAGCAACCTTCGATCCTCTACCCATCATGGCCCTTCGCCCTCGGGAGGCCCTCCAATCCTCCACTTCCCACCGCAATGGGTCGCGGCAATTGTTGCCCTGATGGTTGCCGGGTTCCTCCTGGCCATGGTGATCTTTTATCTGATCACCCGCCTGCGCTTTGCTTTTTTCCACTGCCTGATTCACAACACAAAGGAGCTCCGGCCGGGCTGGCACATCTATCGCGACCCCGCAACCCGGTTCTTCTGGCTCAACCTGGTAGTGGGATTCTGCTTCCTGCTCGGCATAGCTGTGATCGCGATTCCCTTCGCGGCGGGATTCTGGCGGCTGTTTCACAATATTCCGCCGGGCGGCCATCCCGACATCGCGGCGATGATCGCTCTCGTCTTGCCGCTGATTCCGATCGTTCTTCTGCTGGTGCTGGCCGGATTCATGGCCGACGTGGTGCTGCGCGACTGGATGCTGCCGCACTTCGCCCTCGAAAACGCCACCTCCGGCGAGGCGTGGTCCAGCGTGTGGGCCTCCATCAAGGCAGAGAAGCGGCAGTTCTTCGTTTACGCACTGCTGCGTCTCATTCTTCCCACCATCGCATTGATCGTCCTGTTCTTCGTCTTCCTGATTCCCGGGCTGATCCTCGTCGGTTCGCTGGCAGCGGTGGAGTACAGCATTCACGGAGCCTTCGCCCATGCGGCTGGCGCATCCGCACTTATCGGCCTCGTTCTCGAGATCTTCTTCGGCGTGCTGGCGTTCGGTTTCGGCTTGCTGCTCGGCATTTGCATTGGCGGGCCGGTCAGCACGGGGCTTCGGGAGTTCGCGCTGGTGTTCTACGGCGGCCGTTACCCGGTGCTGGGCAACATCCTGTGGTCGCCGGTTGCGTCACCTGTGCCGCCGCTGTCGGCCTAGATTACTGCGCCGGATCGATTGGGCACCTTACGACCGGCGCAAACTTGTCATCCATTGCATGCAGATGGGGCGATTTCAGGAACCTTTCGCCCCTTCGCAGTGTCCAACAGAAAGAGGCCGGCTACGATCCCGGGAGGGCGAAGCTGTACTCTGGACGTCGGAGTTGATTTTGATGCAGTGGATTCATCGGTTTATTTGTACGGCGGCGCTGGCGGGCGCCGTAGCTGCGGGAGCGCAGCAGAAACCCGCTTCGTCCCCCAGCACCCAGAACGCGGTCACCATCTCCGTTCCCCGGCCGCTATTGCCGGATTCGTTTGCCGGCTGGGTGAGCGCCGATCCCCCTAAGCTGGTGACCGATCCAGCCCAGGCAGACAGCGCCAACACCGCCGCGCTGAAGGAGTATGGCTTCCAGAACGGCGCGCTCGCCACCTACAAACGCGATAACGATACGCTGACCGTTCGCGCCCTGCGTTTCAACGATTTGAGCGGGGCCTATGGCGCTTATACCTATTACCGCGGCAGCGGATGGCCGAAGGAAGACATCGGCACCGGCGCGGCTTCAAATCACAATCGGGTGCTGTTCTGGCGCGGCGCCACCGTGGTCGACGCTACTTATTCGCAGATCAGTCCTATGTCGGGCTCGGAGCTGCGCGAACTGGCAAGGCAGCTTCCTGCTGCACAGGGCAACAAATCCGTCGCCCCGCCCATTCTGGCGAATCTGCCGCAACACTCGATCGACGGACAGACCACGCATTACGCGCTGGGGCCGGCGGGATATGCAGGCGCCGGCGGCGTGCTGCCTGCGGACCTGGTCGGATTCGATCACGGCGCCGAAGCCGTGACTGCGGACTATTCGCTCACCTCCGGCCCGGCCACCCTCACCCTGATCGACTATCCCACGCCGCAGATGGCCGCTGCGCAGGAGAACCGCATTCGCGCCTATATTCAGGCGGGCAGCAAAGCGCAGCCCGCGTTCCCCAAGCCTCTGGCCGACTCCGACCAGGCATCGCTCGAAGTTCGCCGCAGCGGTCCCGTTGTCGCCCTGGTCAGCGGCGATGCCGTTCCCGATGAAAGCCATCGCTTGATCGGCAGCGTCCATTACGAGTCCGACTTCGTGTCGATCCCACAGCCTACCGAGTCCGAAGTGAACAAGACCGGACGGCTGCTGATGGGAATTGCCGCCCTGGTGATCATCGGAGCCTCGTCGGCCATTCTGCTCGGGTTTTTCCTCGGCGGCGGCCGTGCGCTGTACCGCATCGCGAGAGGCAGGCCCGCTTCCTCGGTCTACGAAACGGAGTTTATCCGGCTTGATTTGCGCGAGTAACACACCATCGTTACCGGATGGCGGGAAGGCGCGCATCTGAACCGTTAACCGGGTGGAAAACCCTGTGGAAAACTAGGCATAAATGCAAGAAAACAGGGCAAAAACCCTACAAAACGCGGATGCAAAAAGGCGAAGAGACTTCGAAGAAACTCCCCTCCCCTCGAGTCGCGGCCTTTCAGGTAAATCGCTGAATCCATTTACTTTAATTTATTCAGAATTCTCCTTGACACCCGGGATACCGGAACCTACTATGCAGCCAGAAAGTTCTGATGGCTTTGCCTCCGTTGGAACTATTCTCCCTGGGAAGGAGCTGCCCTGTTGCCGGGCGGCTCTTTCCTTTTTTACGGCGCAATTTTCTCCTCATGCCTGGTTCGCCTCTCCCGGAGGTTCCGACCACTCCTTCCCGCAGGCCTGACATTGCCACGCATTGGCCGGTTCAGTCGCCATGAGTACCGGCTCCTGTCTCCCGCACTGAGGACATTTCGGCATCGCAAACTCCGGCACATCCATCTTCGATTGCTCGATAATGTCCTGCGGAATGGGCTGCGCCGCTATCCTTTGCGCCGCCTCCAACTGATCCGCCGCGACGACGATACGCGGCGGGCTGGGGAAGCCTGGAACAAAACCTGTATCCCTGGCTTCAATCCAGCGTTCAATTCCGTTCCGTCGCAGCGCCTCTGCCATCTGTCGCGCTTGCTCCTGGTCCTCGCAGTCGCAGAGTGGAACCTTCCACGTGTATTCCCGCGGCTGCTCGTCCCCATCCTCTGGAAGCGCGGACTCCGGCTCGCGCAGAGATCCCTGGGCAATCCAGTGCACCGCGGCAGGACTGGAAGGAGGAAGAGCTGCTGAACTCGGCGGTTCCTGAATTGCGCTCGGATTCCCCAGCCCGCGCCGCTTCATCTCGTCGCGGAGAACCTGCTGTGCCATTTCAGTGAGGTCTTTGTAATCGGCGGCAACATTGAGAAGCTCTTCGTCCCACAGCCCGGCGTAATACGCGGTCAATCTGCGCCACTGCTGATCCAGGCTCTCCTGCATGCACGGAAGTATAGCCGCTGCGCATCCGGCGGAGAAACTAGCGAACGCCGCTGCTGATATCGCCCATCATGGCGCGGATCACCACCCACACCGTCACCGTGACCGCGGCCCACACGCAGGTCCAGAATCCGATTCGGCTGAAAGGAATGAATAAGGTTCCCTGCCTGCCCGTCAGGGTGAATCCGAACTGGTCGGGGAGCATCGCGCGCACCGCCACCGCCAGCAAAAGGCCCAGCACCCATATGAAGGCAATGCGAAATGCAAGCAGCACGGTCTGCGCCATCATGCGCGATTCCCCCTTTGCGCATTGGAGCGCAGCCACGGCCGCCGCGCGTCCAAACCTCAACTTTACCGAAAAGAGCCGCGACGATACAATCGGAACAGTGCGCCGACGTAGCTCAGTTGGTAGAGCAGCTGATTCGTAATCAGCAGGTCATCGGTTCAAGTCCGATCGTCGGCTCCATGTTTTCCCGGCCTTCTCTTCCTCCCGCCGCGCATATTCCACCGGATTTCCCCACCTCAGCCCGCTTTCATCCCGGATGTACCAAGTCAGGTACGGGTTATCCACGCACTTTTTGTTGCGCGCTTAATTCCGGTCTGCTTATCCACGCCTATTCTTGGCATAATCGCAGCAAGAGAGCGGTTCCTCCGTCGCTGTTCCACGAGCACGTCAGGACCAGCACCGGGATTTTAGAAGTGAGCCCGAGGCCGAGCCGGACCAACACGGGAGCCATGAGTGAGCAGCTATAGCCGCCAGGATGTGTTGCGTATCCTCCAGATCAGTTCCCGCCAGTTGCAGGGGTGGGAAAGAGCCGGGCTGATTCCTCCCCAGCAGATTTACACGTTTCAGGACTTGGGCCAGTTGCGCACGCTGCGGCTGCTGCGCGAGGAAGATGTTCCCGCCGCGTCCATCCGGCACTCCATCCGCGCCATGAAAGCCGTCGCGGGGATGGACAATCCGCTTCTTGAAGCCACGGTAGTGCGCACCGGCGCCACCCGTCTTGCGTTCCGCCATCTCGGCGCCATGGTCGATCCCATTCGCCGCCAGTTGCTGTTCGATTTCGAACGAGCGGGACAGAAGGAGGCCATGGCCGATCCGGCCCCGCTGCGCCGCCCCGGCGCGCAGATCCAGCACAACCAGCAGGACCTGTTTCTCGCCGCGGTGCAGGCCGAGGAGGCCGGCGACAAGCAGCGCGCCATCCAGATCTACGACGCAATTCTCGCCGCCGACCCCGAATATGCATCCGCCTACATCAATCTCGGCACCATCTACTTCCACCTGCGCCAGTTCGGGCGCGCCGAGGAGCTCTACCGCAGGGCAACCGAAGCCGATCCGGAATACGTGTTGGCCTTCTTTGACCTGGGCAACGTCCTCGATGAGTTGGATCGCCCGGAAGAGTCCATCGGCGCATACCTGCAGGCCGTCGCCATGGCTCCGCGTTATGCCGATGCGCACTACAACTTGGCCCTCGCTTACGAACGCAAGGGCGAGCGCCGCCCCGCTCTACGCCACTGGCAGGTGTATGTGCGCCTCGATCGCTCCGGTCCCTGGGCCGATCATGCCCGCGGCCAGATTCGCAAGTTGCTGAGCCGGGAAGCTCTATCCATCGCCTGGCGCACCGAAAAGTTTCTTCCCCCTGCCGCTACGCGGCCCGCGCTCCATCTCGCTGGAGATGATTCCGACCCCCTGTTGTAAACCGGTCGCCCTACCGTCCGCCAGCCCGTCTGCGGCTAGCTGCTCCCACTGATCGTGCGCGGGGCACAACCCGAATTCTTCCCCAAATCATCTAAGGCACCGGGAGTTGCATCGCGAGGTGGGACGAACCGGGCCACAAATCTTCCGCCACGACACAACTTTGCGCTTCATCGTGAGTCTATTCAGGTTGGCAGCCTTGGTTTTTGCCAGCCGGGCGCCGATTAGACCCCGGATTCTGATTTGACCGCAGATTCATTGCTGTCCTGCTCTCCGAAAGTGTTCGGACCCCGCGGGACTAAACATTGCTCATTTCCCTCACCGTCCCGGCAAGGCGAGGACTTTCCACTTCTCAAGGTCACAAGGAAAAAACCGAATGAAGACGATATTTGCATTCTCCCGGCAAAACCGGCTTCGGATATGCAGCATTCTCGGCGGCTGCATGCTCTCCGCGGGTACGCTCTCGGCACAGATGCCTGCGCCGCGCATTCAGTCGGAGATCAACAGCTCACAGATGGTCGCCGTAAAGGGTTCGCAGCATCCGCTGGCGAATCCCCAGTACGATGCCGGCCGCATGCCCTCCGCCACCAGGATCTACGGCATCACTCTCTACTTTAGTCGTTCCGCAGCCCAGCAGGCTGACCTCGATGCCCTGCTCGCGGCTCAGCAGGACCCGTCTTCACCCCAGTTCCACCAGTGGCTCACTCCCGACCAGTTTGCGGCCCGCTTCGGCGTGGCGCAATCGGATATGGACAAGGTGCAGAACTGGCTGCTGCAGCAGGGCTTCTCCATCGACTCGATCGCCCGCAGCCGCAATGCCATTCGCTTCTCCGGCTCTGTGGGCCAGGTCGAATCGGCGTTCCAGACCGAGATGCACTACTATGCCGAGGATGGCGCGAAGCACTTTGCACCGGCCACCGCGTTGAGTGTTCCCGAGGCCCTGGCGCCGGTGGTGCTGGGCGTCCGTAACCTGAACGACTTCCGGCCGAAGCCGCAACACATCCCCGCCCGGTCGAACTTCACGTCGGGCTCATCGGGGAATGTGTTCTTCGCGCCCGGAGACATCGTGACCGCCTACGACATCAAGCCGCTTTACACCGCCGGCGCGGACGGCACGGGACAGACTGTCGCGATCATGGGGCAATCCTACATCCACGTTTCCGACGTTGAGGGTTTTCAAAAGTCCGCTGGCCTCACCGTAAAGGATCCCACGCTAGTTTTGGTCCCAAATACTGGCAGCGATGGGGTCACAGCGAAGGGTGATGAGTCCGAATCAGACCTCGATCTGGAATGGTCGGGCGCAATCGGGCGGGGCGCCACAATCAAGTTTGTCTATACAGGCAGTAACACCAGCTTCGGGGTGTATGATTCGGCACAATACGCGGTCGATAACAAAATCGGCGACATCATAAGCCTCAGCTACTCGAGCTGCGAAACGGAGCTGTCGGCGAGCGATCTGAGCACGCTCGATTCTATTTTCCGGCAGGCTACTGCGCAGGGCCAGACCGTGATGGCCGCTTCGGGCGACCAGGGATCCACCGCTTGCAGCGGCGATACCAACCTCAGCACCACACAGCAGGAAGCGGTCGTCGTCAACTATCCGGCCAGCAGCGCCTATGTAACGGGGGTGGGCGGCACCGAGATCGCATCTGGAGATGGCGCGGGAAACTCTACATATTGGGATTCTTCCTCGGGATCGGACGTGATCAACTCCGCCAAGACGTACATTCCGGAGATCGTATGGAACGATGATCCCTCGTCTTGTCCCAGCGGGCAGAACTGCCTGAGCGCCAGCGGCGGCGGCGCGAGCTCATTGATTGGGAAGCCGAGCTATCAGGCAACCCTGACACCGCAGGACGGCAGAAGAGATGTTCCGGATATTTCCTTCTATTCCTCTCCCAACAACCCTGGTTACCTTTACTGCACGAGCGATCAGAGCGCGTGGGACACCAACGACGGGCAGGTAGGCAGTTGCACGAACGGTTTCCGCGATAAATCGAGCGGACTGCTGACTGTGGCGGGCGGCACCAGCTTTGCGGCGCCTATCTTTGCGGGAATGGTGGCGGTCCTGAATCAGGACCTGAATTACAAGTCAGGTCAAGGACTCATCAACCCGATGCTCTATCAACTTGCAAGCGATGCCGCGACCTACTCGGCAGCTTTCCATGACGTGACCTCGGGCAACAATGACTGCGAAACGCCGTCGAACTGCAGCAGCACGACTGGCTTCTCCGCTGGAACAGGCTACGACCAGGCTACCGGACTGGGTTCCGTGGACCTGGCTGTGCTGGCCAGCGCTTGGCCGGCCAGCGGCACCGTTTCGCTTGTGGGAACCACGACAACGATTGTGGCTTCCAGCACCACGCCCAGCGTCAATTCACAGGTGAGCTTCCTGGTCACGGTGGTGGCGAATTCAGGTTCTGCAATTCCGTCGGGAAACGTGTCCATCGCCATTGATGGCAGCTCCGCGACAAGTTATCCGCTCGATTCCAAGGGAACCTACACTCTGACCACATCTTTCACAACGTCTGGCACCCACCAGGTATCTGCTTCCTATGCAGCCACCGGGACGTTTGCCGCATCGGGTCAAGCTGTGGCTACGGTGACGGTTAAGACGGTTACGGCGGGAAGTTTCAAGATGGCCGCCAGCAACCTCACCGTGTCCCAGCGAAGTTCCGGCTCCTCCACCATCACCGTCACGCCCAGCGGCGGATACACCGGCACGGTGAACCTCAGCTTCGATACCAGTAATGACACCGCCCTGCAGAACCTCTGCTACAGCTTCACCACTATGCAGAGCAACGGCAACGGCACGGTTGTGGTGAGCGGAACAACCGCGGCTACCACCCAGCTCACGCTGGACACCAACGCCAGCGACTGCGCTACCGCCGCCATACCTGCAACCGGGATGCACAGTTTCAAAACCCTGCACCCCGTAAATACCTTGCGCGCCGGCGGAGGTCACAACGCACCGAAACCGGGAAGGAATCCCGTGCCCGCGGAGCTGGCGTTCGCAGGACTGCTGCTGGCTGGCTTCCTGGGGCGACATTCCCGTAAATTGCGCAAGCTGGCGTGCGTCATCGCCCTGGTCGCGGCTGGATTCGCGCTCAGCGCATGCAGCAGCACCACCACCAACTCGGTACCCAATCCGCCCAAGGGAACTTACACCTTCACCGTGACCGGAACGGACTCGGCGACGTCCACCATCACCGCAAATACCACTTTCACCTTCACCATCGACTAAGCCGCTTCAGGTCCAGCCCGGGGCAGGCGCCACACCAGGGCCTGCCCTTACTTTTGCTCTGCGATCTCAAACCGCACCGCCAGGCAAAAACCTGCCCGCCGCTGGCTTTGATACACTCCGAAGCCGGAGGCAGTCCTTGTCGATCGACCGCAAACCCTCTCCGCTCACCCAACTTTCTGAAGAAGAATCCATGTTCTACTCCACCGTCCGCCAGTTCGCCGAAGAGACCATCTCCCCCCTTGTTCGCTCCATGGACGACGAGCAGAAGTTTGCTCCCGGACTGGTCGACAAGCTGTTTGAGCTGGGGCTGATGGGCATTGAAATTCCCGAAGAGCAGGGCGGTGCGGGCGGCAGCTTTTTTGACGCGGTACTGGCCATCGAAGCCATTTCCACCGTCGATCCCGCAGTGGCCCTGCTGGTGGACGTGCACAACACGCTGGTCAATAACGCCATTCGCCGCTGGGGCAGCGACGCACAGAAGCGCGCCTGGCTTCCCCGCCTGACATCGCGCATCGCGGGCGCTTATGCGCTGAGCGAAGCCGGCTCCGGCTCCGATGCCTTTGCATTGCAGACGCGCGCCGAGGCCATCGACGGCGGATATCGGCTGAACGGCCGCAAGCTGTGGATCAGCAATGCGCGGGAGGCGGGCCTGTTCATCGTTTTCGCCACGCTCGATCCCTCCGCCGGCTATCGCGGCATCACCGCATTCCTGGTGGAGAAGGACACGCCGGGGTTCATCGTGGGGCGCAAGGAAGACAAGCTGGGCATCCGCGCCTCCAGCACCTGCGAGCTCATAGTCGACAATTGCGAACTTCCCCGCGAAAGCGTGCTGGGCGAGCCCGGCAAAGGCTACAAGATCGCCATCGAGACTCTCAACGAAGGCCGCATCGGAATCGGCGCACAAATGATTGGCCTGGCCCGCGGCGCCTGGGAATTCGCCTGCAAGTACGCCGTCGAGCGCAAGCAGTTCGGCAAAGCCATCTCTGAGTTTCAGGGCATCCAGTTTCAAATCGCGCAAATGGCTACTGAGATCGAGGCCGCGCGCCTTATGGTCTACAACTGCGCCCGCATGAAAGATGCCGGCG
>DASZLF010000099.1:0-3723 GCA_035552555.1 Occallatibacter sp.
GCCGCCGTGACAGAGAACGTGATCGGCGGCATCAACACGCTGTGGGCTCGCGTGGCGGCGACGGAAGCGGAGCGCAAGCAGCTTTCGGCGTGGGTGGTTTCCACGTATGGGCCGCGGCTGACGAGCCTGGGTGAACCGAAAGATGGCGAGACGCCGGAGCAGCAGCAGCTTCGAGCGGAGTTGTTCGGTCTGGTGGGCGACGTGGGCCAGGATCCGAAGGTCATTGCCGAAAGCCGGCAGCTTGCGGAGGCATACCTGACAGAACCGGGCAAGGTGAACGCGGCGCTCGGGCGGCAGGCGCTGGGCGTGGCGGCGGTACATGGCGATGCGGCGCTTTTCGATCTGCTGCAGAAGACGGCGGAGACTTCAAAGGATCCGACCCTTGCCAGCGAGGCGCTTTACGAACTGGCACGCTTCAAGGATCCGGTCCTGACGCGCCGCGCGCTGGAGTACGCGGCCTCCGGCAAGGTGCGGAATCAGGATGCGGTTCACCTGTTCGGGGTGGCGCTGCAGAGCCCGAATACGCAGGACAACGCGTGGCAGTACATCGAGCAGAACTGGCCCAAGGTGAAGGCGCAGTTCACTACCTGGGCGGGAGGCGCGCTGGTGCGTTCGACCGGCGCCTTCTGCACCACGGAGAAGCGCGATGAGGTGAAGGGCTTCTTTAGCACGCACAAAGTGGCGGCGTCGGCGTCGGCATTGACACGGGCGCAGAACTCGATCAACGACTGTGCGGATTTGCGCGCCGAGCAGAGCGCGAACCTGGAGCAGTGGCTGAGTTCGAGCGCGGCGGGACAGATGTAGACAACCAGCGGTAAGTGTTTCGGCTGGCGCGAGCATCGTTTCGCGCCAGCCTTTTATTAGGGCGGCGGATTCGTGTCCGGCTTCTCTTCGGGCTTCTTCTCCGCCTTGCGGCGCGTGCGCCAGAAGTCTTCCTGCATGCGCGCTCGCTGCGCGGCGTAGAGCTCGTCAAAGCGTTGATGCGCGAGCTGCAACGGCATCTCTTCCACCTGGGTGACTTCGACGTGCTTGACCTGGTGCCAGGGATAGATGAATCGGCCGTGGACGAGAAAGCCCGATTCGGCCCAGCTTTCGACGAGTGATTCCACTTCGCTTTTTACATCCTGCTGGTGCTTGATGGGCAGCAGGTCGAAGGATTCGCCGCTGACCAGGAAGGCGCGCAGTTGCGCAATGAGCAGAACCTTCGGGTCTTTTTCTTCTTTCGTATCGGGATGGCTTGCCACGCGTGTCTCCTGTGTCGGTTTCTTGACTTAGGATGGCGAGAGGGAGGCAAGCGATGCGCCGGATTGTCTGGCTGGGTTTATTCTGCTGACACCGATTTTGACGCTGTTTCTGGAGGCCCCCGATTGGCTGCATTTTCCCGCTCCCTTGCTGCAGTGTGCCTGTCGTTCACCATTGCGCTTGGCCACGTCGCGCTGCATGCACAGGATGAAAAAAAAGACGACGCCAAGGCCGAACATAAGGATGAGAAACAGATACCGGTGCCGCCGGAATCGGCTGCGGTGACACATCACGAGTGGAAGGCCGCGGGCACGCCGGTGGCCTACACGGCGACGGCGGGCAATCTGGTGATTCACGACGACGACGACAAGCCGTACGGCAGCGTCTTTTATGTGGCGTACACGCAGGATGGCGTGGCCAGCGCGGGCACGCGGCCGATTACGTTTTTGTACAACGGCGGCCCGGGAGCAGCGACGATCTGGCTGCACATGGGCTCGGTGGGGCCGGTGCGCGTGGTGACGGCGAGCCCGGACGCGACCGGCGGAGCGCCGTACAAGCTGGTGCCGAACGAGTACAGCCTTCTGGGAAAAACGGACCTGGTGTTCATCGATGCCGTGGGGACAGGCTTCTCGAAGCCGGTGGGCAAGGCGACAGAGAAGGATTTTGCCGGCACCGACCAGGACGTGAAGGCGTTCGAGCGCTTCATCGAGCGATACATCACAGTGAACAGGCGGTGGAATTCGCCGAAGTACCTGATGGGCGAGAGCTATGGCACGACGCGCTCGGCGGCGCTGGCCGATGCGCTGCAGGAGAAGGGCATCGAGCTAAATGGCGTGGTGCTGGTTTCGTCGATTTTGAATTACGGCGTCCGCGTGCCTGGGTACGATACGGAGCCGATTGTCTATCTACCTTCATACGCGGCGATTGCGTGGTTTCATAACAAGCTGGCGCAGAAGCCGGCGGATTTGAAATTGTTTCTGGATGAGGTGCGCCGCTACGCGCGTGGGCCGTATGCAGAGGCGCTGGCACAGGGGGATGCATTGCCGGAGGCGGAGAAGGCCGCGGTGGCGCAGAAGCTGAGCGGCTATACGGGACTGAGTGTCGAATATTTGAAGCAGACGAACCTGCGGATCAATCCATCCCGTTTTCGTAAGCAACTGCTGCGCGGCGAGCGCGAGATCATGGGCCGGTACGACGCGCGTTTCGAAGGCACGGATGTAGATGCCGCGGGGGAGACGCCGGATTACGATCCATCGGATACAGGTATCTCCGGCGCGTTCATTGCCGCGTTTCACGATTATCTGTCGCACGATTTGAACGACACCACGGCGGATACGTATTATGTGTCGGGGCCGAAGGTGAACGAGTCGTGGGACTGGAAGCACAAGGGTCCGGGCCGGGGCCGCCAGATGCAGTTGCCTTATGTGGCGGGCGATCTGGCGGATGCGATACGCAAGAACCCGAAACTGAAGATCTTCTCGGCGAATGGATACTTCGATCTGGCGACGCCGTTCTTCTCGACCGAATACGATTTGGACCATATGGACCTGGAGCCGGCGCTGCGCAGCAATGTCGAGTTTGGCTATTACCCGGCGGGCCACATGATCTACCTGAATGTCGAGGCGCTGAAGGAGTTCCGCGAGGATATGAACAAGTTCTACGCGGGAACGACGCATCCGTAGAGCACCTTACCTGACGCTGTGCGTTGGGAAGGGAGATGCCTTCACTCCAGTTGTCACTCAATTGTCGTTGTTGTACCTGCGGTACAACGCTTCGGCGCGGCGCGGGCACGGCTCATCGCATCGCCGCGCTATCTCATCACTCTGCTGCTGACCCACCTGTTCTCTCCGACTTAAGGTGAGCCCACCAAGTCGCTGAGGAGGGTGCCATGCAACGCAACTCTCACGTCACACTTTGCGCGGGCCGCATATGCAGTTGGTCCGGCGCGCATCTTTGCTGCTTTGGCCCTGTACCCTGTTTGCTCGTCATCGCGGCGCTGCTGTGGGTGGCTCCGGCAGCGCTTGCAGACACGCTGAATCCCGCGGTGGTGCCGTTTCACTTCGTCCGCGGATTCGCCGTGATGGTGCCGGTGACGGTGAATGGGAGCGGACCCTACGACTTTATGCTGGATACCGGCTCGACGATCACGTCGGTGGATCGCGAACTGGGACAGGAACTGGCGCTGCAGCCGCAGGGGCAAGGCATGGTGATGACGCTAACGGAGCGTGCTTCCACCTCGCTGGCGATCGCACGCCGCGTGGCGTTTGGACCGGTAACAGAGCAAAACGTGGAGGTGATGGTTCGCGATCTGAGCGGCCTTCGCCACATGGCTCCGACGGCGCGAGGCGTGCTGGGACAGAATGCGCTGAACCATGCCGACTTTCTGCTGGACTATCGGCACAAGCTGATGGAGTTCGACATGGACGGCGAACTTGCGCGCTCGCTCAAGGGACATCATGTTCCGCTACGCCGGGAACTGGT
>DASZLF010000100.1:0-27806 GCA_035552555.1 Occallatibacter sp.
GCCCACGCGCCAGCTTTTCCAGCCGAAGCCGTGTTTCATCCGATAATGCAATCGCCGCCGCCACACGCATATCGAGGTCCCCTCATCTTATGAGATGACCCTCGATATATAGATGATGCTATTTATGGCGCACTACACTAGTGAGGCGCACTCCTAAGGAAGAAAAACTCGACAAATTCGAGAGCGGTTCCTGGGGCTCTGCCCTTATTCCATAAGGGCAGAGCTTCGATGTAAAGTTCAATTCAACTTTATTCATTTAATGTTGTACAGTGCTCTTGAACATTCGCTTGGGGTGAGGGAATGCTTACTTGCGTTCTGTCTGCCGCGCCATCAAATCCAGCCGACACGGGATTGTTCACAGACGCCATAACAGCGGCAATTCTTGCAGCGTTCGCCTCGTTGCTTGGCCTCCTCATCAGCAAGGAATCCAAAATATCGGAATTTCGACAGAGGTGGATTGATGAACTCCGGAAGGATATCTCGTGGGTTCTAGGCGAAGCGACGGTGATTCACGCCGGACTTGTCGGCGTAGGGCCTCCGAAATCCAGCGGCGAAATTAATCAACGACTCGCGCGAATACGCTTGCGATTGAATCTCAAAGAGAAGGACCACCGCGAACTGCTGAAGTCACTCGCCGATCTAAAGGATCTAATCATCCAACAACAGCCGGTGCAAATCATTGACTTGATGGCCGTTGAAGTGGCGGAGATTGCTGCGAAAGTTCTCAAACGAGAATGGAATGTAGTGAAAAAAGGGGAACTGGTCTTTAGGGCAACCTTCTTTTTACTGATTGCAGCAATCACTGGATTCCTCTATGCCGCAACGGTCCATTACTTTCACCGAACCATCTTCCTAAAACCATTTTGATTTCCTGAGTGACGACGTGACCGGGGTCCTTGATAGTGTCATCTCGGCAAGAGTGGGCGACGACTGAACCGACCTTGACATCAGTGCGGCAATGCCGCATACTCGACACGTGAGCATACCCATGCTGACGGTCATCGAAACCAACGCCTTCGCCCGCCGGGCTGAGAAGCTGCTTTCCGCCGAGGAACATGAGGAACTGCTTTTCTTCCTTGCGCTTCATCCCCAATCCGGCGCCGAAATTCCGGGCACCGGCGGAGTGCGAAAGGTGCGTTTTGCTGCCCGAGGCAAAGGAAAATCGGGCGGAGTGCGGGTCATTTACTACTTCTTCGACGAAGAGAATCCGCTCTACGCGATTTTCCTGTACGGCAAGAACGAGCAGGCTGACCTGACGTCGCAGCAGAAACGTGAGGTCGCTTCCTTCGCAGCAACACTCAAGGCCGCAGCAAAAGTAAGGAGGATCAAGCAATGAAGCGCAAGAGTGTAGCAAACGAATTGGTCGACGCCATGCGCGAGGCCGCGGCGATTGCAAAGGGCGAAGCCGAGCCCGCCGCAACGCACCATTTTCCCCTTCCGCTCGAAGTCGATGTGCGCGCCGTTCGTGCAGCTACCGGGTTGAGCCGCACTGAATTCGCGCGTCGCTTTGCTCTCGACCCGCGCGCCCTGCAGGACTGGGAACAGGGCCGGCGCCGTCCCGACCGCGCCGCCCGCGCCTATCTCACCGTGATCTCACGCCACCCGGAAGTCGTTGTGGAGGCCCTGGCGAGCTGATCCGACAGCCTGTCCGCTCCACGCGGCTTGTGACACAATCATGTCATGGCAGTCCGGACCACCGTCGACATTCCCGAACCCCTCCACGAGCGCCTGCGCCACCGGGCGGAAAGCTCGGGTACTTCAATCCGTTCCCTTATCGTGCGCGCGCTTGAAGAGACCTACGCTGCCCCGAAAAAGGGCAAGAAGGTGACCAGAGCGCTGGTCAGCGGGAAAGGCAAGCTTGGGCCTCGCTTCCCGGTGGACGAGAATCCCCATGACCTTGTTATTTACTGACCTCAACGTCTGGCTTGCGCTCTCGGTCAATGGTCACCCGCACAACGCCGTTGCATGGGCATGGCTCAACGGCCTGCCGGACGATGCGCGCCTGATTTTCTCCCGCTATACCCAGCTCGGCCTGCTCCGTCTTCTCACCAACCCCACGGTCATGGGCGATCAGACACTGACGCTTCGCCAGGCCTGGGCCGTCTATGACCGATGGCTCGAGGACCCACGCGTGGAGTTCTACCCTGAGCCGCGCAACGTGGATGCCCGCTTTCGGCTGGCAACGGAGCCGTTTGCCGGGAAACAAGCTTCGAAGTGGGTGGGCGATTGCTGGCTTCTGTCGTTTGCACAGGGGGCCGGCGCGAGCCTCGTCACGTTTGATCGTGCACTACGCGATTTTGCTCGCAAACAGAGCACGCCGGCGCTTATCCCCGCCTGAGGGCAGGCCGATGCATCAGGCGGTGAAGAGCAGGTTTCTCTAGATGCACCCCGATCCCTGAGTTTGCCCGCAACCCACCATTTTCCCCTCCCGCCCGAATTCGACGTGCGCGCAGTCCGCGTGAGGCCGCAAGCTGGCATTAGGATCACGCGTGACCGGCATCGCACCCCAGCGAGAAGCGAAGCGCCGCGCAGATTTCGTCCATTCGCTGCCGGCTCAGCCGTCCGATTCGCCTTCCCAATCGATTCTGCGAAACTGTGACTGGGTTGTGCAGGTTCACAGCACAAATCGCTTTCATCCCATCGCCCTCGTTGAGCATGACCTCGGAAGGTACGCCGCGGATGGTCGAGGTGATCGGCGCCACGATTACGGTCGACAGGTAGTGAATGGCACTGTCGCGCGTCAGCACCACCACCGGACGCTTCTTGTCAGGGGGCGAGAAGGAGTAGAGCCGAACGTCGCCGCGAGCTATTCCACCGGCCACGCTGCCTCCCTCTCCCACGCATGAACCTCGTCACCAGCCGGTGGCCGCTTCGCATATCCTTCGCAATCGCGCTCTTCCCGGGCGCGGATTTCCATCCGTCGCAGATGCTCGCGCAGCGCCTCGCGCACCAGTTCCGACCGGTTCAGCTTCGTCCGTCGTGCGGCCCGGTCCGCAGCCTCTAATAAATCTTTGTCGATCACGATCTGGACGGTTTCCATTGTGGACCTCACTCCACACTCTACTCCACACCCTATCCCGCGTATACTGCTCCCATTCCCGGAGCACACCGATGCCCACCACCGCCACATCCCCCGCGGACCAGGCTCTCGCCTCGCTTCTCTCCGCCGCTGACCCCGCTGACATCGCCGGGGTGATCGCGCGCATGCAGGCCATCGACGCGATTCTGCCCGCCAACGACGGCCTGAAATGGTTCAACCAGCTTTACCTCATGGTTACGCAGCAGGTGGACCTGAACCCGCCCGGGGGCGCGTGGCAAAATCCGCAGTGGCTGCTCGGCCTCGACGTGATCTTCGCCGACTACTACTTCTCGGCCATCCGCGAATTCCTCGCCGGGCAAATCATTCCTTCGGCTTGGAGCGCCTTGTTCGAGGCGCGCTTCCGCAGCGGCATCGATCGCATCCAGTTCGCCGTGGCCGGCATGAACGCCCACATCAACCGCGACCTGGCCCTCGCCCTGCTCGACACCGACAGCAGCCTCAACCTGCTGCCCGCACCCGATGGCCCCGAACACGCCGACTATCAATCCATCAACACCCTGCTCCAGACCGTGATGCCCGCAGCCCTCAACATGCTCGCAGGCGACATTCTCGGACTGGTCGCCGAAGACACCGGCAACATCGGCCGCTTGCTGGCGTTCTGGGACATCTGCCGCGCCCGCGACCTGGCCTGGGATTTCGCCGGCCATCTCCGCGGCCTCAACAGCCTGGTCCGCGATGCCGCGCTCGTCACCCAGGACGCTATGACCGGCGCGCTCGGCCGCGCCATTCTGGCTGTGCGCGCGTAGTGCGTAGCTTGTAGCTTGTAGCTTCTAGCTATTAGCTATTAGCTATTGGTTGCTAACTACTGGCTACAAGCTACCGGCTCCCCACTCACTTCACCGACGTGAACGGCGATGCCGGCAGTCCATCCGCGTTGAACAGGTTGCATTGTGGGCTGCTGGCCCAGCCGTAGCGGATCGCTACCGGGCTGGGCACGTCGGGGCTGGAGGCCACCACCGTCTCCCCCTCTACCGACGCCTTTGCGGGGAAGAATTTGCCGTTCGTGCCGGCCACTTCCACGCTGGTCACTTCCCCGCCCCTGGCCACCAGCCCGCGGGCGTGATCGAACCAGGCGCGGATCGATGCGCCCTCCGGCGTGGCCTGGCGGAACATCGGCCCCGAGTCTTCCAACGAAGTTTCGCCGTAAGTGATGGCCCGGGCGGCCAGCGCCAGCCGATGACCAACATCCAGCTTGTCCGGCGGGTGGATATTGTCAGGAGTTCCAATGTCGATGGTCACGGCCATGGCGGTATTGCGCAGGCCCAGCGTCTTCACCTGCTGGTTGCGCAGGTTGGCCCAGTTGTCCTCCGGCCCGGTAATGAAGTTGGCGATCTGCACATAGAGGAACGGAAAATCGCCCACGCCCCACTCTTGCCGCCAGTCCTCAATCAGGTCGCGCATCACGCGATCGTAGATGGGCCACCGCTCCGGCCCCGAGTTGCTCTCGCCCTGGTACCAGATCGCCCCGCGAATCGCCATGGGCGTCAGAGGCGCAATCATTCCGTTCCAAAGGTTGGCCGGCCCCCAGCTCTCCAGCGGAGCATGCCAGGGAAACTGCGGCATGGGCTTGTCCTCGGCCCTGGCCAGTTCTCGCTGGCGCTGCTCGTCCTTGATTTGCAGTTGGGTGTCGGAGGCCTCATCCAGCATTTTTCCCCGCGCCGCGAAGAGTGAATTCACCTGCGCATCCTGTCCCAGCGCGGTCATCCGCACCCACGCCTCGGCCGTGGTGCCACCCCAGGTCGCGTCGATCACCCCCACGGGCACGTGCTCGCGCTGCTCGATCTCGCGCGCAAAGTACCATGCCACTGCGGAAAAATCATTTGCGCTCTCCGGCGTCGATGCCGACCAACCCTTGGTCTCCACGTTGTCCTGGGGAAAATCCGCCGCCTTTTTGTCCACAATCAGCAGCCGAATGCGCGCATTGCCGGCCTTGGGCAAATCCGCCGCCGCGGTGGCCGCCTGATGCATGGCAAATTCCATGTTGGACTGGCCGGAAGCGATCCAGATGTCGCCCACGAGAATGTCGTGGATCACGATGTCGCGGATCAGGATGGCTTGCGCAGGTTGAAGGGCACCACCGTCCTGGCGCGGCGCGGGAGCGCCGTGGACCGTCATCTCGAAGGGTCCGCCCGCCGCGCCCGGCTTGAGATACACGCTCCAGCGTCCCAGGCGCGTGGTGGTGGCGGAGCCAGTTTCGCCGCGAAATGCGACGCTGACCTGCTCCCCGGGAGGCGCCATGCCCCAAACGTGCACCGGCAGATCGCGCTGCACCACCATGTGATCGGCCAGGATGGTGGGCAACGTGACCTGGGCGGAGGCGGCAGCGGCGGGTAACAACGCAAGCAGAACGATAGATCGCAGGTTCACTCGGATACCTCGTGCATGGCTGGGATTTCCGCACACTTTCAGCGCAGTTTCGCGCCGGAGTTGCCGGAAAGGTAACGGTATCAAAACAGCCCCGCGCGAGTCTCATGAAACGGGCGCGACTATTTCCGCCGTTCCGGGTTCGTGGCAAACGAAAAGCCGTTGCAGTTGCAACACGCGGGGCGGGAAGGGACGCCGCCTGTGGATGTTTCCGCAGCTTATGTCACTGGTTCGGAATGTGAAACCTGCGGGGGCGCATCTGAATGAAATTGGGGGATACTGGGAGAGAGGGATTCAACCCCACCTGCCCCCCGGGAGGGATTGCATGCCATTGACGCGCAGCCGGACGCTGTTTTTTGCACTCTTCGTCCTGGCCATCGGCGGTCTTTCTGCCCGGGCCCATGCGCAGGCCGCGCTGCTGATGGAGGAGCCATACGGCTTCTTCGGTACACTCAATCCCACCGGACACACCGCCATTTACTTTGCCCGCGTGTGCACCGAAACTCCCGTCAAGCTGCGGCGGTGCCGGCCGGGCGAGCTTGGCTCGGTGATCGCGCGCTACCAGGGCATCGACGGATACGACTGGGTGGCCATGCCGCTGGTCCCGTACCTCTACTCGGTGGACAGCATTTCCGACGTGCCGGAGCGCGTGAATCGCGAGACCGTGCTGCGCCTGCGCATGCATTATCACGAGCAGCACCTGGGCAGCCTTTTCGCCAATGTGTTCGAGGGCAATATCGTGCGCGGCGGATGGACCCAACTGGTGGGCGTGGCCTATGAGCGGCGCATCTACGCCTTCCGCTTCGCCACCACCGAGGCCCAGGACGATTCCCTCATTGCGCGACTGAACGATCACGCCAACCGCTCGGATTTCGACCTGATCTACAACAACTGCGCCGATTTTGCGCGCATCATCATGAATTCCTATTTTCCGCGGACTTTTCGCCGCACCTTCTTCCCCGATGCCGGCATGACCACGCCTCGGCAGATCACGTTCAAGCTGGTGCGCTATGCAAAAAAGCATCCTGACACCGGGCTGGCAGTGTTTGAGATTCCCCAGGTTCCCGGTTATCGCCGCATGAGCCACAGCAATAAGAGCATCTCCGCATCGCTCATCACCACCGGGTATGCGGTGCCGATCGCGCTGCTGAATCCTTACCTGGCCGGCGGCATTTTCGTCGATTACCTGGTGCGCGGGCGCTATCCGCTGATTCCCGAGCATCCGGCGGTTCTGGATCCAGGCCGGCTCTCCGAGTTGACAGAGACGGCGCAGATTGGCCAGAATCCGCTCAGCGCCGGTGTCCAGTCCGGAGCCGATTCCAACGCCGCGCGGCAGAATCCCGCCAGCCCGGCACTCACTCCTGGACTGAAAGCGACCCTCGACAATCCATGAGCAAGACGCAGGAACCGCAGGACCTGAAGCATCACGGCCGTCTCCATCCTCCTTATCACGTTGTTACTTTTTTCATCCTGGTTGCCAACCTGGTGTTCGCGGTGAGCCACGTGATTCGCCACTTCAGCGTGTGGAGCGCATGGATCGTGGTGCTCTCGGTGGTTGTGTTCATCCCGTTCGCACTGATCCGCGGCTATCCCCTCAAGGTGCAGGATCGCGTGATCCGCCTGGAAGAACGGCTTCGGCTGCAGGCGCTGGCGCCGGCGGAGTGGCACTCGCAAATCTATCGCCTGAGGGAAGATCAACTCATCGGGCTGCGCTTTGCCGCCGACGACGAGGTGGTGGAGCTGGCCAAGCATGCGCTGGAGCAGAACCTCAGCCGCAAGCAGATCAAGGAGCGCATCAAGAGCTGGCGGCCGGATTACTGGCGGGTGTGAGCTGGCGGCCACAATCGCGCTCCGTGCAGCAGGATCAGGCGTAGAATCGTGTCATGAGGTCTCTGGGTGCGGTCGCGGTGATGGTTGCTGCGCTGGCATTGCCCGCAACCGCCCAGCACTCCGCCTCGCGCGGCGGCTTCTCCGGCCATGCCGCATCTGCTCCGCATGCAGGGTTTGCATCCCACGGCGGTTTTGCATCGCATGGCGGATTTGCACCGCGAACAGGATTCGCACCACGCAGCGGGTTTGCTCCGCGCAGATTCGCACCCAACGGATTCACGCGACGTCCCGGACCGGTTGGACCGGCGCGCCGCTTTGGCCCCGGCATGTACCGGCCTGCGTACCGCGGCAACGGCTTTGCTCCGAATCACGGTCGCATGGGCGACGGTGGCGACCATCACCACCACCGCAGGCCTTATGACCGCGGGTTCGGCGGCGGCTATGTCTACCCTTATGCGGTTTGGCCCGACTACCCTATCGTGCTTGACCCGTGGCTTTTCGGGCCGGACTGGTACGACTCCGACGCCAGCGACGCCAATGGCTATGGCGGCTACCCCGAATCAACAGGCTACCCAGATTCGCAGAGCTACGCGGAATCGCCGGATGCGGGTTATCCAGCGCAAGGCTATGCGGCCGAGCCCGACCAGGGGCAGCAGACGATGCCGCAGGATGCCGCGCCGCCGCCGTACTATCCTCAGCAGGGCTATCGGCAGCCATACGCTCCGCAGAATTTCGCTCAGCCGTCGCGGGGCAGCGCGGCTCCCTCCAGCGAAAATGCCGTCACGCTGATCTTCAAGGATGGGCGTCCGCCGGAGCAGATTCACAATTACCTGCTCACCGCCACCACGCTCACGGTGCTGGACCAGCACGATCGCGAGATTCCCCTCGACCAGATCGATGTTGCGGCCACCCAGGCGGCGAATCGCGCGACTGGAGTCGATTTCCGCGTGCCTGCTTCCTGACCGGACGGAATAGCGCGCTTTGTATCAGGGCGCGACTTCAGTCGTGCCGCAAACGCCCCATACCCGGGTTCCGCGCCATCCTCTGTGACGGCGCGCACATCGTCAAAAGCGCGATCACGTCACAATAAACGGGGAGTTTTCTCCGTGGGTTATGGGTGTCGGTTCAGCGCATCCACAACCGTAGCCTCTCAAACTGTTAACTAGGAAAATAATATAATTTCGCCCCCATTCGCTGCAGACCGTCCTACGATATAGTCGATATAAGTTACTCCATATAAAAGACATAAGCCGTAATAGTCGTGAACCCAAAACTTTCGCCCCAAACCCGAAGAAAAGACGATGGAATGGCGAAAGCAAGCTTCCTCCGCTCTAGCGAAAAAAACGCAGATTGTTACCAATTGATAACCAAGCGGAACAACGCCGCAGGGGCTAAACAGGCTGCGGAAAAACTCCGTGAATCAGCAAACACGCGTAAGGGCACGACTTTAGTCGTGCCGTAACTGCCGCAAAATGAGGCGGGCTTTAGCCCCTGCGGGCCTTGCGCCTGCAATTCGCCTCCGATTTCGACTTTTTCCGCAGCCGGTAAAGCCCACGTCTTTGTTAGGAAGGCATTTTGCGGCACGACTGAAGTCGTGCCCTTACGCGCCTTGCCCGTCCGGAGCGGTTTTTCCGTAGCCTGTTTAGCCCCTCGCAGGTTGTGCGCGCGATTTTTCCGCAGCCTATGGAGACCAGCGATACTCCAACCGGTTGCGCTAATCCTGCGCGGGACCGGGCGCCGGGCTCGGCTGGATCGGCGGAATCTCGCCGGGCAGTTCAGGTTGGGCCGGCCCGGCCTCGCCGGAATCGGCTTCCGCCGGGTGCGCCACCGCCTCACTATCCAGCTCGTGCTCCTCGCGATAGTGCTCGATGGGCATTTTGCCGTCCCACCACGCGCTGTTCATGGGGTACACATCGGGATCGAAGAATACCTGGTAGAAGTGCCACACCACGATGGCCAGGGTGGCCAGGATCGCCTCGTAAAAGTGAATCGCGGTGGCCACATCCACCCACCAGCGTGCCAGCAGGTTGCCCACCCAAACCTTAGCCCACAGCATCACGCCGGTGAGGCCCATCAGCGCAGTGCCCCACACCAGGGCCCAGTATTCCGCCTTCTCCGCGTAATTGAAGCGCGCGAATTTAGGCTTCTGGCTGCGCAGGCCCATGTAGTAGAGCATGGCGTCAATCGCGTCGATGAAGTCGTGAGGAGCGGGCGCAATATCGCGCAGCAGCCGGCGGCCTTCCCTCGCCGCCGCCAGGTAGAACACGTGATAGATGCCGGCGGCAATCAGCGCCACGCCGGCCACGCGATGCACCACGCTGCGCAGCCGCTCGCTCATGCCCAGCAACTGCGCGAACCACGAGTCGGGATACTTGAGCGCGAATCCGGTAATCACCAGCACGATAAAGCTGCTGAACAGAATCAGGTGCTGGCCGCGCTGGTTCGGCGTCATGCGCATCACGGTGACGGTATGGGTGCGGCGCCGGTCCGCCAGCTTGCGCCGCCAGATGATCAGGTTGTGCAGCGCCATGGCGCCGATGACCAGAATGATCAGGGGAAGATAAATCAATCGCACCCAGCGCACCGCGATCGAGTCGATGTCGTGCGTTGCGCCGCCGCCATCCTGCAGGTGCACGCGCGTCAGGGTGAACTTCTGGGTGACGCCCTTGTGGCATTTGCCGCAGGTGGCCTCGAGGTTGGCGTGGTTGATGCTGGAATGCGGATCGCTGGAGGGCAGAATGTCGTGCACTCCGTGGCAACTGGAGCAGTTGGCGGCCACCACCGATCCGGCTTCGGTGGCCAGCCCGTGATAGCTGTCCATGTAGCTGGAAACGCGCTGTCCCGGCAGGCCGAACTCCTGGTTCAGCCGCACGCCCTCATGGCAGTGCGCGCAGACGTCGCGCGACACATTGCCCGGCGCCACCGCCGCTTTCGGATCCTGGTGCTGCTTGATGGAGTGAATGCCGTGGCAGTCGGTGCACGACGGCGCCAGGCCGTTGCCGCGTGCAATTCCCTGACCGTGGATGCTGGCCATGAACGTCTGCTGAATGGCGCCGTGGCACTTGCCGCAGGTGGCCGGCACGTTGAACTTGGAAATCGGCGATTGCTGCTGGTTGGCCGCAAGAATCTCATGGGCTCCATGGCAGTCCGTGCACACCGCGGCCTTCAGCGAACCCTTCTCCACGGCGCGCCCATGCACGCTGTCCTGATAAGAGAGAAACGGCTGGGCGCTCTGCCCGTTTGACTCCATCAGGAACTTCTGCCCGTGGCAGCGTCCGCAGGTCGTGGGCACGTCGGCGTGATTCACGGGCGAATGCGCGTCGTCCGCCGCGGTCACCTCGTGCGCATTCCCGTGGCAATCCGCGCAGGTGGCTGCCGGTGCTTTGGCCGCGGTGAGTTTGGCGTGGATGCTTTGCTGGTAGGCGGTCTGCGCGCCGGCATGGCACTGCGCGCAGGCGATCTTTTTCGGCGGCGAGTCGTGCGCCAGGCTCTTTACATCCGTGTGGCAATCCACGCAGGTGAACATGGAGCCGTGAATGGAGTGCTTGAGTTTGGCGGGATCGACGAAGAGGCTGTGCGGCTTGCCGTTTACATCCTCGCTGAGGGTGGCGTCGGAGTGGCAGGCGAGGCAATCCTCGTTTTTGAGCTTGTGGTCGGCGGCCTGGACTGAAAATCCCCGGGATAAAAGGATAAGAGCGAAAGTTCGCAACAGAAATCGACTGGCCGGATTCACCCAATAACCATGCGACCGGGCGGGAAATCCGGCAGTGACTCGGGTCACATGGGAATGGTCGTTGATGCGTCGTGGCGCGATTTAGCGTCGATTAAACGACACTTTGTAACGGAGTGCGATACAAATTGGCGCAAAGTCATCGGCTCTTCTTGTAGAGTGCCGGGGCCACAGCAGCTACCTGGGCGGTGATGTCTTCGGCTACGTTTTTGGATTTGCACGGAGCTACCCACCCTGTGTCATAACCCATGAACGCACCATCTTCACTGGGGTGGACAATCACCAGTTTGCCGTGGTCTAGGGGGTCTTCATAGGCACGCACTTCGGAATATCCGCCCATAGTGTTGTGCGACCGGAAGGCATAACAGTATGTGCTCTGGTCTCGGTGGTCCTTGTCCGCGAAGCGGTGAATGGGCTTGGTAACATAGACTCCGTCCAGCACGAAGGATGCCGGATCAAGCATCGTGTCGTGAAGATACGCCATGGATTGTGCTGCGTGCTGAACGACATCATTTGGCCCAGTTTGAGCAGCCGCCGTCATTGCAAACGCTGCGAGTATTAGATAGTCGATTTTACGCATTGGTATCGCACGTCCCTCAGGAATTCCGGCCTTCAGGTCTATTTTTCCAACGAGCCTTTTCAAGCTCCGACCTGCTACAAAACACTTAACCGAAGTACGCGGTCAACGTGAGCACCAGCAGCAGCAGGCCGATGGCGATGGCCGTGAAGCCTGCGATCTTGGAGAAGTTCACGAACCATTTCTGCGGCTTCTCCGCCAGCTTGGCTTCGAGTTTCCCTTGCGCTTTCAGCCGTTGATACTCCAGCGGACGCTTATGCCGGAATTCGTCTTCGCTCTCCACCCCGGTAAAGATCACCATGTCCATGGGAAAGGAATCCGGGCGCAGGTGGGTATTCACAAAATGAATGGAGAAGATGAACAGGATGGCCAGCAGCCCTTCTTCGCTGTGAATCACCAACACCGCATTCAATGCCCAGCCGGGGAGAAAACGCGCGAAGAACGGCGCGAACCACATCGCGTATCCCGAGAAGCCGATCACGATCATGCCCCAGAACACCGCCCAGTAATCGAACTTCTCCCAGTAGGCATAGCGCTCGAACTTCGGCTTGGTCCCCATGCCCAGGAACCAGCGAATGTGGCCGAACATATCCTTCACATCTTTCCAGTTGGCCACCATCGAGGTAGCGCCCCAGAAGATTCCCTTTTCATGCCGAGCCAGTGACCGGGTGAAGATGTCTTTCACGTGCACCAGAAACGCAACCGTGAGCGCCAGGGCGCAGAACTTGTGGAAAAAGAGAATAGCTCCGAAACCGCCCACAAAGCCGGCCAGTCCGCGCGCCCAGATGCTCTCGCTGAAGCGCAGCGGCAAGCCGGTTGCCGCCAGTCCCAGGAAGGTGGTGAACAGCACCGCATGCAGCGTCCGCTGGGCGCGCGTGAAACGCATGAAATGACGGCCGGCGCCGGTCTGCTGCTTTTCGGTTTCTTCAGGCGCTACTAACAAATCAGGCATGTTTGCCTCCCTCAGCCGTCTTCTTCTTGATCTGGTCATAACGCGCGCGGACCAGCCATAAAATGGTGTGGATCACGAAAAATGTCAGGGTGCCGGCCAGCAGCAGGTTCATGAAAAGCCGCACGAAATAGAGCGCCGGATTGAGCTTGCGGTCGCGCGCATTGGCATGCGGCTGATACTGAACAAACTTGATGTTTGCGCCGTTGTGGCAGCGCCCGCAGGTCACCACCAGGTTGGCCGGCGCAATGGGCGAATGGGGATCGTTTTTGCCGCGGATGTCGTGCGCGCCATGGCAGTCCCAGCAGCGCGCCGTCTCCACATAGCCGCCCAGCGAGCCGAGTTGCGAGTGGAACGTGTCGCGATAGGTCGACAGCTTGTCGGTGTGGCACGATCCGCAGATCGGCGTCGACTGCATGCGGAACTCCGACTCCGTGGGCTGCAGAATCTGGTGCGCGGTGTGGCAGTCGGTGCATACCGGAGCTTTCATTTTGCCCGCGGCAATCGCCCTGCCATGCGCGCCGTCGCCGTATTCCATGTTGATTTTGGCGTGGCACGTGCCGCAGGTATTGGGAATGTTGGCCTTGAATGTGGGGCTCTTGGGATTGGTGTGGCTGAGAATGCCGTGCGACCCGTGGCAGCTTTGGCAATTGGCCGCCACCAGCAGCCCTTCCTTGTCCAGCGCGAACCCGTGAATCGAGTCCACATACTTGGGATAGACGCTGGCCAGCCCATGCTTCTGGGCCATGCCGTCGTTGCCGTGGCACTTGCCGCAGGTGGCCGGCACGTTCAGCGGATACACCGCGGAGCGCGCGTCCGCCTTGGGAAATATGGCGTGCGCGTCGCCGTGGCAACTGGTGCAGGGATGATCCTTGCTGTCGGCGTGCACGCTGCCCTTGAGCGCGGTGGCCTGGTCGGCGTGGCACGTGGCGCACTGCACCTGCGCCGGCTTGTCAGGATGCGGATACTCCTTGATGTCGGCGTGGCATTCGTTGCATTTCAGGCCGCTGTGAACGCTCTTGCCGAACTTGTCGCCATCCACGCCGATTTTGTGCCCGGCGTTGTCGGTCATGGTCTGGTCGCCATGGCAGGCCAGGCAATCGGCCTGCGCGTGCAGGCGCGCCGGTGCCAGCATCACGAGCGCGATGAGAGGGAACAAGGTGAAGAAGTGAAGGAGTGAAGCTGAGAAGCGGGCCGGTTGCAGCTTTGGCGAGGTACATCGCGGATCCTGGATGGAGTCAGGCATCTTGCCGTCTTTCTTCTCCGGAACGGGGCGAGCGGTTCGCCTGGTGTTCCGGCTGGTGACTCGTGTCACGCGTAAGGAATGAAAATGAATTCCATAGACCAGAAGAGTCTTTTACGCAAAACATCTCAGTGACTCTCATCACAAACGCTTGGCAATCGTGAACATCGGTATTTGCTTCCAAACGCGATAGAGGTCACACTGCGTGTCCAGATTCTGCGCGGTTCGGCGATCCCTTGAGACGCAAATCACCTGGGCCTGCGCGAAGCAGGGTGCAGCGCGGCTGACAAATCAAGCAGGACGATTGTGCACTGCAAGGCTGCCGAATGGACGCAGCCGGGTTGAGGTCCGGAGCCCAGCGGACAAAATAGGGAGCATCCGCTCAACCCTCTGCCCTTCGCACAGAAACCGGCCGAGGATCACAGCCGCAAGCAAAAGAAAACCGTTGAGAGGGTTTTATGCAGCTGCGGCATCCCCGATATGGACCTCGGCCACAACCCCATCCGCTTTCTGGAGATACGCAACCAGCTCGAGCAGATTGCGAGCATGGGGATTCCCTTCCTGGCTCAACATTCGCATGAGGCTTTTCGGGGAACGTCCAAGGGCATCACCGAGGTTGATAAAGCCAACGGTCCCATTGACATACTCGCGCAGGACCATCTTTGCCGAATCCAGATCCCCGGCCAGCATATCGTTGATGGCTTCGCGAAGAAACGCGCGACGATAGTCTTTGGCGCGTAGTTCTTCCATAACCGATTCTCTGAAACTCCGTGTAAGTGGCATCTTTATTGCTCCCTGTTGTTCTCTCGCTTGCGCCTTTTGTATTCCGACCATAGCGACCTGGCCAACTGAACATCGTTCTCTTGGCGCCGTTTTGTGCCACCCGCAGGCAGGATCACGAGCTGATCCCCGTCTTGCCCGAAGTAAACCCGGTATCCAGAACCAAAATCGACCCGCAACGCCGACACGCCTTCCCCTTCCGCTTTCACCCCAGAGAGATTTCCGTAGCCCACCCGGAACACTGACTTATCAATTCTGGCTCTCACGCTCGGGTCCAGCTTCGACAGCCATTCGCGATAGTGATTATGTCCTCGCGCATCGATGTACTCACGTATCTCGATGTTCATACGGACCTCATAATAGTAACGCGTGCGTTACCAACTGTCAAAATCGATGTGGGCCCGAAGGCCAAAAACACGGAATTGAGGTGCTGTCGTTGCAAGAACGGAGACGCGGTCGGCTCTGGCGAGATGCACCCGGCGTTGCAGCCATTCTCTTCGCCCTGAAGGCAGCCGTGCATCCTTTCCAACTGCACGCGAGTTTCGCTGCCGGCTATCTTCAGCTATGCCTGCATTTGGCGGACGTGATCCCAGTCACATTCCATCGTGTTCGCGCTCAAGCACAATTAGCGGCGCTGCTGGAGGTACTCCTTATGAGCACGGCTGCGCCCGCGCCATCGATCCACATGCTCACGTTGCCCACCGACCAGGTGCGCGCGCTGCAATGGGGCTTCGCCGATCGTTTCGATCTGCAGATGCTGGTGCAGAGCGCGCGCGGAGTGGCGCGGGGAACGGTGGCGCGCCTGGTGGCCGCCGGGGAGCGCAACACCCACGAGTGGACTCCGCTCAAAGAAGAGATGATGGACGCCTTCGACCGCGCCGGCCTTACCGCGGTGTTCATGGAGCCGGAGGAAGGCGGATTCATCGCCGGGCCGAAGAATCTTGCGCTGGCCCTCACCGCATTCGAGCTGGCGTGGGTGGATGGCGGCGCGGCCACGGCCAGCCTTGCCGGATTTCTCGCCCTCGCTCCCATCCACGAGCGCGGCACGCCCGAGCAGGCGCAGCGCTACATGTCGCTCTCCGCGCCGCCGCAGCCCGGAGAAGCCGATGCGGAGCGCAAACCCTGGCGCGGCGCCTTCGCTCTCACCGAGCCCATTCCTTATGTGGGCGTCGATACCGGCATGCTCGGCGGCAAAGTCCGCGTGGCCGAGTGGAAGGACGGCGAAGAGCCCTGGCTGCAGGTGGACAAGCGCGGCCGGTTCATCACCAACATTGCCTTCGCCAATTTTGTGACCGCCGCAGTCAACTCCGACGATCCGCGCATCAAGGGCAGTTGCGTCATCATTCTCGAAGAGGGCGACGAGGGCACCTTCGATCACGGCACGCCCACCAAAAAGCTTGTCCACCAGCTTTCTTCCACCGGCGATCCCATCTTCAATTTGAAAGTGTCCGCCAGTCGCATCGTCGGCGGCTACACCGTCGTGAGCGGCGTCATCGTCCCCAATTACACCCACGGCGAAATCATCGAAGCGGTCTTCCGCCGCACCCGCGTCACCGTGGGCCTGATGACAGCGGCCAAGCTGCTCTCCGCGGTTGAGCCGGTCATTCGCTATCAGCGCTCGCGCTTCCGCGGAGCCGAGGGCGCGCGGCCCGGCTCCATTCGCTACGAACAGGGCATCCAGCAGCGCCAGGATGCGCTGCATCGGCTCATCGACGTGTGGGCCTGCGGGGAAGCCGCGGCGTCTCTCGGCTTTGCGGCCTCCCGCCTTTTCGACGAACTCGATCCGCTGGAAAGGCACAAGAATGCCATGCTGAAAGAGCGTGGCATCTCGGGCGGGCGCGCCGAAGTGAAGGCGCTGCGCGAGTCGGAGCTTCGCGCCATCGAGTCGCTCCTGATGCGCGAAACCGACCCGCGCCGCGCCGCACTGCTCGACGATCCGCTGGTGCAATTCGTGCTCATGGACGCGGAAGCCAACGTTCTTTGCCCCGCGACCAAGCTGTGGAACACCGGCCACGGCGCCAACCTGATGCGCGAAGCCGTGAGCCTGATGGGTGGCTACGGCATCACCGAGGATTGCCCCGGCTTCCTCGCCTCAAAGTGGATGGACGCGCAGCTCGAGGCCACCTACGAAGGCCCCGAAGCCGTGCAGCGCCGCCAGCTCACCATTACCATGACCAGCGAAGTGTTTCTCGCCGAGTTTCGCGCGTGGATTGCGGAGATGCGCCGCGTCGCCTCCAGCCGCCCCGGCACCGGCGCCTGCACCCTCGCCTCCGCCATGGAAATGTGGCACTGGACCTTGATTCGCCTGCAGAGCGCCACCGATCCAGCCGGCAACAAGCTCTACCACGGGCAGCGCCAGGGCGTGACCTTTGCCATGGCCGACGCGCTGTGCTGGCTGCTCGCCTCGCGCTGCCAGATCCTCGATGTCGTGGCGCTGGAAGCGCGCGGCGCATCCGATCCCGGGGTGGCCGAAAGCCTTCCCGGCACCGTGGAGTTCCTCAGCGACCTGTGCCACGTGCAAGCCGCGCAGGCCGCGGGCGAAGTCAGCCGCATCTGCGCCGAGCTGGTGTTCGGCTACAAGCGGCATCCTTCGTGGAACGACAGCGGATGCAGCCAGTGCTTCTCGGTGGAGGAGTTGCAGGATTTCGAGGAGACCATGCCCGGCATCACCACCATGGTGCTTGACGTGCTCAAAGCCGACGGAACGCATCCCGACAAGGCCGGCCCGTGCGCCACCTGCGCCGGCGAAAATGACTTTCTTCACATGCAGAACAAACTGGCCCGCTGCCTCAGCGGATCGCGCCTGGCCAAGGATCGCGCCGCTGAAACCCTCAGCATGGTCATGATTCCCGAGGCACTCGATTATCCGCAATGAAGCCCCAATGAGGCCGCAATGAACGCATTCACGCAAGCCGACGGAGTGGGAGAGGACGTTCGCCAGACCATGGACGTGGATATCGCCTGTGCGGGCTTTGGCCCCGCCATGGGCGGATTTCTGACCACGCTGGCCCGCGCCTGGAATGAGAATCCCGCCGATCCCGCGTTCGCCAGCACCGTTGCCCCCGGCATGCCGCTGCAGGTGCTGTGCTACGAGCGCGCCGACGACCTGGCCGCCGGCGTCAGCGGCGTGGTCACCCAGGCGCGCGGCATCCGCGCCAGCTTTCCCGATTTAAAGCCCGAAGACATTCCCATGAGCGCCGAGGTGCGCGACGAGCGCGTATTCTATCTGCTCGATCCGGTGGGCGCGAGCCGGCGCTCGTTCTCGCTGCGCGCTGCCGATTCGATTTTGAGCGCGTTGGGCCGCGTCTCCGGCGTGAAGGATTTCGCATTCGAGCTGCCATGGACGCCCGCCTTCCTGCATAAGCACGGCGGAATGCTGCTTTCGCTGGGCCAGTTCAACCAGTGGGTCGCGTCGCAGCTTATGGGCAGCGGCCTGGTGCAGATATGGCCGGGAACGCCCGTGGCCGCGCCGCTGCTTGCCGATCGCAGCGTGACCGGATTGCGCCTCGCCGACCAGGGCGTGGACAAGCGCGGCACGCCGGAGGAAAACTACCTGCCCGGCATCGACGTGCAGGCGCGCCTGACCGTGGTGGGCGATGGCCCGGTGGGCGCCGTGGGCCAGGCCATCGATGAAGCGCTGGGCATGCCCAAAGGCCACGCGCGCCGCGAATGGGCGCTGGGCATGAAGTTCGTCATTGAGCTGCCCGAGTCTGCCGACGCGCTCCCGCCGGGCACCATCTGGCACACCATCGGCTATCCCGAGCCGGAGATTTTTGGATTCCTCTATACCCATCCCGATCGCCTGGTCTCCGTGGGCATCTTCGTGCCTTCGTGGATGCACGACCCCGCGCGCACTGCCTATCGCTACCTGCAGCACTTCCTCCAGCACCCCGCGTTGTGGCGATATCTGAAAGAGGGAACGTTGCGCTCGTGGGGCGCAAAATCGCTGGAAGAATCGGGACGTCACGGGGAGCCGTTCTTGTGCGGCAACGGCTTCGCGCGCATCGGCGAGGGCTCCGGCTCCACCAACGTGCTCACCAACTCCGGCGTGGATGAAGCGTGGACCACAGGCGTGCAACTCGGCGAATCCGTCATTGAATTACTGCGCGCTGGCAAGCCGTTCACGGAAGAGACTCTCGCGGCCACGTATGGCGCGCGCCGCCGCGCCAGTTGGATCGAGCGCGGCGCCCGCGAAGCCGAACATGCGCGCAGCGGATTTCAACGCGGCATCGTCCGCGGCATGATGGGCATGGCGCTGGCCGGACTCACGCATGGCCGACTCTCGCTGCACGGCAAAGCTCCCGCCCCGTGGGATCAGATGCGCCGCCCGCAAACCGGCAAGCCGGAAAAGCTCACCCGCCAGGCCGCCGCGCAGCTTGCCATGGACGACGGACGTCCGCTGCACGATGCGCTGCTCACCGCGCGCGGCTGGCCGGAGATTCCCTTTGACGGACGCCTGTTGGTCACGCACCAGGATGCGCTGCTGATGGGCGGCAAGGTGCAGGCCGGCCCCGGCTTCGCCGATCACGTGCTCTTCCGCGACCTGCGCGTGTGTGCCGCCTGCGAAGACAAAACCTGCGTGGCGATGTGCTCCGGCCAGGCCATTACGCTGGGCGCCGGCGGCCTGCCCAGCTTCGAGCGCGAGAAGTGCGTCCACTGCGGCGCGTGCATTTGGAACTGCAGCCAGTCGGGGGATGGCGAGCACGGAAATATAGAGTTCCGCGCGGGCAGCGGCGGGTTGCATTCGGCGGAGAATTAGCCACCGTGACAAAATCATTTATGCCTTTCGTGGTATATTGCAGATGAAGTGGACTGTTGAGACGCTGAACACGATCGTCGATGCGGAAGTCGAGGCCTTGCCCGCCGATATGAGGGCAAGGCTCTCTCACATCGCGAGTCTGATCGAGGAGATGGGACTCGAACGGGTCGGCGAACCGCATGTAAAGCATCTCGACGGACGCTTATGGGAGATACGGCTCTCCGGGAAGAGCGGGATATCAAGGGCGCTCTATGTCGTGGTCACGCCGCGTCGTGTCGTCATCGTACGGGTATTCGTCAAGAAGACGCAGAAAACTCCCCGCCACGAGATCGACTTGGCGCTGTCCCGCGCGCGAGCCGTGCTGTGAGGAGGTTATTCCGATGACGCGCATTTCCCAAATGCATAAGCGATGGATGAAAGAGCCAAACTATCGCAAGGCATATCGAGCCTTGGAAGACGAATTTGCCGTGGCCAGGGCGGTCATTGCCGCACGCACTCGTGCGGGCCTCACTCAGGCTGAGCTCGCCCGAAAGATGGGAACGACCCAGCCGGTCGTCGCGCGCATGGAAAGCGGACGCGTCCAGCCGTCACTCAAAACGCTGCAGCGCCTGGCTAGCGCCACCGGATCGCGACTCATGATCAGGTTCGATCCGTTCCCACGCACACAGAAGACAGGGACCGATGGCTGATAAACGCCGCGATTACGATCAAACGTCAAAGGTGAACAAGAAATGGGAAACTCTCTCCACATCGTCGTCTGCGCAGGCATAGTTCCCGATCCATTGCAGACTTTAGAGCCAATCACCACGGCCACTGGTCCCGGACTGAAAAACGAGATGGTGCTACCGTCCGTCCTCGACCCCTGGGCCGCAAGCGCCCTTTATGAAGCCGCGAATCTGGCTGCAAAGAATCCTGGCAGCAAGCTGTGGCTTGTTTCGCTCGGCCCCAAAGCCAAGCTGCAGCAAGTCATGATGACCATCGCGCAGAAAGTCTCCTTCGAACTGGTCCCCATCGACGGCCCCATCGGCGGCTTCACGGATGCGCACGCCACGGCTGCAGCACTTGCGGAGACCATCGCCGCGATTCCGGGGCTCGACCGCGCGCGACTGCTTCTCTTCGGCGGATGGGAGTCCGCCACCCGCGGCGCCGGCGTCACGCTGCAACTTGTGGGCGAAATCCTCGGCATCGCCGACCAGTTCCAGGGCGTCGACCAGATCGACCTGCGCGACGATGGCGCCTTTGAAGTGCTGGAGCGCGTGGAAGGCGGACGCCACCAGGCCAGCGTCTGCACGGGCGCGCCCGCGGTGCTCGGATGGGCCACCGGCAATCTGCCCGAGCCGCGCAACAATCCGCAGATCGGCATGGCCAACATGCGCACACTCATGCCCGCTCTGCAGAAGGCTAAACCCGCGAGCCTCGCCGCCAACGGCCTTCAATACGTCTCGGTGAGCCTGCCCAAACAGCAGCGCGAAACGCGCGTAGTCAAGGACATGACCGCCGACGAAATTGCGAGCGAAGTGGTCGCTTGGATCGGAGAAGGCGGCCGGTAGGCCCTAGCTTCTAGCTTCTAGCTACTAGCTACCGGCTACAAGCACTTCGCACCATCAAGGAAATCGCCCATGGAATCGATTCTCGTACTCACCCACACCGACGACGCCAACGCCCTCACCCGGGCCTCGCTTGAAGCGGTCACCGCCGGCCGCGAACTGGCCGCGCGACTCGCTGCACCGCTGGCCATCGGCATCCTCGCCGCCGATCCCGCGCCGGCCGCATCTGCACTCGCCTCCGCCGGCGCGCGCCTGCTGGCCGTCTCCGGCGAAGTGTTTGCCCACGCGCGCTATGCCACCGACGCCGCCGCATGCGAAGCCCTCTGCCGCGCCGCGAATGCCACCATCGTGCTTGCGCCCTGCACCTCGCGCTTCGCCCGCGCCGCGGCCGGAGTGGCCCATCGCCTCGGCGGCGTCATCGACACGCACATCACCGCGCTCGGCGGCGCGGCGCAGCCTGAAGCGAGCCGCTGGTTTTATCGCCAGCGCATTGAAGCCGTGGTCACCCGCGAAGCGCGCCCGTGGTTCCTGCTGCTCGATGCGGGAACGCACGCCGCGTTCGCAGGCCAGCTCGCCGAGGCCAGCCCCGAAATCCTGACCATTCAACTTCCCAGGCTTCGCACCACGGTTCTCGGGTTTCGCAGTCCGCAAACCGACGCGCAAACCATCCGCCCCGATGCGCAACTGCTCTTTGTGGCCGGCGCCGGCTGGACCAAGAAGCAGCCCGATGGGCAGATTCACACCGCGGAAGCCGGCGGCCTCATCCTCGGCTTTCTTGAGCGGGCCGGCGCGTCACTGGGCAGCAGCAAGTCGCTGGTGGACCAGGGCAGCGACGGCCACTCCGTGCTTCCCTTCCTCACCCACATGAACCAGATCGGCCAGACCGGCGCCACGCCGCGTCATCCAAAGGGCCTCTCCACCTGCTGCCATGGCGAGGAGCCGCACGTGGTCGGCTGGCGATTCATCGCCGACCGCCGTGCCATCTCGCTCGACCCAAATTGCGGATGGACGCGCGGCAAGGCCGACGTGGTCTACATCGCCGACGCATTCAAGGTGATGGAGAAGGTGAACGCGATGCTGGGAGCGCAGAAGGCTTGATGCGCATTCTCCCAGGCCGCAAAACCAGGACCTATGGGAGATGGATCCTCAGCTTGAAGCAGATGAAGAGAATCAGGATCGCGCCCAGGGTGGAAAAAATGAGCCCGGCGGGATGATATCGCTCATTTTTCGAGCGAAAGAGCATGTGGGTGATGCCGCCGCCGAGGATCGATCCAACGATGCCGAGAACAATGGTCCAGGCCATCGTCATGTGCTCGTGCATCACCGACTTCGCAATAAGCCCCGACAACAGCCCGATAAGCACATACCAGATTAGGTGAAACATTCCTTTTCCTCCATGGTTTGTCTTCGCCTGAAAACTCCCGCGGCGCCGATTCCCTCCGATGGAACGGCTGATGAGCGGAATTGCGACGCCGACACAACGTGTGCGGTTGGAATGCCGGGCGATTCGATGGCGTCCTGGAACCGGCTCGCGTCATCGAGAGCCCATATCTCGATTCTCTGACAGGTCGTACTCCACACGAGTCCGATTCTTCACGGCGACCGTGTGCTCAAACTGTTCAAATTTATACATGACTGACTCCCATTTGGGCTCGCGCCCTGACGCAAGACAGGAATTTTGCGGCAGCGGGTGGTGTGAAACCCGGCTGCTATTCTGGCCTGTGGACCATATCTTTCTCGATTGCGACGGCGTTCTCGCCGACTTCGATGCCGCGGCGTTCGAGCTACTGGGGCAGCGGTCGCGCATCGCCCAGGAAAAGCTTGGCGCCCCTGAGTTCTGGAAGCGCATTCACGGAAAGCGCCAATTCTATCGCGATCTCGCGGTCCTGCCCGACGGCCGCGCTCTCTACCAGGCGGTTGCGCATCTCCATCCCGTCATTCTCACCGGATGCCCCGCCGGCGGATGGGCGGAGCCGCAGAAGATCGCCTGGGCCGAGGAACATTTTCCGGGCGTGAAGATTATCACCTGCCGCGCCCGCGACAAGTTCTTCCACATGAAACACCCCGGCGACGTGCTGGTGGACGACTACCCTCGCTACCAGGAATTGTGGGAGCAAGCCGGCGGCATCTTCGTGCTGCACACATCGGCCGCGGACTCCATCCGCCAACTCGCCGCACTCGGCTTCGAGGTGCGCCCGCCGCACTCGGGATCCGCTGCATAATCGGCCATCTCCACCGTCATTCCGCAGGCTGGCCGCGGCCCCTTCCGATTCCCGTTTCCATCGCTCCCGTGTGGTAGCTTAGCAATGGGAGAAAGCGCAAGAATGCCGTCGATTTCGCAATTCATCACGCACCACTATCGTCATTTCAACGCCGCGGCCCTCGTCGACGCCGCGAAGGCCTACGTCGATCACCTCGACAACGGCGGCAAGATGTTCGTCACCATCGGCGGAGCCATGAGCACCGCGGAGCTGGGCCTCTCGCTCGCCGAAATGATTCGCCAGGACAAGATTCACGGCATCGCGTGTACCGGCGCCAACCTCGAGGAAGATATCTTCAATCTGGTTGCGCACGATTTCTACGAGCGCGTGCCGCACTACCGCGACCTGACGCCCGCCGACGAAGCAAAGCTCCTCTCGCGGCACATGAACCGCGTTACCGACACCTGCATTCCCGAGATGGAAGCCATGCGGCGCATCGAGAATGAAGTGCTCAAGGAGTGGGTCCGCGCCGACCAGGCCGGCGAGCGCTTCTTCCCCCACCAGTTCATGTACAAGATCCTGCTCTCCGGCGATCTGGAAAAGTGCTACCAGATCGATCCCAAAAACAGTTGGCTGCTGGCCGCGGCGGAGAAGAACCTGCCCATGTTCGTCCCCGGCTGGGAAGACTCCACGCTGGGCAATATGTTCGCCGGCCACTGCATCTCGAAGGACGTGGAGAAGGTCCACACCGTGCGCACCGGCATCGAGTACATGATGGAACTGGCCGAGTGGTACACCGAAACCACCCAGACCTCGTCGCTGGGGTTCTTTCAGATCGCGGGCGGCATCGCCGGCGACTTCCCCATCTGCGTGGTGCCCATGCTGCACCAGGACCTGCAGCGCGAAGACGTGCCGCTGTGGGGGTATTTCTGCCAGATCAGCGACTCGACCACCAGCTACGGCTCCTACTCCGGCGCCGTGCCCAACGAGAAGATTACGTGGGGCAAGCTGGGGGAGAAGACTCCGAAGTTCATCATCGAGTCCGATGCCTCCATCGTCGCACCGCTCATCTTTGCGTACGTGCTGGGCTGGTAGCGAAAGCTTATGGGCCGCCGGCGGCACGTCCCAGCCCTGCCACGATGCCTTCCTGGCCTGGCGCTGGTTGTCGCCGCGCTGCCTCTCCCGGCCCTCCTCGGCGGCTGCGGCGGGGGGAAGAGCGTGCCCAATCTTCCCGTGCCCATCACGGCTTCCGTGCCCGTCTCGCAGATCGTCGTTCCCCAGGACGGAACGCCCGTCAACCTCACCATCAACATCACATCCACCAGTGAGACGGCCGTCGTCTCAGTGAGCAGCCTTCCCGGCGGCGTGCAACAGAAGTATGCGGCTTCCGACACCAATCCTTCCGGCATGCTCACATTCGTAGCCAGTCCTGCCTCGCCCCCCGGCACCTATACGCCGACGGTGAATGTCAGCTCGGCCGGGCAGATGACATCGGTGCAATTCTCGATGGTGATCGCGGCCGTGGCGACCGTGACCAGCCCCGTCGACAGCACCCAGGGTGTGAAGGGAAAGCTGCAGCAGTTTATGGCCACTTCGTTCCAGATCGCCGAGTGGGATGGCGACTTCTTTGGCGCCGCCACTGCGGCGCGCGAGGCCATGCTCAATAATCTGGGCCCACAGCACATTCGGCTGCAGCCGCTCTCGCAAGCTATTCCCATGAGGGCCAATACCGGCGCCGCCAGCGACTGGGATTTTACAATCCTGGATCAGACCGTGCAGCCGGTGCTTAACACCGCGGACCACAACCCTGAGTTCCAGATCGCCAGCGCACCCGCATGGATGTGCGACAGCAATGGGAATTTCGATGTGGCCCATCACGTCAACGACTTCGCCGCCTACGCCGCGAACCTCGTCCGCTACTATAACAAGGGCGGTTTCGACGTAGCCGGAACGCACTTTCAGTCTCCGAGCGCACAGCCGATCACGTGGTGGGGCATCTTCAATGAGCCCGATTTCAATGGCTTGACCGCGGCGCAGTATGTCACGCTCTACAACACCGTGGCTCCCGTCATGCGCGCCGTGGATCCATCGATCAAGCTGGTGGCGCTTGAGTTTTCAGGATCGACGCTCGGCACCGGCTATCCCGACGATCCGCAGATTTACCTGCCGCCCGTTTTCGCTCCGGCCAATGCCGGCGGCGTCAGCGGCCCCATCGACGCCGTGGCGATGCATGTCTACGCCACCTGCAACCAATCCGATTCCGATGCCCAGCTCTTCGATGCCGTTCCTCAGTATGTTGCGGTTGAGAACTTCATCTCTTCGCAGATCAAGAGCCGCACCGACCTCGCGGCTGTGCCCATCTGGATCACGGAGAACAACATCAACGCCGACTATGGCGCGGCCAATGGAATGAGCACCTGCAATCCGACGCAGACATTTGTGACCGACACACGCGGAACCAGCGCCTACTTTGCTGCCTGGCGACCCTATGTGTTTTCAGCATTCGGCAAAGCCGGCAACCAGGCTCTCTATCACTGGCAGTATTCGAGCGACAAGCAGTACGGCGAAGTGGATGCCAACGGCAACCCTTATCTCAGCTATTGGGTCGACCGGACTCTGTCCAACTTCTATCCATCGACTTCAGGTTCTCGGGGACCGGACATTCTCACGGCAACCGCCACGGATACGGCCTCCATCGAGACCCTCGCGACCCGCAACAGCGACGGCTCGGTGCGCGTCATGATCGTCGACCACGCGGTCCACGCGACCACCGACAACAATGGAGCCGGCGATCCCCGCACCGTCATTGTGGACACATCGAGCCTGGGGACATTTTCTGCTGCCAGCCTGCTCACCCTCGATGCGACGACGGATCTGACCCAAGGGCCGGCGGGCGTCGGAATTCCGCCGTTACCTCGGAGTACCGTCACTCTCGGCGGCTACGGGGTCGCATTCCTGACGCTGATGCCGTAGGGTGCACCCGGCCGGGAGACCAGCGCCTATTCCTCAGGCAGCACAACGAAAGGCCGATGCGACTCTTGTCCGGACCCGCCTGCGAAGGCTGGCTGCTGTCTCAGCCCGCTTCCGCCCATTCCCCACGATGGCGAGGCCAGCTCCGGCATCGGTTTGGCCTGGAACAGCCGCTTGCACTGCTTTGCCGTCCACCGCGCCCAGGCCTTCGACTTCTTGCGCCGTGCGCTGTCCGTCGAGATGCCCGTGCCCGCGTACATCTGCCTGTAAAGCTTGGAGAGAAAGATGAACGCAATCCGGGCGCTGAAGTTGGGCGTACAGGCCGACCGTTCCCAGATGGCGCGCCAGTTATAGAACCGATCCCATACCTTCTGCGTGCGCTCCCTTATCTCGTCTGAACTCATCGTCGGGTGCGGCGTGAACATCTTGGGCCGCACTTCAGTGGGAATCATCCAGTAGCGCGTGATCGGCACATCGCCCACCATGGCCGGATTGACCGCCTGTTCCTTTTCCCAGCGGCCAAAGTCCACCGTGCCTGGAAACGGCGTCATCATCACAAACTGCGCAAACGTCACGCCCGCCTTGAGCGCCATCTCCACCGTGGCGTCAAATGTCGCCGGCCGATCGGTGGGTAGTCCGAAGATGAACGAGCCGAGCACATGGACCCCGTGCTGCTTGAAGGTCTGCAGCTGCCGCGCCAGGGCTTCGCCGGAGTAGTTCCAGTCCTTGTACACCGCCTTGAGCCCCTCGGGAGTGACGGCCTCCACCCCCACCAGGGCGCCCTTGATGTTGGCCCTGCGCATCGCGTCAAGATAATCGCCGTCTTCGCCCGCTTCCATCGTGATCTGGGTGAAAAACACCATGTCTTTGGGCAGCTTGGCCAACTCTTCCATCAATTGAAAGCGCTCGGTGCGAATGGCCGTCAGCTCTTCGACTTTGGCGAAGTTCTTCTGTTCCCGTGCCAGGCGCAAATCGGTCAAGGTCACGGGATAAAAGTTGTCATCGGCCAAGGCTACAAAGCGAAACCCGAGCCGCCGCAGCGCCACGATCTCGTCCACCACGCTCTGGAACTTCCTCTGCCGCGGCTTCTGTCCGTCGGTCCGCCACACGCTGCAGAATGAGCAGTGCTTGGGGCAGCCGCGGATTGTCTGCACCGAGGCCCACATATATTTCTGCGGATCCATGAGATCCCACCGCGCGGCCAGAAACTGGCTGCCTTCGATGCGGCCGCCCTCGTAGATCCTGCCCGGCGTACCAGCCAGGCAATCCGACACGACCTTGCTCCAGACCACATCCCCATCGCCCTTGACTACCGCGTGGGCCTGCCCCCGTTCCAGCGCCTCTTCCGGGAAAAGGGTGGCATGAATCCCGCCATAGATCACCCAGGCCCCGCGGCTGCGCGCCATCTTCCCCACCGCGTATCCGCGTAAGGCGTTGCCGGTATGGACGCTGATGCCGACAATGTCTCCGGCCTGAATCGTCTCCGGCACAATTTGTTCCAATGATTCATCGACCAGGATCGGATCGCCGGCCGACTTCGGCGTGGCGGCCGCGAGCACAAATAGCCAGCGCGGTGTGATTACCGCCGTTCCAAAAGAGTTATCGCTAGGATTCACCAGATGAATGCTCATCGGATCCAGCCTTTCGTCTTGCCCGAATAGTGGCTGCTGCACGTGCAATGGATCGCGAGAGCGTCTGCTGTGCCGGCGAAGGTGTCGGCGCGAAAACGTCCTGAAGGGCTTCGCAGTTCATCATA
>DASZLF010000101.1:0-33808 GCA_035552555.1 Occallatibacter sp.
CCGCTCCGAGCCGTTGGCGTCGGCGAGGGTCAACACCATGGGAGGCGAGAACCCGGCGAATCCGTTGAACACGTTGTTTCTGGTTTGGAGATCGCGGAGATTCGGATAGGAAGTCGGCAGCAGGCTGCCGGATTGCTTTCCACTGTTCGCTTCTGTGGTGTAAACACAGACCAGCCCGGAAGGATCGCGAGCGGGAAGCGGATGAAGAAGCAGCGTATTTACAACTGTAAACACGGTGGTGCTAGCCCCGATCCCCAGCGCGAGTGTGAGGACGGCGAAGATGGAGAAGGCCGGCGCATGGATCATGCTGCGCAACCCGAACCGCAGATCGCGCCGCAGGTCGGAAAACAGATTGCCAGAAGCCAGTGGCGCGGGAGGCGTCGCGTTCCGGCTGAATCTGTTCTTCGCAGCCGGCAGCGCTGCGGCGAAAGAGTGGGTTCCTTCCAACTCATCGAGGACTCTCGCGCGGACCTCCGGCTCCGTGCCTCCGCCCGAGAGCAGCTCCTGATAGCGGTCTTCGAGATGTTGGCTCAGTTCTTCGATGATCGATTCTTCGCGGGCCGGGTCGATCCGCTGGTCAGCGAGTCTATTGCGGATTTCCTGTTTCCAGTCAGGCATGTTCCACCCCCATTACCTGGCGCATGGCTTCGACAAAGTCCTGCCAGCTCTGGCGCTGTCGCGCGAGGGTTTTGCGACCTTCGGCGGTCAGTTTGTAGTAACGCCGGCGCCGTTGATTCGGCTTCTCTACCCACAAACCCTGGACAAGCCCCCGCTCCTCGAGCCGGTAGAGAAGCGGATAGAGGGTGGTGACGTGGAAGCGCAAGGCTCCTGCCGAGCGAGCTTCGATCAGCTTGCAGATGTCATAGCCGTGGCGAGCCTGCTGCTCGAGCAACGAAAGAATGAGGAGCTCTGCGCCGCCCTTTTTCCATTCACGATCGGGATTATTCGCTGGTTCCATATATGTTGGTCCAATATATACGCGACTCCAACATATGATGTCAAGGCGCGCGAAGGATCAATAGAAATTCAGATCCGCTTTGGTCTAAATAGTAAATGGATTGCTGCCGTCGTCCCGGGTGGGCTTCCCTGGTCGACCGAGGACGATGACTGGGCGGTTCGCGGAACACTTGCTGACCGGAGGTGGGACCGACCGGAGATGGAAGCGAAAGCGGAGGGGCCGCTCCCGATAAACTGGAAACCATGAACGACGTTGCGGAGTTCATCCGCCGGCTGCCCAAGGCCGAACTTCACCTGCACCTGGAAGGAACCATCACCCCGGCCACGCTGGCCGAGCTGAGCCAGCGCCACGACAGTGAACCGATGAGGCTGGCCGAGGCCGAGGCGCTCTACCGCTTCACCGATTTCACCGGATTCATCGACGCTTTCAAAGCCGTCACCCGCGTGCTGGGCGAACCCGGGGACTACGAACTGGCCGCCTGGCGCATGATGCAGCGGCTGGCCGCGCAGGGAGTGGTCCACGCCGAGGTCTACATCTCCGTGGGCGTGATCTATCTGTGGCGCAACCATGACCCGCAGTGCTTCGAGCCGATCTTTGCGGGGCTGGAGCGTGCGCGGGTGCGGGCGGAGCGCGAACTTGGCCTCTCGCTCTACTGGATTTTCGACGCGGTGCGCCACTTCACGGTGGGAGAGGCCGCGGTGGTGTTTGGCAAGGCCGCGGAGCTGCGCGCCCAGTCCCCATCGATTATCGGCATCGGGCTGGGAGGCGACGAGCGCCGCGCGGGGTCGGAGCCGTTCCGCGATTTATATGCCGAGGCCAGGGCGGCCGGGTTGCGGCTGACCAACCACGCCGGCGAAACCACTGGGCCGGGGGCCATCCGGGAGGCGCTGGAGATCGGGTCGGAGCGGATCGGGCACGCGCTTTCGGCGATTGCGGATCCCGCGCTGGTGGAGGAACTGAAATCGCGGCAGGTGCCGCTGGAGCTGAATCCCACGTCGAATGTGCGCACCGGGGTGTGCGCGTCGTTTGCAGCGCATCCGCTGCGGCGGTACTTCGATGCGGGGCTGCTGGTGACCGTCAACTCCGACGATCCCGCCTTCTTCGGTTCCGATGTAGCCAACGAGTACCTGCTGGCGCATACGGAGCAGGGGTTCACGCGCGACGAATTGCGGCGGCTGGCATCGAACTCGATGCGGGCGAGCTTTCTTCCCGAACCGGAAAAAATCCGCTGGCTGGCCCGAATTGACACTTTCGGGTAAACATTTCTACCACCTTGGTGTCTAAACCGGAGGGCCGCCGTGGAATGATGTGCGGTATGATTTCTGCAGGGGGGGATGCGGCGATGTCGGACGAATGCGAAGAGACGGCCGTAGAAAAGGCCAGTGAGCACAAGGCGTTGCGCGCCATCGGCTGGTTCTCAGTGGGCATGGCCGCGGCCAGTCTGGGCATCTTCCTGGGCTTCGAGATCCGCAGCCGCTATAAGTTCAAGCGGCGCACGCCGTACGACTTCTACTCCAATGTGGATGGGCAGGCTATCTCGGAGTATGGGGTGGGAATCTAGTCAGTGATCAGTGATCAGTTTTTAGAGGTGCCGCCTGCGGGCGGCACTTTTGCTTATAGGAGTTCCTGGCCGACCCTCGGTGCATCGAGCCATTCCCGGCCGCCCGATGCTTGAAGAATGGAATAATCGGAGTCGGCGAACAGACATTCAACAGGGCAGACTGCACTCGCGTCGCTGTGGACCCATTCCATTATTTCGGTCGGGATGAAGATGGTGAAGCAGTAGAAACATCCGCATAATGGACTCTGCTCCAGTTCAATCCGGTTGTTCCGGCAATGCGCGTGGGCTCGCTGCAGATCCCAATCGAATCCGAGATTGGAAAGACCGAGCTTGATCACGCCACCACTATACAACGGGGAATGATTGGGACGGATCTTGCACAGGGGCCTAATCTGAGCCCTGCTACCCTAATGCTTCATGGGGCGCATTCGCATTCTTGCCGACCAGGTGGCCAACCAGATCGCCGCGGGCGAGGTGGTGGACCGCCCTGCGTCGGTGGTGAAAGAACTGCTGGAGAACGCGCTGGATGCCGGTGCGACGCGCATCCGCGTGGAAGTGGAGGCCGGGGGGCGGCGGCTGATTCGCATTGCCGACGACGGTTGCGGCATGAATCGCGACGACGCATTGCTGGCCTTCGAGCGCCATGCCACCTCAAAGCTACGGACGGCGAATGACTTGCTTTCGATTGCCACGCTGGGGTTTCGCGGCGAAGCGCTGCCATCGATCGCCTCGGTGGCGCGGGTGACGCTGGAGACCGGGACCGGCAACGCCGACGAAACGGGTACACGGCTGGAAATTGCCGGGGGCAAACTGCTGCACGTGGACGACGCCGCCCTGGCGCGCGGAACGACGATCTCGGTGGCGGACTTGTTCTTCAATACGCCGGCGCGGCGGAAGTTCTTGCGGGCCGAGTCCACGGAACTGGCCCACGTGACGGCGCTGGTGACGCATTATGCGCTGGCACATCCGGAGATGCACTTCGAGCTGCTATCGGCGAGTCACACCCTGGTGGCCGCGCCTCCGGTGGCGCGCACCGCCGAGCGCATCTACCAGATTTTCGGCAAGGACACACTGGCGCAACTGCTGCCGGTTGCCGCAGAGGCTCCCTTGGCCCATGCCGGCCTGCCGGAGCCGCCGCCGTGGAAACGCGATCCCGAGGAGCCGCCACGTGACCCCGGCCAGTTGCGCCTTTCCGGATTCTTCTCCAAACCGGAACTGCAAAAGCTCAACCGCAACTCGATCTACATTTTCATTAATAAGCGCATCATCCGCGATCGCCTGCTGCTGCATGCCATCACCGAGGCTTACCGGAACGTGATTCCTCCCACCAGCTTTCCGGTGGTGCTGCTGTTTCTGGAAATGCCGCCCGAGGAGGTGGATGTCAACGTTCACCCGGCCAAAACCGAGGTGCGTTTCCGCCAGCAGAGCCTGATCCACGATTTTGTTCGCGACAGCCTGCGCACGGCCCTGATCAAGGCGCGCCCGGCGGCCGGGTTTCTGGCAGCGCTCGATTCCGCCCCGCTGGCCAGCCCATCGCTCATGCCGCCGGCCACGTCGCCCATTCCCGGCGCGCCGGGGGCCGATGCAGTAGCGTTGGCGCCGGACTCCGAAGCTGAGCCAACCCAATCTGCCCTGGCGGACGCTGAGCGGTTCGCGCTGACCCCGCGCCAGCCCGTTGCCCAGCCGGGGCGGCTGCCCTTCGAACCGGGAGCTTTTCGCCCCGGAAGCTTCGCGGGATCGCTGACGGCCACGGCGGCGCTGCTCGAGGTGGCGGAGCCAGCCGTGGGATGCTCGCCAAACCATGGAGATTCAGCGGGTTCGCCGTCCAGCCCCTCGCTGGCCACGGCCCAGGTGGAGGCCGACCGGGCGGCGCAGAATCTGAATCACCTTGGTTCGCTGAAGCCTCTCGGCCAGCTTCGCGAGTCGTTTATCCTGGCGACCGGCGAAGACGGCCTGTGGATCATTGACCAGCATGTGGCGCACGAACGCATCCTGTTTGAAAAGATTCTGCGCGACCGGACCGTAGAAAATGTGCAGCGCCAGCGGCTGCTGATGCCCCTGCTGGTGGAACTCAAGCCGTGGCAGATGGTGGTATTCGCCCAGATCGCCGATGAGCTGGATCGCAACGGATTTGAAGTTGAGCCTTTTGGCCCGCAGACACTGGCGGTGAAGGCCGCGCCGGTGGGACTGGAGGGAGTCCGCCTGGAGCGGATGCTGACGGAAGTGATTGAGCAGTCCAGCCCGGGCGCGGAGCAACCCGCCCGGAATGAGGACCTTGGCTCGCTGCGGACGCGGATTGCCGCTTCCATCGCCTGCCATTCCGCAATCAAGGTGAACACAGCCCTTGACCCGGCACGTATGGAGTGGCTATTGTTGGAACTTGCTAAGACCGAGCACCCGACAAGTTGCCCCCATGGACGTCCAATCGCTTTGCTGTATTCTTGGAGAGAGATGCAGCGGGCCTTCCACCGAATCTGAAACGTAGCGGAAAGACGGCGACCCTCCCCCAGGGGGCCGGGAAGCCCGGCGCGACATAGACCAGGGACCAAGCATCCCGGAGCTCTAAAAACTTCGTCGCAGCACCCTGATGGGAGCGGCGACCTTTGAACAGGCCAGACGAGACGTAGCATCGATCTTTGAGCCGTGACGTCAACCTGGAAAAGAGGTTTTTCTTTGACATCGGAGCAATTGGAAGCAGCGCGCGCCGAAAGGATGCGCCAGAACGGATACGGGGCACTGACACTTGAGGATGCCCGCACCTGGTTGGAAGAGACTGGTTTGTGTTTTTTCCTTCCCAAGCGGCAGTTCTCCACCTCGCTTGCCCCCAGTTTTGTTGAAGCGGTAGCCGGCCAGCACAGCAACACGCCGGACGCGAAGCAGATCGCCATCGCCGAGGAACTGCTTGTGCGGCTGGAGATCGATGGAGTCGCGGTCCGGCTGAATCTGCTTGGGCAGCCCGGCGAGCAGCCCGACTACGTGGTGGCGGCCTGGGTTTTGCCGTACGTGTACGCCCTGCGCGGCGACCGCGACTGGCGCCGCAACCCGCAACTCACCGGTTCGCGCCAGGTTTCGCCGTTGGCCGTGCAGGCTTACAAGCGCCTGGAGACGGGTGACTCCACTCTCGCGGAGCTCAAACATTCGCTTGGCCAGGGTGTTTCGGAGATGGCGGTTTTGCGCGCCATTACCGAGCTGTGGCAGCAGTTGCGCATCATTCCGGTGCTCTCGGCTCCCGGCAAGGCCGCCAAGTGGCAGCTTCTGAAGATTCGCTACCAAAAGGCCATTGCGGAAGGCGCCTCCACCTCGCAAGTGACGGCCATTTCCGTGCTTGCCTCCATCTTTCTGCAGGCCGTGATTGCCGCCAGCATGGAAGAGGTGGAGATTTTCCTGGCGCCGCTGACTGCGCGCAGCAAGATCAGAGAAGTGCTGCGGGGCCTGGTGGCCACGCGCCAGGTGCACACTCTTTCGCTGGGCCATGCGCCGCATTTCTACGTGGCGGGAACCCTGCCCGAGTTCTCCACGGCGCCCACCGTCTACGCGAGTTCCCTGGGATCCGCTTATCTGTCGCACCTGCACGACCATGAGCCGGAAGAAACATTGCCGGAACCGGTGGCGGCGGCCACGGCTCCAGAACCGGTGGGCCATACGGCCTCCGGCAATGGCGTGCACAGGAATGGCGGCAGCAACAAGAACGGCGCCGGACGGACGCACTTTGCCCGGAGCACAGGGAACCACGCGCGCGATCGCAAACCGGCAAACGTGACCGGACGGCGCACCGAAGGCCGGCCCGCACGTCCCGCAGCGGCAAGCCGACCCGGCTCTGCAACTCGCTGGTCCTCCAGCGGGGCAAAGAGCACCAACGGCAGCCGGAATGGCTTTACTCGCAACGGCAATGGAGCCCATGCTCCAGCTCCAAAGGGCGCCAAGACCAACGGCACGGAGCGCTCGGCCAACGGCGCACGCGGCGCCAAAGCGGCCGCGACCTCGTGGAATAAGCGTGGGGGAAACCACTCCGGCGCCGCGGCAAAGCCAGGGAATGCAGGACGCACGGCCGGGCTGAGCCGCAGTGCTGCCGGCGCGCGCAAGGACTCCAGAACCGGAGCCCAGACCAGCAGGACCGGACGCAAGCCCGCCCTCACCGCCGGCACCACCGGCAAGCGGTTCAGCTATGCCGCCAAGCAGGGGTCAAAGAAGCGCGGATGAGCTCCTCCCCCGCAGGCTCTCCCGTGCCCGCCCGCAAGATCATCGTTGCCATTGATGGCCCCGCCGGCGCCGGTAAGAGCACCATCGCCCGCCACCTGGCGCGGCGTTTTGGGCTGCTTAACCTGGAGACCGGCGCGATGTATCGCGCCTTCGCCCTTAAGGCGCTGCGCGCGCACGCGCCCCTCGATGACAGCCAAGCGCTGCAGCAGCTCTCGGATGAAACCACCATTCGCCTGGAGAGCGGAGACACGGAAAACCGCGTTCTGCTCGACGAGGAAGACGTGACCGGGCTGATCCGCAACCAAACGGTCACCGATGCGGCTTCGCGGGTGAGCGTGCATCCCGCGGTTCGCGCCTGGATGGTGCGCCTGCAGCAGCAGGTCGGCGCGGAAGGCGGGCTGGTGATGGAAGGACGCGACATCGGCACCGTGGTGTTTCCCCATGCCGATGCCAAGATCTTTCTCGATGCGGCGCCGGAAGTGCGAGGCATGCGGCGCTTCGATCAACTGGGATCGGCGCCCGAGCAGCAGCCGGAAGAGGTGATCCGCGACCTGCGCGCCCGCGATCAGCGCGATCGCAATCGCGCCGACTCGCCGCTCCGCCCTGCGGAGGATGCGGTTCTCCTCGACTCCACGCACATGACCCTCGATGAGGCGGTCAAGGCTGCGGAATCCATCGTGGCCGAAAAGCTGGCGCTGCACGGATCTCCAGCGCTCCCCTGACCGTTCCCGGCTCGGCGAACCCTCAGGTCATAACCAATTCAATCTTTCTTCACGACACAATCTTCGGTATAGTGGCACTATAAGAGCAACATGGACCTTATGGTCCGGTGGTCCAGCATACGCTGATTGCTTTCCGCCTGCATTCCGGCGGTTTCTCCCTTGGACACGTCCGTGGTTCAGCACTCGGCCAAAGGAGCGATCCCCATGTCTGTGCACTGTAAGATTTGCCAATCATCCCGGCTTCGGCTCTCCCGACTCCGCTCAGAAGACATCCTGCACCTGATATTCCTCGGTTACCCGGTACGCTGTCTGGAGTGTTTCACGCGCCGCCATGTTTTTCTGCCCCTCGCCTTGTACTACTGTCGGCCCAGGACGTAAAGAACGCGAGCCATTTGATGCAGGCGGATCGAGGTTCTATACCGGCCAACCAAGGCGGCCGGCAGGGGCGACTTGTTGGGGCGCCCGGCCGGTGTACGCCGGCGGCGGCAATTTCCCCATTCCCCGGCGAAATGCTATAGGCTCATAGCTGGATGGAAATCACCTGCAATCGCTGCCATCAGGCCGTGCCGTCGGACAGTTGCTACTGTCCCGCGTGCGGGCTGCCCCAACTGGTCTACTCGTCGGAGAGCGGGGAGGGGCCGGCGCCGGCTGAGCGCTGGACCGACGCGGTGCGCGACGCCAGCCAGGTGGAGTGGAAGCCGGCGCTCAAGGCAGCCATGCTGCTGTCGATTCCGGCCGGATTGCTCTCGTGCGGATTATCGCCGGTTGGCTTGCTCGGATTGTTCTGGATGGCAGCGGCCTCGGCTTGGGCGGTCTCGCTCTACGTTCGCAAACAGCGGCCGGCATGGATCACCATGGGCGCCGGCGCTCGCATCGGGCTGGTCACCGGGCTGCTCGCCGGATGGCTGGCATTCAGCTCCACCGGCATCGCTTTCTTCTGCAAGCGGTTCTTCCTCCACCAGGGCGAATCGTTCGACGCCACCTGGAAGTCGATGGTGAACCAGAACATAAGCCAGCAAATGCAAAGCATGAGCGCCGACGCGCAGGCTCTCACCGCATTCAAAAACCTGCTGCTCTCGCCGGAAGGACGCGCCGGCGTCCTGGTGACCGCAATGCTGGTGCTGGAAATCGCGCTGCTCGTGTTTGCCGCGGCGGGCGGCGCCCTGGGCGCGAGAATGATGGCCCGCTCACGGCGTCGGGATGTCTAAGAGCCTGTTTACGATCTCCTGAGTAGTAACCTGAGGAAGGCGAGGTGGATCATCTGCAGGCTTGTATTCAGTTTGCGTTCGCAGTTTTTCCAGAGCCGGCGGCATTTTTCCAACCACGCGAAGGACCGTTCTACAATCCAGCGTTTGGGCAGCACGGCGAACGTATGCAGTTCGTTGCGCTTGACGATTTGAACCGTGGCATCGAGCCGCTCCATGACGCCGTCGGCAAAAGGTTGGCCCGTGTAGCCGCCATCGGCCAGCAGGCTCTCCACCAACTCCAGATTCGGCTTGCACCGGTCGATGGCGGCCAGAGCGCCGTTGCGATCCGTCACCTCGGCCGTGGTTACGGCGATGGCATGAGGCAATCCCTGCGTGTCAACGGCGATGTGACGCTTGATGCCGGAGACTTTCTTGCCTGCGTCGTAGCCCTTCTCGTCGGCGCTGTCGGTGTTCTTCACGCTTTGCGCGTCAACGATCAAAAAGCTGGTCAAGGCGTTGCGCCCCAGTTTCTCGCGGGCCTCGCCAACGGATTTTTTTTAAGGCCCGCTCCAGGGCGCTCACTCCGTCCCTATCGGGCTCGCTCCACTTGGCGAAATACGAGTAGACCGTGACCCAGTTGGGAAAACCCTCCGGGAGCATACGCCACTGACAGCCGCTCTTGAGCAGATACAGAACGGCGTTGAAGACTTCATACTGATCCACGGTGCGCGGCTTGGTGCGCTTGCGCACGCTCTCCAGCAAGGGACGGACCAACTCGAACTGCTCCCGACTGATATCGCTTGGATACGGCCTTCTTGGCTTCATTCCCCAGAATTAGCGTTCCGCTAGAGAAGCTGCATATATCTGCCTTGATGACTGCGGCAGATCACGTCCAAAGATCGTAAACAGGTTCTAAACAATTTCAGGGCTGGGGTGTCGGGGCAGGGGCTCAAGCCCAGGAGTTTTTATGGGCGCTTTTGCGGCACGACTGAACAGCTTGCTGAAAAAGGCGTGTTTAGGTTGTTGAAACTCTAGAAAGCCTCCCGCAGGGGCTGAAGCCCGACACATTTTGTGGCACTTAACGGCGCGACTGAAGTCGCGCCCCTACACGGTTCTTTCACCGAATGCATTTTTCGGCAGGCTGTGAAGTCGTGCCCTGATACAGAGCGGACATCGACGGCGTTCCCTTGGTCCCTTCGTCCTGTTGCCTTGGTCCCTGTTGCTTTGGTCCCTGTTGCTTTGTCCCTGTTGCCTTGGTCCTGTTGCCTTGGTCCCTGTCTTCCACAACTTGCCCCAACGCCGTCCCGCCTTCTATCATCCGTCGAGAGAGCGCACATGAGCGAAGCAGAATTGAAGCATTCCCTGCGCGTCAAGGGCAGGCTGATGTCCGCCTCGGAGATCGAGCGCACCCTGGTGCGGCTGGCCCATGAGGTGGTGGAAAAGAGCAATGGCTGCGAAGGCATGGTGCTGGTTGGCATCAAGCGGCGCGGGGTGCCGCTGGCTCAGCGTCTGGCCAAGCTGATCTCCAGTATTGAAAAACGCCCGGTGGAAACCGGGACACTGGACATCCAGTTTTATCGCGACGACCTGTCTACGGCAGACATTCGCCCCATCGTCACCGTGGGCGCCATCGGCTGCGAGGTCGCGGGCAAAGACGTGGTGCTCTGCGACGACGTGCTCTACACCGGGCGCACTATCCGCGCCGCCCTCGATGCGCTGTTCGATCATGGCCGCCCGCGCCGCGTGCAACTGGCAGTGCTTATCGACCGCGGACACCGCGAACTGCCTATCCAGGCCACCTATGTGGGAAAGCACGTGCCCACCAGCAGCCGGGAAATCATCGAAGTGAAATTCCAGGAGGTCGATAACGACGAGCAGGTGTTGCTCGTGGAGAAGATCGACTGACAAATGCAGCTTCTAGCTACTAGCTTTTAGCTTTAGTTTTCCCGCTCCGCTAGTGAATTCAATGAGTCCAGCCACAGCACGACGCTCTCTGCAACCGCCGGCGGTCTCGGCATCGACGTTCCCTCACCATCCCGGTTCGCTGCTGTCGGTTGAGGACCTCGGCCTGGACGCTCTGAGGGAACTGCTCACCCGCGCCACCGAGCTGGAGAATCAGGACCCGCTCACCCGCGCGCGCATCCTCGCCAAGCGCCGCGTTGCCCTGCTCTTCTACGAATCGTCGACCCGCACGCGCACCAGCTTTGAGCTGGCGGCCAAGGGCCTCGGCGCCGACACTACGCTGGTTTCCAGCCTCTCCTCCAGCATTGAAAAAGGCGAGACCCTCAAGGACACCGGGCTCACCCTGCGCGCTCTGGGCGCGGAGGCTATCATCCTCCGCCACAACTCTTCCGGCGCGCCGTGGCTGCTGGAGCAATGCACGCATCTGCCGGTGCTCAATGCGGGCGATGGCATGCACGAGCATCCCACGCAGGCGCTGCTGGACCTGCGCACGATTCTCGCTTCTCTCGATGCGAACAAGACGGCCAGTCAGCCCAAGCGCGGGAAAAGCCCGGCGGCTGCTGGCATTTCGGCCGGCACGCTCAGCGGAATCACCATCAGCATCGTGGGGGATATCCTGCACAGCCGGGTGGCGCGGTCGAACATGCTGCTGCTGCCGCGCCTCGGCGCCCAGGTTGTGCTGTGCGGCCCGAAAGAACTGCTTCCGGACGTGGCTGCGACCATTGGGCCCGGCGTTCGCGTGGAGCGGGACTTCGATACGGCCCTGAAGCAATCGCAGGTGGTGATGATGCTGCGCATTCAGGCCGAGCGGCTGGCCGGACTTCAACTCGATCTGGAAGAGTACAAGGCGGGCTACCAGCTCACCGGCGATCGCTTGCGCACCCTCGCTCCCGATGCCATCGTGCTGCATCCCGGGCCCATTATCCGCGGCCTCGAAATAACGGCGGGAGTGGCGGACGGGCCGCAGTCACGGATTCTCGACCAGGTGCACAACGGCGTCGCGATCCGCATGGCGGTGGTGGAACGGGCGCTGACCGCATCGCACGGAGGCCGCGCATGAGCGCGCTGGTGATTCGCAACGGGCGCCTGGTGGACCCGGCAGCAGGCGTCGACGCGCCGAAAGACATCCTGCTCAAGGACGGCAAGGTCGCCGAGATCGCCGCGCCGGGAAAACTGAAGCAGGCCAATGGCGCGGAATCGCTGGACGCGGCGGGACTGGTGGTGGCGCCGGGGCTTATCGATATTCACGTGCATCTGCGCGAGCCCGGACAGGGTTACAAGGAAACCATCGCCACCGGCACCGCCGCAGCGGCAGCGGGCGGATTCACCGCGGTGGCCGCCATGCCCAACACCGTTCCCGTCAACGACTCGGTGGACGTGACGCGCTGGATGCAGGCGCCCGAGCGCGGCGCGCAGGTTCGCGTCTTTCCCATTGCAGCAGCGACGCGCGGCTCGAAGGGCGAAACCATCAACGACTACGCCGCGCTGAAATCCGCCGGCGCGGTGGCGGTCACCGACGACGGGCATCCCATCCTCAAGGACGGCATGATGCGCGAAACCCTCGCCGCCGCGGCGCGCGTGGGACTCAGCGTGATTCAACATGCCGAAGACACGCGCATGACCCAGGGCGCCAGCATGAATGCGGGTCCGGTGGCGTTTCGGCTGGGGCTGCGCGGAATGCCGCCGGAAGCCGAGTCCGGCCTGGTGGAGCGCGACATTCGCCTGCTGGCCGAACTTCGCGATGCCCGCGCCCACCTGCACGTGGCCCACACCTCAACAACCGCGGCCATCGCCGCGGTGCGCCAGGCCCGCCGCAACGGCCTCCGCGTCACCTGCGAGGTGGCGCCGCACCATTTCCTGCTTACCGACGAGGACATCGGCCTCTACAACACCAACTGCAAGATGAATCCGCCGCTGCGCTCGGCCGCCGACCGCGACGCCATGCTCGAGGCCATTCTCGACGGCGTGGTGGACGCCATCGCCACCGACCATGCGCCCCATGCCACGCACGAAAAAGAAGTGGAGTTTGAAAAAGCGCCCAACGGCATCACCGGCCTGGAGACCGCGCTTGGCCTCTGCCTGCGCTGGCTGCACCACGAGTGCAAGATGCCTTTGGGACGCGTGCTCAGCCTGCTCAGCGCGCAGCCGGCCGCGGTGCTGGGCCTCAAAGGCCGGGGATCGCTGGCGGTGGGCTGCAGCGCCGACGCGGTGATCTTCGACCCCAAAGCGGAGTGGACCTACCGCGCCGCCGAAGGCAAATCGAAATCGCGCAACACGCCGTTTGAGGGCTGGACGCTGCAGGGGCGGGTTCGCTGGACTGTCTGCGAAGGGCGCGTGGTGTACTCCGCCGACTTAGCGATCTAAAAGCCGCTCGGCTTCGTTGTCTCCGGCGATAGCGGCGGCAATTGGTCGCATCCCGTGGGAGCCATGGTCGCCACCAGCGTCACTCCGGGGCTCAAGGGCTTGCCGCCGGCCTCGTCGTCGGGGTGCGGATTCACACTGAAGCACGGCGGCTTGGGAGGCTCGGTCACCTCCGCGGGAGCGGCCATCACCGGGGTCACCACCGGAGGAGCCGCTCGCATGCCGTACTCCACGGCCCTGGAAAACTGCTGCTCCACCCTCTGCTGACTCGCCGATGGCGCGAGGTGAATCTCGATGGCGTAGCGGAAGTATGCATCCAGCGCTTCGGGCTTCAGGCGAAAGGCTCCCGGCTCGGGCTGGTCCCCGCCTTCAAATACCAGGGTTACGGTGGCGGCAATCCAGCGTCCGTCGCGATCGCGCCGCACCAGGTTGGGATTGTTGATGGCATCCAGGTTGATCACGTCGGGAAGTCCGGTGCCCCACAGAATTGCGGTGTAGAACGGGATGCAATGGTCGCGGTCAGGCCGGGTTCTTTTCAGTTGCTCAATGGACGCGTAAAAGACGCGCACGTGCAGGGTGTCCGGCGGCGTGCTCACCGGGGTCAGGTCGATACCTCTTCCCAATTCGTACTGGGGCTGCAGGTCTTTCACCTTCACGTCGAGCAGGGAGATGGTTTGCGCAGAGCCGGCTGCGGCAAACAGCAGCCCGGCAACGGAACACAGGCAGAAATATCGGAATTTCATTGGCATTCGGCTCCTGCTTTGGCGATACAGTCAGATACCTTGGCGAGTGCATCCACATCGGCCACAAAGGTGAGGGAGAGGATCTTATCCCGCGGCACCTCAATGATCCTGGTGAAGCCGCGATGCTTTTGCACCCAGAGAAGAGAAACGGATTTGTCATTTCGGCTGACCACCGGGTACTCGCCCTTCTTGATGGTTGCGTCTCCATTGGGCTTGTCCGTCGATGGTTCGAGGTAGACGATATGGCAGTTGGGGAAAAGGGCGGAATCCACTACCTTGCCGTAAACATACGGGAGCAGCACCGTGGTTACGGCGGAGGCCACGATGACTGCGGCGCGGAGCACGGTTAGCAAATCGCTCCAGACCTTCGATTCCGGGCACTCCGGCAGCAGAAGCAGATAGAGCATGGCGATGAGGCATGCCGCCACCGCACTCGCATACCCGCTGAACAGCAGATTCTTTGCCTGGTTTCGGTTGTGGTAGGGGAAATGAGCCGCGGCAAGTTGCTTCGCCAGCTGATTGGACGAGGACTCCAGCAACAACACGCCGGGGCCGTCGGACTGGCCGGAGAAATAGTAGTCGGAAAGCTGGGTGACTCCGGGCGACATCGCGGCGGCTGAACCGGGAGTGGATTCAGGCATGGCACTCGGCGCAGCTTGATCGGTGGCCGCTGGCTGGTCTTGCGGCGTCCCTTGGTCTTGCGGCGCAGCCTGATTTTGACGCCCGCCCTGGCGCCTGGGCCTGGCCTGCGGATTGGGTGCGCTCTGCGTCTGCGGGGGCGGGGCGGCTGCGGGTTCGGGAGCAGGCGCGGGCGGGGGCTCCGCGGTAGCAGCCGCCGTTACCCCGCGCAGGTGAAGCTGTTCCAGCGCCGCCCGCAGCGGGTCAGAAGTGGCAGCCACAATCCATCCGCGCAGGGGAACGGTGGGGGCCTCGAAGGTGATCAAGGCGACCAGCAGCCAGATCAGGAGGGGAACCGCGAGCACGCATTCCGCGGCCGGCGCCACCCATAACGGGAAGGTGCGATGGCGCAGGGTCACTACTCCGGCGGCAATCAATACGATCACAATGGTCAGAATCACCCAGTGCCGCGCGGCCAGGTTGAGCACCAGGAAGAACGAGTCGGCCAGGCATCGGCCCGCCAGCACCGTGAGCGACTGAGTGCTCCAGTCGCTCAGGTTGATGCCCAGAAACTGCTCCCGGGCAAACGCGGCAATGAACCCTGTGGCGGCAAAGGCGGCGGTGAGCGACAGGCCTGCCAGCAGGGTGATAATTCCTGACTTGAGGAACGGCTTCCGATCCATGGAGTCTCGCTTGGATAAGATTGTTTTTGTTTTAACTCTTGTGTGGTCGTGGAATCGGCAGGATCAGGGAAAGTGCTTTTGATTATGAGCGCCGCGTTGGGCGCAAGTCAACCGCGCTGCGCAGGACGATAGTGGGTCACATTGATTTCCACACGGTGTTCTAGGATTGCCCAAATCGTGAAATGATGTCTTTATGGCGAAAGCGCCCAGGCAGAAACGCGACTTCATGGAGCTTGCTCGCCGAGTCGTAGAGCAAGCAATCGGACAGCAGATGGATGGAAGCCCTCTTGAGGTTCCAGTTGATTTGCGCAATCCCAATGCGGTAGCTCTTGGGAGATTAGGCGGAAAGAAGGGTGGTAAGACAAGAGCGCAGAACCTATCGCCCGCAAAGCGAAAGGCAATCGCCAAGCTCGCTGCTAAGGCTAGATGGTTTGCTCAGCACCCTGCCTCGGATTGACAGCTGCTTGCTGCGTCGGATTTACATTCTTAAACAGTCCCACGCCGTTATGATTTTCAATCGCTTTGAATACGGACGTGTTCATCATCAGGTGCATATAGCAGTGATGGACCGTCAAGATGAGGTCTTGCAGCGTGGGGTCAGCCTCAATTGGCGTGACAACCAAGCCCATTTTCTTACATTCATCAAAATCAAAGTGGCGCTCATGGGATCTGTTCAGGGCGTAATTAGAAAGAGCGGAAGTTATTCTTGCGGCCTTCCTTTTGCGGTCTGACACGCCCGCAAGCATCCCCGCCTCAAGCTGCTGTTTTACAAAGTCGTTTGACCACTTTAAGGCATTCTCGCATTGGCCGAGAAAAGTCGGTCGATATTGACCAATTATTTGCTGCCAGATCACAATTCTGCTGGCGTCCTTCTTTACCTCTCGCAGAGCGCGCTTGAACTCCTGAACGACACCATGGCAGGGAATTCCTCTCATTTGGGGGTCGATTGGCCCCAAGTTCGATTCCTTGCCCATCAGGATTTCCTTACAGCAGCAGGCGATGATCGTCCCAGCCGACATAGCGATCTGCGGCACAATGGCTCGGATATTCCTTCCGAACAGTTTTTGCAGATAGCTGACGATAGATTGTGTGGCGGCAATCCCGCCTCCAGGCGTGTGCAGAATCAGATCGAGACCGAGGTTTCTATCGAGCTTATGAACGGTCGTCATAAAGCCGTTCTTATCTTCGTCATTGATTTCTGAAAGTTGGATACTGCCCTTTGAGAGCCAGCCGGAATAATAGGCAATCGTATTTCGCCCGGTGTGAGTCTGAAGGGCGGCAAGGTACCTCTTACGCACGATATTCTGCGCGTTCGCCTGAAGTATTTGGCCTTGGGCTGTGGCGTTTTGAATCTCTTGGAATACTTCGTGCCAGTTTGGCATTTAGCTCACAAGGGTCGGCATTGTGGTACTCGGGACATACTTCTGCGCAGACGGCTGCTCTAGACTATCGTCATCGGTATAGAGCCCGTTATACGGAAGAGGGAACGCCGCAAATAACTGCAAATACTGCTTTTCTATCTCTTCCGCCGGAGAGGGCGTTTGGGATTCTTTTTCCTTTTTCTTCACAGAAACCCTCGCATGGGTCGAAGAAATCTTCTTGTGAGTTGTAACACGAGGTGTCAGTGGTTGGCGCATTTTTTTTGCTTTCGTAGTCATTTTGACTTGGCTCCTTTCCCGCTCAAGCATATAGTTCATTTATGAACCGGCTGAGCATGGAACGAAAAACTCGGGTTGTAGCCGCCCTTGTTGAAGGGAACTCGATACGCTCCACAGTCCGAATGACGGACGTTTCTAAGAATTCCATTAGCAAACTGCTCCTGGAACTGGCGGCTGCCTGTGCCCAATATCACGACAAGCACGTAAGGGGCCTTTCCGGACGGAGATTGCAATGCGATGAGATGTGGGCCTTTGTCGGCGCGAAGCAGAAGAACACCACGCCAGAGCAGAAGAACGCAGGATGGGGAGATGTTTGGACCTGGACGGCGATTGATTCGGACACGAAACTTTGCGTCTCTTATTTGGTTGGCGGACGTACCGGCAAATGGGCAGAGGAGTTCATGCTTGACTGTGCCAGTCGAATCATCAACCGTCCGCAGATTACCACGAATGCCCACAAGCCGTATATGAACGCCATCGAGGAAACGTTTGTGGCAGACGTGGACTATGCTCAACTGCACAAGATTTACCGCGCATCGGGCGAGCCAGAGGCGCGTTACAGCCCGGCACACTGCATAGGGACAGACATGAAAGTTGTGGTTCGCGATCCCGATCCCGCGCACGTGAGCACCTCCTCCTATGTGGAACGCCAGAATCTTTCGATGAGAATGGGCATTCGGAGGTTCACTCGAGTCAGCAACGGTTTCTCGAAAAAGGTCGAGTGCCATTGGGCCGCCGTTGCGATCTGGTTCGCGTACTACAACTTCTGCCGCGTTCATCAGACTCTTCGCGTTACGCCAGCGATGGAGGCGCGTGTTTCTGACCATGTCTGGACCGTCGAAGAAATGGTTGGACTTCTCCAACTATGACAAGCAGCCAGTTTCAGCGCTCGACAATGACCTCGTTCGCAAACCTATGGGCGATGCAGCGTAACCTGTGGAAATCAAATGGACCCACGACCCGCATGGCGCGCGCGGGGCGTCAGCCTTTGCGCCGGTAAAGGATCTGGAAGTCATACCCGGGGTTGGGCGGGAACAGCGAGGCCACCTGGCGCAGCCGCTCGGCCAGCGCGGGGGCGGCCAGCAACGGATACTCGCGCTCGCGCAGATCGTGATATTCGAAATCGACCGCCAGCGACAGCATGTAGATAGCCAGCGAGTCAGAGAACGCGGACTCGATGTAGACATTGCGCGCGCGCTCGTCGATGGGACGGCCATTCCTGGTGTCCAAGACCCGGCGACGCGTCTCCCAGGCGTCCTGGCTGGTTTCGCCGCGCACCTGCGCCTGCGCCTGCGACCACGCCAGAGCACCGAAACTGTCGGGCACTCCGGCCGCCTCGACAAAGTTGTGCGCCACGTTGATGAAAAATTCGAATGCCAGGCCGAATCGATCCTCCACCAGGCGGGTGGAGAGGAAAACCGCGTCCATGGGTCCGAAGGACGCATTGCGGTGACACACCGCGCGATCGCCCAAGTCCACGGTATAAAGCGGCGCAATCATGGTGTCGCCGGTATCGGCAATGGCCAGCGGGATGAAGTAGTACGTCCGGTGGCTCAGCGCCGGAGTCAGCGCCGCAGGCACCGCGCCCACCAGCCGCTCCAGGTCCGCATCGGAGATGCGGGTCTCGCCCCACGAGGCAAAATGAATGCCGTTGGGGGCCTCGCCTACCTGTGCCTGGGTGGCAACCTTCTCCGCTTGCCAGAGTTCAATTTGTGCGCTGGATGCCATCGAATCTGTATTCTAGACGAGGAGGGTAACTTTCGATGACGCATTCCGCACAAAACATCCGGGCCCACGGCGGAACGGTCCTCGGCTTCCCTCTGCAGGGCTTCGGCCTGTTCAGCAGCGTGCTGTTGTCGGTCGCCGCGGCCTTGTTCACCTTCTGCCTCACCACCATGGTGGCCATTTTCGCGCTGCTGATCTATCGCGCGAACGGGCATCCCGCCGTGGACATGGCCATCAGTTACCGCTGGATCGGCTTCCCCGCCAGCATTGTGGTGCTGGCGCTGGCGCTGCCCTTCTTCCTGACCCTGTGGATTCGCGCCAAAATCCTGAAATAGGGGCCATCATGCCGCTACATGCAATTTCAACCGAGGCGCTGAACACCGCCGTCGCCAGCGGCGACCAGAAGCAGGTGCGCGAGTGGTGCGCGCAACTGGAAGCCGGCGGCGTGCTCTACTTTCCCCAAACGCCGGTTCCCATTCCTGCCGCGGATTTGGAAATGCTGCTGGGACAGCATCAGAGCGGGAGCCGACTGCACAAGAACATCGCCTATAAACCCAATCGCGACGAGCTCAGCGGCATCGACGCGAAGTCATCGTCGGCCGAAGTGGTGGAGCAGGTCCACGACGTGATGCGGCGGTATTCGCGCAGCGTGGAGGGCTTCCTTGGCGCATTCCTGGCTCCTTACGGGAAGCGCTGGACGCTGGATTACGCCAGCTATCGCCCCATCGAGGAGCAGGGCCGCGGCCTGCCCACGCGCCGGCGCAACGACCTGCTGCACACCGATGCCTTTCCCACGCGGCCCACCCGGGGCTGGCGGATTCTGCGCTTCTTTCACAATATTCATCCCACGCGCACGCGCGACTGGGTGGTTGGGGATGCCTTTCCCCGCGTGGTGGGAAACTTTACCCCGGGCAAGCTGCCGCTGCCGCAGTCCGAGGGCGCGCTGGCCAGGGCGGGCAAAGGGCTGGCCAGGGCCACAGGGCTGGCCGCGCTGGTTCCGCAGTGGAAGCGCACCCCCTACGACGAATTCATGATGCAGTTGCACAACGCCATGAAGGAGGACTCGGATTTCCAGGGAGTGTGCGCCAAGGAGTATGTGCAGTTTGCCGCGGGCTCGAGTTGGATGGTTTACACCGAAACGGTGCCCCATGCGGTGCTGGCGGGACAATACGCGCTGGAGCAGACGTTCCTGGTGGATCCCGCGGCGATGGTGGTACCGGAGCTGGCGCCGGTGGCGGTGCTGGAGAAGTTGGCGGGCGCGTCGCTGGTCTAACCGGCGCTGCCCAGTCCTATGGGTCAGGTGGGGCGCAGTTGTGGCGGAGCGGGCCGTTGGCGCAGCACCAACTCATAAATGAGAGCCGCAATAGCAAACGAAACAGCCGCGCTCACACAGCCGAGGACAAGCTGCGACCTGGGCGATCCGGCCATAGGTACGAACTGATTGCGCACAATCCCGTTGAGCAAAAAGACCAGCAGCGAATAGTCTCCGAGCCGCTGGAGAAGCGGGATCTGGCGCAGCACCGGGCACGCCTTCCCATACATCCAGAGAGCCAGCATCAACGCTCCCAGAGCGCTGAGGGGCCACAGCACGGCATATATGCTTCCCAGCACCAGCACCACGCCTCCCGCCAACGCGAGAAGCCCGTTGATGCGAAGGGGAAACCGTGCCGCCGCAATTCCCATGCAGATCACCGGCATGCGTCCAATCGGCGTGGTCATCAGGTTGAAGGAATGGTGTGCAAGAGCCGGATTGATGGCGCTGGTGATGGCCACGCCCGCGACGGCAACGGTCACGAGACCGGGCCAACCGAGCTTATTGGTCACTCTGCGCAGCAGCGGCCACAGTGCATAGAACTGCACAATGAAAGGAATGAACCACCACGGTCCCACCGGAGGCAGGCTATAGCCGGGCGCGGAGGCAGACACTCCGGTGAGCAGCAGCAACAGGCGCAATCCTACGGTTTTGAAGAAGGTGAGCGGTCCGAGCCTGAAGGCGACCAGCATCATCCAGGGCACGACGACCAGGGCGAAGATGGGATAAAGCTTCTTCACCCTGCCGGCCATAAAAGCTGGCCAGCCGGCCCGATCGTCCCAATGACTGCGGGACAGACCGTAGGCCGAAAGAAAGATGAAGATCTGGACTCCGTAATGACCGAAAAACGAGAAGAAGGCCTGGATGGCCAATGGCGGGTGTTGGACCGCACTCAGGAAGATGGGGAACCTGGCGGGATCGAAACTGAATTCATTCTGATGCGCGGGGCTGACCGCGTGAAAGAAGTTGTGAAACACGATGGCCAGGATGGCCAGGGCCTTCAGCAGGGCCGTGTCCCGCAGATCGAGATCGCGCAGTAGCAGACTCCCCCTGGGCGCGGGGACTGTGGGAGCGGCCACGGGCCGGCTCGTCATGGAAGCGACAGGACTACTCATTCCGTGCGATAGGAACAGCGAGAGGATGGGTTCAGGACAGGGATGGACTTCCTCACCATATTACCCGCACAGGACTTCACCGCGGCTTTGAAGTGACTTTGGTGTGTACAAAACAGGTACTGATCCAGGCGGAACGTGAATACAGAGAGACCGCACTCGTTATGGAGTGCGGCCGTTTGCTTTGGCGGGGAGAAAATCTCAGGTCACAGGGAATCTCAAACCGGGCTTTCTTCTCCCTTTTCCCTACTCCCTGCTTTTACATTCCCGCGGGCTTGGGGTTCTTGGGATCGTACTGGGCAACCTTCACCTTCCTGGCCAGGCCCAGCTTGGAAAGGATCCAGATGCCCCAGAAGTTGGGGTCGATCTCGTACCACTTGAGGCCATGGCGCGCGGAGACCGGATGCGCGTGGTGATTGTTGTGCCAGCCTTCGCCGCCGGTGAGCAGCGCGACCCACCAGCTGTTGCGGGAGTCGTCTTTGGTCTGGAATCGCCGGCTGCCCCACATGTGAGTGGCGGAGTTGACCAGCCAGGTGGTGTGCAGGCCGATGGTGACGCGCAGCAGAACGCCCCACAATACCATGGCGATGCCGTTGACCAGGCCGCCGAAAATCCAGCCGCCGGCAAACAGCAGAACGCCGCTGGCGGTGATGGGAAGCCAATGCCACTTGCTGAGCCAGCAATGAAACTTGTCTTTGCACAGGTCGGGGGTGTAGCGCTTGAGCGCCTCGATCTGCGCGTGCATCGACTTGCCGATGAGAATCCACCCGGCGTGCGCCCACCAGCCGCCTTCGTGCGGGGTATGGGGATCGCCTTCCTGGTCGCTCATCTGGTGATGGACGCGGTGGGTGGAAACCCAGAAGATGGGTCCGCCTTCCAGCGAAAGGGTGGCGCAAATCGTCATCACGTATTCCAGCCACTTGGGAACGTGGTAGCCGCGATGGGTGAGCAGGCGGTGGTAGCACATGCCGATGCCCACGTTGATGGCCAGCACATAGAGCACGATCGAGACCGCAAACCTCTCCCAGTTGAAGAAGAAGAGCGCGGCCAGGGCGCCGGCGTGAAAGAAGATCATCGCCGTCATGGTGATCCAGTTGATGCCATCGCCCTCGGTGGCGGCGCGGCCCATGCGAACCTGCTCGCGCGCGGGGACAACGTGGACAACCACGGAGGCCGAAGACGAAGGCGCGCCATGGATCGGTTTGGGGGGAACGAGGGTGGTGGTTTCAGCCGGGGTAGGGCCGGATACAACAGATGCCATTCGGTAGGGTTTCCTCACAAGGATGGCGTAGACCTCCACCCATACCCCAATTGTAGCTGACAAGGCAATTGTGGACAGCAAGAGTCCACTTTATTCGCGAAGAAAAGGCGCTCTTGCCTCAACTTGAGTGCGGTTCGTCACTCATTCGATCCCGTGCCGCCCGAGTACACCAGCCTGCGAGACACCCGCCCCCGCGATCGGCCGCAGATTCTGCCCTCTATGTAGAAGCACGCCTGGCGATTAGCGGAGAATATTGACTGAGTTTAGCGAGTTTATGTTGTTTCGATAAACTCGCTAACTTCCGTATACTTTCCCGCTAATCGCTCGCCACCGTTCCGAAATACCCGCCAAACGTCACGAACAGTTTGTCGGCGCGGCCGCGCAGAACGCGATACAGCGCAAATTGGCGGCTGGTGTCGCTACGCAGCTCGAACAGCAGCTCGCCGCGATTGTCCGCCAGCGCATCCACCGGGTCCACCAGGCGCATCCACGGAGTTTCGTCCAGGTGCGCGCCGTCGGTCACGTTCTTGAGCAGGACCAGCACATTCCCGTAGAGGTCGGGCTGGGCGATCAGGGTCACGAACTTTTCCTGGGCCAGCGGCCCATTGGTATGCGCGCTCAGGACCATGGTGGCCCCGGAGCCGTAGGCCAGCTCGAACACGCGGAATTGTTCGTTGTCCACCGGACCGGCTTCGGCTGGAGGCGGCGCCGGCTTGGCTGCCCTCCTGGCCGCGCTGTGGTGAGCGCCGCCGGCTTTGGCGGGCGCCGGCGCGGGCGCGGGATGCGACGGTCCGAGAGCCTGCCGGGCAAGATCTTCCATGGCCGCCTTCATCTTGGCCTCGTCGCCGGGATTGGCCCAGCTATACGTCCACGGGTGTTCCGGCCGGTTGCGCGCATCGGAAACCGCCACCGCCTGCTGCATGTCGGGGGGCAGCCCCATCAGGCTGGGAAGCACATGGAGGCTTTCGGCATTGGACATGCCCCGCTTGAGCCGCGGGCGGTCGGGATCGGTGACACCGGGCAGCGAGCTGACGTGCCCTCCCTCGTCCGCGGGCAGGGTCGCCGGCTGCGGCTTGGGCTTTTTCAGCACAGGCCGGTCGGAATCCACCGGAGCGTTGCCGGCCGATGAGTCGGACGCGGAATCATCGCCGCTCTTCTTGTGCAGGGTGGGATGATCGGAATCGGACGGGGCGCCGGAGTTCCCGGACTGGTCACTGGAATCGTTGTGAAGCTTGGGGCGATCGGGATCCTCCGCGGGTTTTGTTGTAGTCGAATCGGTTCCGCCGCCTCCAGCCTCGTCCCCGTGGTGCTTGCGATGCAGGACGGGCTTGTCGTCGCTTTCCGCGTCGTCATCGTCGATTTTGGCGGTGGCGGCGAACGCCGGCTTGGGATGCGGCACCTGTTTCCAGTCGCCATAACCCACCCAGGAACCCTGCTCCTGGCCGGTATTTTTGATGTCGAACAGGCCGATGGTGCGGCCGTTCTCCTTCAACTCGTATTCCACCTCGCCGGCAAGCGCCAGAGGCTGGGGGCGGGCAAGATAGAGCCCGCCGTCCTGGAGCTTTTCGCCGTCGTACACGCTCACGGGGACGATACGGCACGCCTTCGGCTTGCCCGCCTCTCCGGTCCACTCCAGAACCGCAATGGCGCGCAGTTGAGGGACGTCCTTTGATTTTTGGCTGACCTGGCCGGGGTACTGGGCGAGCGCGGGAATTGAGCAGAACAGGACCGTGGCGGCGAGGAGGGCTGAGGAAATGCAGGTCCTTCGACTGCGCCCGGAGCAAAAAGCGCTCCAGGCTCCGCTCAGGATGACAGCCGTGTTGGGAATGACAGCCATCATGAATGGGCGGGTCAATGACACCGGGAGGCCGGCTCGGAAATAATGTTGACTGACGGTCACTACTTTTCACCCTACGAGGGGGGATTCCCCATGGAATTGCACGAAAAGGTTGCCAACTTCACCCTGCAGACCGATGAGAACAAGACGGTAAGTCTCACCGATTATGCGGGAAAGCCGGTGGTGCTGTTCTTCTATCCCCGGGCCGATACGCCCGGCTGCACCATCGAAGCCTGCGGGTTCCGCGATGCCTTCACCAAGCTCGAGAAGGCCGGCGCGGTGGTGCTGGGCATCAGCCGCGACACTCCCCAGTCCCAGGCGAAATTCAAAGCCAAATACAACCTGCCGTACACACTCCTTGCTGATGTAGACGAGCGAGTATGCAATCAGTTTGGCGTGCTCAAGGAAAAGAACATGTACGGGAAGAAAGTGTGGGGAATTGAGCGGACCACGTTTGTGATCGGGCCCGACCAGACCCTGCTGCACGTTTTTCCCAAAGTAACCCCGGAGGGCCACGCCGAACAAGTGTTGGCGCTGCTGGAGGAATGGAAGAAGGCGCGGAAATAAGGCGGTACGAGGCGCAGCGGCTGGCTCAAGGGGGTGTGGGGCTGAAAAGACCCTCCGTTCTCATCGGAGAGGGGCGCTTGCGACAATTCTGAACAATGCACGGCGTACAACACTGAGGCCGACCCTTGCGGATCGGCCTCGCTTCCTGCCCACCGAGGGGCAGGGGGAGTTTCTATTACAATTTTACAGGATCACCCCGATGGGACGCCTATATGAAACGGTTCGAGGTGGCGGTCGCCCAGGAAATTGGGCTGCCAGTTGGCATCCTCAACCCGCATCAGTTTCACAGCCGGGAACTCCGGCAGTACGCGACCTTCATCAAGCGCATCCGGCAGGGGGATCTGGCTTCCAGCCAGTTTCCGAGGACGCTGACCGACCGGAAGGGCACGTTTGCGAAGCCGGCAGGATGGTGAGTGAAGGCGGATAGATGGTTGAGGAGAACATCCAAACTGTTAGAGGAGCCGGGGGGATTCCCGAACGAAGAACTGTTTGACCCCCTCCCATTGGAGAGGAACAAGCATGTGCGGCATGGGGTCTTTCTCGGCATCCGCGAAGAACGTGAGCGACTTCAACAGATGCACGGTGCTGTAGTTGGATTGCGCGAATTTCTTCTCGAACATCCGCAGGATCTCATCGAGGCCGTAACGTTGGGCTGCCAAATAGATGTCGATGAAATCCCGCTTCGTGCCGCGAGCGGCGATTGCGCTCACTTTCATGCAGGCGATGTCGCGAGGATCGGCAACCGGTGTGCTCAGGAAACTGCGGAGCGGAAAGAGCATGGGATAGGCGAACCCGAGAAAGCTGACCTTAGTGGTCTCGACGATAGCGTGCAGGGTGTAGGGTGCTTTCGAAGCGAGCGCAAACCCGTGCAGCCCATGCAGGCGCTGAAGGAATGCATCCTCCTCGAAGTGTTCGGGAGAGAAGAAGTCGAGGTCGAGGGAAAGGCGGTGGCCGAATTGAAGCGCAAGCCCCGTGCCACCGGCGAGATAAAAGCCCTCAAGCAAATGTGTTTCTTCAAGGGCGTGCAACGTTGATTCGGTCGATGCGGGGATCACCTCACGGTGCCACGCATCGGGTTCGCGATCGGTCATGGCAATGTCCTTTGGTGATTGGGTGGCGGCCGGCGGCCGTGATTCAATGCCGCGACCTCGCGAGACGGAACCCCGTAGACGAGCGCCCAGAACGTGGCAGACTTTTCAGAGAGTCGACGTTCTGACTTGAGCACGCGACGGATTTCCTCTTCCGGAAACGTCTGCCGCATCCAATTCACCGCCGCCTGGTCGCCGAGTTCCAAGACACGGAAGATCGTGTAATCGGGATAGGCTTCCGGTGTGAAAGTGTCAAGGTTCGTGTCCCAGAAGAGCGCCTGCAGGTTGCTGGGAATCATAGGTTTCCTCGGAGGTCCCAGAATACTACTATGGGGACTCTTGTTAAGGGGAGAGCAATGTGGAACACCGGCATGTCAGGAGTGAGATAGGAATGCGCTCAGACGCAGCCGTGAACACGGTTCCCATTGCTGGCAGGCTGCTTCCGTGCGGCTTTTTTGAGACCCGGCCGGACTGGGTCGCTCCGCGCCTGCTGGGCAAAGTGCTGGTGCACCGCGGCGCCTGGGGGATGATGTCGGGGCGGATCGTGGAGGTCGAAGCTTATCTCGGGCCGCACCACGATCCTCCCGATCCGGCGGCGCACTCCCACCGCGGGCCCACGCCGCGCAACCTGGTCCTCTTCGGCCTGCCGGGGCATGCGTATGTCTACTCCATTTATGGCCAGTACTTCTGCCTCAACATCTCCTGCGAGGCCGAGGGGCAGGCGGGGTGCGTGCTGCTGCGGGCGCTGGAGCCCATGGCCGGGCTGGAGCAGATGGCGCGGAACCGCCGTCTTCCCGGGGCCGCGGCCCATGCCGGGAGCTTTCCGCGGCAATTGACCAGCGGGCCCAGCCGCCTGTGCCAGGCTCTGGGCGTGCTGCGGACCACCCACAATGGGCTGGATGTGACCGCTGCGGAGTCGCCCCTGCAGGTGCGGGACGATGGGTTCACGCTGCGGGAGGCTATGGTAACGCCGCGAATCGGGATCAACGAGGCAAACGAGGCGGTAGACTGGCCGCTGCGCTTTGCGGCGCCGGGAAACGCCTGCGTCTCCGGTCCCAAAAGTCTTCAGGGAAGACGCATCTTCATCCCGTAGAATTTCGTCTGAACAGACAAGCATTGTCCAAATTCCCCGCACAAGGACTCTTTCCTCTTGAAAAATCCTTCGCTTTCGCTTTTCGCCGCCGCGGCCGCTGTACTTGCCGGGGCAATTGTGGCCGTGTCGCTGAGCGCCCAGGCGCCGCAGCCGCAAGCCAGCCAGGCTCCTGCCGCCCAGGCACCTGCCGGCGCACCGGAACAGCATCCCGGCGAGTTTCGCCCCTCGCGCAACTGGCCGGCGCCCACCAACCTCAAGGTGCTGCCCAAAAACCTGACCGGGCAGCAGGTGCGCGACATCATGGAAGGCTGGGCTGGGGCGCTGGGAACCCACTGCGATCATTGCCACACTCCCGACCCCAAAAACCTGGCCCCCAACGGCCACCCCCGGATGAATTTCGCCGACGATTCCAAGCCGGAAAAGAGCACCGCCCGGCTGATGTACAAGATGACTCAGGATATTGACCAGAACTACCTCAGCATGGTGGACGAGTCGGGTCCGCCGGTGGCCTGCGGAACCTGCCACCGTGGCCACGTGAAGCCGGAGAAGTTCGTGCCCCCGCCGGAGGAGCACCATGAAGGGCCGCGCCCGGGGGCGCCGGCGGCGCCGAAGTGAGAGGGACTAGGGACTGAGGGATTAGGGATTACGGGTTAGGGATTAGGGATTAGGGCAGTCGCCTGATCCCTGCTCTCTGGTCCCGGCCTTCTGGTCCCTGATGCCCGAGTGCGTGGCGCCCGACGCCTAATCCCTAATCCCTGTTTTTTGCTACATTCACTTGCATGCGCGCCCATCCCCGCCAAGCCCGGAAAATGGCCATTGTGCCCCTCGTCGCGGCCACGTTCTTCATGGTCTCGGGCGGGCCTTACGCCATTGAGGACATTCTGGGCGGCGCGGGGTTTGCGCGGGCAGTGCTGATTCTGCTGCTGCTGCCAGTCTTCTGGAGCCTGCCCACCGCGCTGATGATCGGCGAGCTGGCCTCCGCCATCCCCGCTGACGGAGGCTTCTACGTGTGGGTGCGGCGGGCCATGGGGCCATTCTGGGGATACCAGGAGAGCTGGTTGTCGCTCTCCGCCAGCGTGTTCGATATGGCCATCTACCCCGCCTTCGTGGTGGACTACCTGAGCAAGTTTGACCCGGCGCTGACCGCAGGTTGGTACGGCTGGCTGTGGAAGCTGGCGGTGGTGGCCTTGTGCTGCCTGTGGAACCTGCGCGGAGCCCGGGCCGTGGGCGAGGGCTCGATGTGGCTGTCGGCGCTGCTGCTGGCTCCGTTTGCGGTCATGGTGGGGCTGGGATTCTGGCATGGTCTCTCGACCCATCCGGCGGTGAATTGGAGCGGCCCCGGCTCGAGCGCGGCCTTTTCCACCGCCATCCTGGTGGCCATGTGGAATTACATGGGCTGGGACAACGCCTCCACGGTGGCTGAAGAGGTGGAGAATCCGCAGCGGACGTATCCGCGGGCCATGATTGCCTCGATCGGACTGGTCACCGTCACCTACATCCTGCCCATTGCCGCGGTGGCGGTGGCGGGCATCGGGGTGGAGAAATTCGCAACCGGCGACTGGACCACCGCGGCGGCGGCAGTGGGCGGAGCCGGATGGGTGGGACGGTGGCTGGGATGGGCGGTGGCGGCTGGCGGAGTGCTCACCGGAGTGGGCATGTTCAACGCGCTGGTGATGAGCTACTCGCGCGTGCCCATGGCCATGGCCGAAGACGCCATGCTGCCGCGCGCGCTGGCGGCGAGAAACCGCCGCGGGGTGCCCTGGGTGAGCGTATTGTTCTGCGGGCTGGGGTGGGCGCTGGCGCTGGCGCTGCCGTTTGAAAAGCTCATCACCATGGACCTGGTGCTTTATGGAACCAGCCTGCTACTGGAGTTTGCGGCCCTGGTGGTGCTGCGAGTGCGGGAGCCGGAACTGCCGCGGCCGTTTCGGGCTGGAAGCTTGTGGATGGCGTGCGCGCTGGGCGTGGGACCGGCGGCGCTGATCGGCTATGCGCTCTATGTTTCGCGGGCAGAAGAAGTGGTGCTGGGAAAGCAGGAGGTTTCGGCGCTGCTGTTCTCGCTGGCAGTGGCGCTGCTGGGACCATTGCTCTACTGGACCAGCCGGCCGCGGATGCGCCGCGCTGCCCCGCAAGGGACTACGACCGTGGCGCGTTGAGAGCAAAAGAAGCGGCAGGTCACTCGGGTGTAACGTAATTTGGGGTGCAGCCTATGCGTTCTTTCAGGCGCTTCGCGATCATCTCGTTTTCCGTCGTTGCGTTCATCGCTTCGTGCTCCATCATCGTGTCCATTTCATCCAGACCACCTAAAGAGGGCAAGATTGTTAGGGATTTCAGTGCTCATCGGGCCTCCTATGAACGCGTGCGGACGATGCTTTCGGAGGATAAGGGCGTGACCGGGGTAGCAACCTGGGGTGTTCAATGGGAGGATTCCGTCACCTGGAAGATTCCCCCTGACGGAGGAATGCCGGTCACGAGGTATCAGGAATATCTCGCATTGCTTAAGGAGATCGGCGCCAGCAGGGTGGACCAAGGGAGAGATCTTGTTGAAGTTTCGTTTGGAACTTGGGGCTCTGGCTGGGGCGGTGACACGCGTCATGTCGAAATTTCCTGGCCGCAGCGCGAACCGCCGAACACCGTCATCACCCTTGACGCTTTCTATCGAACAGACAAACCAAGAAGCCCCTCCTACGTGCACATCGATGGCAACTGGTACATATGGGCGGACTGGTAATTTCGGCCACTCCATTCGAAATCCGGGGGCATCCATTGGCCCCACGTTGGGCCGGAAGATTCGTGGATCCCACCCTAACCGCAAAACACGCGGTTAGAGTGGGGCACCCAGGTTGTGGTGGTTTTCGAGTCGTTCGAGCGGTTATCGGGCCGTCCGGGAGAAAGCCGGCACCGGCGTCTCTCCCACCGCTCCCTCAAGGTTGACGCGATCGGCAATCTCGGTCAGCACGGCGTCGGCGTTTTCCTCTTCGGCTTCAATGGATTCCAGCAGCGCGGCATCTTCGTCGAGGCCGAGAATCTCGGCCCAGCGGCGCAGGGTGCCGTAGACCGCAATCTCGTGGTGCTCCACCTGCTGGGCGGCGCCGATGAGCGCAATGTCGCGAATGGACGGGTCGGTGGCGTCCTTGATGGTGTCGGAGGCTTCCGTGGTCAGCCCGTTGATCACCTTGCAGGTTTCGGTGGCGGGTTCGCCGATATGCTTGCGGAGGATGCCTTCCACTGTGGACACATGGCCGCGGGTTTCGTCCAGATGCACGCGGAAGGCGTCGGCCAACTCGGTGTCGGTGGAGTTTTCAATCAGGTCGGGAAGCGATTTTGTGATCTTCTGCTCCATGTCGAGGGCTTTCTTGAGGTTGCTGATGTAGAGGGTGCGGAAGTCTTCAATGTGCGCGGAGAACAGTTTCATGGTCGCAACTCCTTGGGGTCGGTTCCGGGTGAAGTGCGGCTCATCCGGGCGGGGTGAGCGATTTTTGTGCTGTCGGTAGGACAGGGGATTCTCGGGTGCAGGTTGCTCGCGGTTTAGAACTGCGCCAGGGGTCGGGACATCCCTTCGCGGCGTGCGCAAAATGGGTTTTGAATCACGGTGAGCAAAGAGCTTCCCGCAGGGGCTGAAGCCCGACACATTTGGTGGCAGTTATCGGCGCGACTGAAGTCGCGCCCCTACGCGTTTTCCTGCAGCGGCGGAGTTTTTTAGGAGATGTAAAGTAGCGTCGTGAAGCGTTTTCCTGAATCGGAGTCTTTGGGAAAGCCGTGAAGTAGCGTGGTGCAGCGTTGTCGAGAATCGGAGGCTTTGTGGGCGATTTGAAGCGGCGTCGTAAAGCGTTCCTATCGGAGAACGGGGGCTTCTAAAAATCGGTAAGGGGCCGCGCGGACGCAGCCCCTTTTGCTTGTGGTCAGCGAGGATGCTCTAGCTGGCGGCCTTGACCTTGGCCTCGATCTGTTTGGCGGAACTCTTTTTGGCGCGGTTGTTCTCGAACATCTTTGCGGCCTTCACGACATGGTCGCGGGCATACGCCGCATCGTGCCACCCCTTGATCTCGACGCGCTTGCCTTCCAGGTCCTTGTAGATGGAAAAGAAGTGGGTGATCTCCTTGAGCATGTGGGGATAAATGTCGGTGTAATTCCACACGTTGGTGTAGCGGGGATTGTTTTTGCCCACGGCGAGCACCTTTTCGTCGAGAGTGCCCTGGTCGAGCATTTCCAGCAGGCCGATGGGGCGGACTTCGTGAACGCATCCGGAAAAGGTGGGAGCGGGGACCAGAACGAGCACGTCGAGGGGATCGCCGTCGTCGCTCAGGGTGGAAGGAATGAAGCCGTAATCGCCGGGATAATGGACGGGCGAGTGAAGATTGCGGTCGAGCTTGAAGACGTGCAGTTCCTTGTCGTATTCGAACTTGTTGGTGCCGTCCTTGGGAATCTCGATCACCGCGCGGAAGACCTCGGGTGAGCGGTCGCCGATGGGCAGCTCAAGATAGTTGACCATTCTTGCTCTCCTGATGATGCTGGCTCTGTGAGTGGTACACGGAATTTGGATGCGCGGCCGGGGGAAAGAAGCGCTTCCGCCGGCCGAGGAAACTGGGACCCTGGCATGCGAACTGGCGCGGGACGGGGAAATGGCGGCAGCGAAGCCTGGTCACAGGCCGGCTGGGATGCCTATCGATCTATAATCACGGATGATGAAGGCGCATGTCTATGTCACGTTGAAGGCGTCGGTCCTGGATCCCCAGGGCCAGACCATCCAGAACGCATTGCGGAAGATCGGATTCGGGCAGGTGGAGGCGGTGCGGCAGGGCAAGTATTTTGCGCTATCGCTGGCCGACGGGCTGGGCTCGGACGAGACGCGCGCACAGGTGGAGCGGATTGCGCGCGAGGTGCTGACCAATCCGGTGATTGAAGAGTACACGTACCGCATTGAGGAATGACGACGACAGTGGTCAGTGGTCAGTGGTTAGTGGTCAGTGGTCAGTGAACAGTGATCAGAGCCACTCCCTCCCCTAATCCCTGCCTTATAGAATGGTTCCATGTGCGGAATTGTGGGTTACGTGGGCAGGAAAGAGGTGGTCCCTGTCATCCTGGAGGGACTGCGCCGGCTGGAATATCGCGGGTACGACTCGGCGGGAATTGCAGTGGGAAGCCCGGGAACCGCACTGCTGGAGGTTTGCCGCGCGCCGGGCAAGCTGCAAAAACTGCAAGACGTGCTGCACGATCATCCGCTGCGGGGGACGTTCGGCATTGGGCACACGCGCTGGGCCACCCATGGAAGGCCCACCGAAGAGAATGCGCATCCGCATCGCGACTGCACGGGCCGGATCGTGGTGGTTCATAACGGCATCGTGGAGAACTACCTGCAGTTGAAGCGCGAGCTGAGCGGGCAGGGGCACAAGTTTGTCACCGAGACGGATACGGAAATCATTGCGCACCTGATCGAGCAAGTGCAGAAGGACGCCGCGGCGGCGGGCAAGCCGGTAAAGCTGGAAGACGCGGTGCGCAGGGCAGTGAAGCGGCTCACCGGCGCGTTTGCGCTGGGCATTCTGTCGTCGGCCGAGCCGGACAAGATTGTGGCCGCGCGCTCAGGACCTCCGGTGGTGATCGGGGTGGGCGATGGAGAGTATTTCATCGCCTCGGACGTGCCGGGAATCCTGCATCATACGCGCAATATTTATTTTCTTGCCGATGGCGATATGGCGATCCTGACGCCCGATGGCGTGACCCTGACCGACTTTGAGGGACAGCCGATCGAGCGCGAGCTGCAGCGCATCCAGTGGGACCCCATCCAGGCGGAAAAGGGCGGCTACAAGCATTTCATGCTCAAGGAAATCTGGGAGCAGCCGCGGGCCATCCGCGATACCACGCTGGGCCGCATGTCGCTGGATTCCGGCAAGGTGTTCCTGGGCGAAATGGAATTGAGCGACGCGGAGTTGGCTGCGGCGACCAGCATCAATATTGCCGCGTGCGGCACCAGTTGGCACTCGGCGCTGGCGGGCAAGTACATGATCGAGCGGCTGGCGCGGCTGCCGGTGGATGTGGACTATGCCAGCGAATATCGCTACCGGAATCCGATTGCCGACAAGCACGCGCTGGGGCTGCTGATCACGCAGTCCGGCGAGACCGCCGACACTCTGGCGGCGCAGCGCGAAATGAAGGCGCTGGGCTCGAAGACAGTGGCCATCTGCAACGTGGTGGGCGCCATGGTGGCTCGCGAGGCGCATGGCGCGATCTACACCCATGCCGGACCGGAGATCGGCGTGGCTTCCACCAAGGCGTTTACCGGGCAATTGACGGCGTTGTTTTTGCTGGCGATGAAGCTGGGTCAACTGCGGGGACAGCTCGACGAGCAGCAGTCGGTGGCGCTGATGGAGGAGCTGACGCGGATTCCGGGCAAGGTGGAAGAAGTGTTGCGGTCGTGCTCGCCGCAGTGCGAGGCGCTGGCCAAGGATTTCTCGAATGCGCGCGATTTTCTTTACCTGGGACGCGGCATTCATTTTCCCATTGCGCTCGAAGGGGCGCTGAAGCTGAAGGAAATTTCCTACATTCACGCGGAGGGCTATCCCGCGGGGGAGATGAAGCACGGGCCCAACGCGCTGATTGACGAGACGCTGCCGGTGGTGGTGCTGGCCACGCGCGACGAACGCGATCCGGCATCGAAGCTGCGGTACGAGAAGACGCTGTCAAACATTCAGGAAGTAACGGCGCGGTCGGGCCGCGTGATTGCAGTAGCAACCGAAGGCGATGCGGCGATCGGCGAGCTGGTGGAGCACGTGATTCACATTCCCCCGACCATCGAGCTGCTTTCGCCGCTGGTGGAGATTGTGCCGCTGCAGTTGCTGGCTTATGAGATTGCGGTGCGGCGCGGGTGCGACGTGGATCAGCCGCGGAATTTGGCGAAGAGCGTGACGGTGGAGTGAGGCTGGGACTGTGCGGCACGGAGAAACCAATATGCGGCGCATCGTGCTTACTGCTTTTTGCTGTTTATTGGCGGGGCGGTGACGAGCCGCTTTCCGGCACTTGCGGGCCAGCATGGAACGCCATAAATTAGTCGATATGACTAATTTAATTTGACCGCCGATGCCCAAGCAATCCTCTCGTCCCGCCGATCATCGTACGAGCTATTGGGTGCTGCATGACGCCAAAGCGCGATTCAGCGAGCTGGTGCG
>DASZLF010000102.1:0-51228 GCA_035552555.1 Occallatibacter sp.
CTAATGCGACCACTACTGCCCTCACCACCGGGGTGGTCAGCAATATACCCACAACCGGGGGGACGATCTATGCGCGCCTCTATTCGTGGATCAACGGAGCATGGCAATACAACGACTACACCTATACCGAACAGTAGTCGATCGGCAAAGAAAGGCGCACTCTCAGTTTGAAAGCGGTTTGAATTGCACCGTGTGATTCCCGCGCAGATGCCAGGAAAAGACGGTGCGATTCCCTACTCGCAGTGCGGGACGGGGGTCCAGCGCGACAGCCGGCCTGGATGCCGGTGGTACTGCTTATCCCTGCGCCGCCTGAACCACATCCTGGGGAAAGACAATGCCCAGGCCGCGCGCGACCTCCTGATTGAGCACCAGCTTTTGCATCGCCACTTCCTGGAAGGGTATCCCCTGCGGATTCTCCCCGCGAAGCACGCGAGCAGCCACCACTCCACCGGCGTGGCCTGCCGGATACCATCCAAGTCCCACGCAGGCCACGGCGCCGCGCGCGGTAAATTCAGGGTCATTGATGAAGAGTGGCAGTTTGGCGTTTCTAGTCGCTTTGACTATGCCGTCGAAACTCTGCAAAGCGGTGTTGTCGCCGGTGACCCAGATGGCCTGGACCTTGCGGTAGCAGGCCACTTGAGCTGCCTGAAAAACTTCGCTGGTGTTGGTCGCAGTTACTTCTTCCAGTCCGATGCCTCTCTTACGGAAGATATCGCGGGCCACGCTGATGACCTTGACCGAGTTTGCCTCCGACGTGTTGTACACAGTCCCCACGGCTTTTACCTTCGGCACCAGCTTCTGAATCAAATCGACGGTTGCCTCCACCGGAGGGAAGGAGCCGACGCCGGTGATATTCGGCAGGTGACTGGTAAAACTGCTGCCCGCTCCGGCGGCCACCGGATCGTAAACATATGTGAACACCACCCGCGAGTTCCTCGCGATGCTGCAGGCCGCGGTCAGGCACGGGGTGGTCATGGTGACGATCAGATCGACGCCCTGACTCACGTAATTCTGAATCAGCATGGGGATATTTTCTATCTCGCCCTGCGCGTGGGAGCTGAGTACTTCAAGATTCCGGCCCTTTTCCAGTCCCTGATCCTTCAAACCGTCGAACAGGCCTTTCATGCAAAGGTCCGCACCCTCCTCGGGGGCGAAGTAGACCAGCCCGATGCGGAGGTTTCCATTCCCGTGTGCGTTTTTTCCGGCGGGGAAACGCCCACGGCAGCCGGCCAGTGCCAGCGCTCCGGCCGTAGATTGCACAATCATCCTGCGTCGACTAATGGTCATGAGACTCCTCCGGGAAAAATAGAAACGGCTAAACGTAACTGCAGGTCAACATCTCCGCGACGGCGCCATCCAGTTGCTCGCGCCGGCGAACGTCTTCGAAGCGGCTGAGCAGATCTTCGGGCCGCACCCGCGCCCGCTCGCTTTCCTTGAGGTCGTGCAGGATCCTGCCCTTGTGCATCATCACGATGCGATCGCCCAGGTTCACCGCCTGCTGCATGGAGTGCGTGACCATCAGCGTGGTCAGCTTGTCGCGCTCGATAATCTCGTAGGTGAGGCGAATAACCTGGTCGGCAGTTTTCGGATCGAGCGCCGCGGTGTGCTCGTCCAGCAGCAGCAATTCCGGTTTGAGCCAGGAAGCCATCAGCAGCGTCAGCACTTGCCGCTGACCGCCGGAGAGGCTGCCGATGGGATTGTCGAGCCGATCTTCGAGTCCCATATTCAAAGGGCGGATGCGATCGCGCAACTCACCCTTCAAGCGGCGATTGACCGCCATGCCAAGTCCGCGGCGCTTTCCCCGTCGCGAAGCCAGCACCAGGTTTTCGGCAATCGACATGGTGGGGGCGGTGCCGCGAAAAGGATCCTGAAACACGCGTCCGATCAGCTTGGCGCGGCGGTGCTCCGGCCACTGGGTGATGTTCTGGCCGGCAACCGAGATGCTCCCCGTATCCACCAGGAATGTGCCCGCGACCGCATTCAGCATCGTTGTTTTGCCTGATCCATTGGTCCCGATGACGGTAAGGAATGAGCCAGGCGCAAGGGTGAGCGAAACGTTGGTGAGCGCCCTCACCTCATTGGGCGTGCCGGGATTGAATGTTTTCGATATGCGATTAATCTGCAGCATAGGCATCGGCCGCCTTCGCGGAAGCAAGTTGACGTGTTTTCATGCGGCTCGATTTCAGCCGCCGTCCAAGGTCAGGCATCACCAGCGCGGCAAAGACGAACACCGCGGTAATGAGCTTGAGATCGTTGGGGCTCAAGCCCCAGCGCAGGGCGATGGCCACCAGCAGGCGAAACAGGACGGAGCCCATCACTGTCCCGGTGATGAGCAGGCCCACTGCCCGCGTGCCCACCAGCGCTTCGCCAATAATCACGCTGGCGATGCCCAGCACCACCATGCCGATTCCCATCTGCACATCCGCAAAACCCTGGTATTGCGCAATCAATGAGCCGCAGAGGGCGATCAGGCCATTGGACATGGCCAGGCCGAAGATGGTCGCCGCATCTACGCTGACCCCAAGCGCGCAAATCATGTTCGGGTTATCGCCGGTGGCGCGCATTGCGGTGCCCATGTCGGTGCGGAAAAAGAAGTAGAGCAGCACGCAAACCGCAATCACAAACAGCACGATTGCCAGCAGCATGGACGCGTCGCGAACGCTTACCGCCCATCCCGCTACGTCCAGGTCGGCGGTGCCGCTGAAGATGCGGGCGCCAGAATCTTCGGCAAATGTAGCCAGCGTTTTTACCTCCAGCAGGGGCAGATTGCTCCTTCCCATGACGTGGAGGTTGACGCTGTAGAGGCCGGTCATCACCAGGATTCCGCTCAGCAGTGGATTGATCCTGCACTTGGTGGCCAGGACTCCGGTGATTGCGCCGGCCACCGCGCCCGCGGCGGTTCCGGCAGCCGTTGCCAGAACGGCATTGTGCCCGCCAATCATCAAGGCCGCTGTGACCGAAGCGCCCAGCGTCACCGACCCTTCCGCCGTCATGTCGGGAATATTGAAGATGCGAAAGCTCACATACACGCCGAGTGCGAGCAACGCCAGAATGAATCCCAGGGTCAATGCCCCAATCAACAGAGTCATGAACGTCTCATCCTCGCGCGATCGAATTCAGCGAACCCATCCAGCACGCGCCACGCGCCAGATCGGTTTCTCCCACGCCCTCAAAGGGACGCGTATCGGCCATCAAGTGCAGGACTGTACTGGGGCTCGAGGCAGCGAGCACATCGCCAACCGCCTTCCCGAAGGGCAGCTCGCCGCGCTGCACCGGCCGGTAGGGAAACGCAGCCGCGTGAATGTGCGACCCAATCGGCGATGCCGCCTTGATGGGGCGCAGGAACGCCGCGGCCTCGCCCTCCACATTTCTTCCCGCCACTCCTACCAGCAGACACAAGCACTTTTCGGTGGCGCGCTCGGTGGTGAATGACAACCATTCCCGCACTGCGGGCAAATCGCACGACAGCGGCATTCCCGCAGGCGATTTCCGCAGCGCGGCGCCCACCAGCCCGGCGGCTTCGGCCAGTACCACAAATGCAATCGCTTCCGCAGCCGACAACTCAACCAGGTTCTCCACCAGTTCCGACAGACCGATCTTCCCCGGTCCCTCGGCCAGCGCGTCAAATCGAACCATGGTGGAGAAATCGCCGGTACCCGCCAGCGCATAGAGGGTCTCGACGCGGGGAACCAGCGCGCCTTCTTCCACCACGTAATCGGGCAAGGCATGCGGCTCGTTGGTAGGCAGCGTGATCGCGCATCCTCCTGCCGCCAGAAATTCCCCGAACCGGCCCTGGCAATCGGCATAGCCTTCACCGAATGCCCCCAGCCCCAAACCGAATGACCCACTGGCAAACGTCATGGAACGGCAATCCGCGTCGCTGAATCCAGTGGATCCAAGCCGCTCGGGTTGGCCGATCAGCATGCAGGAAAGCGCTTGCGAGACCGGTTGCGGATAGACCTCATAGGTCGCACCTCCCCGTTTCAGCCGTGGAGCCGGTGCGGTAGCCGCGCCCGCTTTCTCCTCGCCGTCGCGAACCAGGATCGCAGACAGTCCCACCGTCGTCAGTATGTTTCGGCAGAACTCGTTGGGGTGGCTGATGCCCAGGCTCCCCTTGACCGAATTCAGGAGCTTGTATTGCACCAGCAGCACGCGGATTCCCAGCGAACTGATGTATTCCACCCCGGCAAAATTCAGAACAACCCGGTGCGACCCTGCGCGCACCGCATTCTCAATCGTGGTGCTCAGGTGTTCCGCCCAGGTGGCATCAATCCGGCCGGAGACGCGGAGTTCGAGCAATTCGGCTTCGGGATGCTGCGTAATCTGCATCATCTGGTTCCTTTAGTGGGGTTCCGTACTGGCTCGATCGCGAAAGGCCTCATTTTGGTTTTGTGCCCTCTCCCGTAGCAGTCTCGGCCATGGCCGGCGGCCCCGCGCTCCTGACATGACGCCCGGTTGTGTCCACCACCACGTTGGCGCGCTGCACCACCGCTTCCGGCAACTCCCACTGGTCCCGCAATCCGGCCAGCACCAGCCTATTTACCTGCAGGATGACCGGCATCCTGTTCTCCACCGGAATCTGGGCCGGATCGCGCCCGTCCAGAACATCGGCGGCAACATCGCCGGCAACGTGTCCGATGGCCAGATAGTCCGCGCCCAGATCGAAAAGCGCGCCCGTGGTGGTAGTCCGTGGAGTGGATGTAAACACCGGTATTTTGGCGGTCTTCGCCTTGCTCACAATCACGTCCAGCCCATGCGATGTGATCAGGTCGGGGCTCACCCAGACGGCTTCCACCTTCCGCGACAGCAGCGCGCCCATGGCTTCTCCCACCATGGTCGAGTTCTCGGCGTTGGCCTCAACCAACGTGATGCCCATGGTGGCGCACACCTGCCGCGCCAGCTTCGTGGTCACCACGGAATTGGCCTCGGACGGGTCCCACACCAGCCCCACTCGCTTCAGCGAAGGCCGCAACTCCCTGGCCAGTCGAAAGGCATCTTCCACCGGCGCCAGGCTGCCCACGCCGGTCATGTAGGGGGGATGATTCAAGTGGTTTTCCCGGCTCACTCCCACCCCCACCGCGTAGGGATCGGTGACCAGGGCAAACACGTGCCGGCGCGGCGGGGTGGCGAACCGGTTGGCGTTGGCAATGGTCTGCAGGCTGACCGTGGAAGCCGAAAAGATCAGATCGAAGTCGCTGCTGGTCACTTCCTTGGCAATCGCGTTTGCGGTGCTGATATCTCCCTGGGCATTGTAGAGGCGAACGGTCATGTGGCCGCCGTCCACATACCCGCGTTCTTTCAGCGCCGCCAGCGCGCCTTCGATTCCGTCATCCAGCGGCGGGATCGAAGTCTGCTGCACCATGGCCACGCGCAAAGGCCGCCCGGAGTTTCCGCTGCTGCCCGCATCCGCCCGCCGGGAATCCAGGTCGGAGTAGAGCAGTATGCCTCCCGATATCAGGATCAAGATCAAACCGAGAGCGATCTTCTTCAGGACTGCACTCATTGAAGTCAACCTGGAAAAGTGGGAATTGGGATTATCGATAGTTAATCTGACAAAGGGGAACTTGAGAGTGAACGATAAATCGCCGCTTGCCTCCATGGCAAGAAATCTCTTTTGACCTCCCCGATAGCCTGCGGACAGGTTGTGGATTCCAGGACCTAGACGGGTGCCCTTATAATCTTTGGCAGTCAAGCCGGAGCGCAGAGTATCGTGGGCGAAAGTCTCATTCTACAGGTACGAAATACCCGCGACGCCATCGCGCCTGCTACCCAGGCGGCGGAGGCCTGGCTCGACCTCCATCAGCCTTCTGAGGAAGCGCGGAACCTGCTGCTTCTCGCGATCGAGGAGATGGTCACCAACTGCATTCATTACGGTTACGACGATGCCGGCGAGCATACCATCGCCATTCGCCTCTCCGTTGCCGATCGAACCCTGACCATGACCGTGATCGATGACGGACATCCGTTTGACCCGCTGGCAGCGCCGCCTCCGGATCTCTCGCTCGACATTGAGGACCGGCCGATCGGTGGACTGGGAATCCATCTCCTGCGCAATTTGGCCGACCACGTGGCCTACGAGCGCCGCGGTCATACCAACCGCTTCACTCTCACCAAGCGAATGTCCTGAGGGCCCTTTCCTCCACGGGGCTCAAGCGCCGGCAAAGTTTTTGCTACACAGGAGATGATCTTTTTTAGTAGCTTTCCTATATGAGCAGCACTTCCCCTGCATCTGTGCCTGCGCACATCGAGTGCGTACAGGGAATCCCCGTGGTCGCTGTCTCCGGCCGCCTGGATACCGTCAGCGCGCCGGTATTCGAGGCGCAAACCGCATCCCTGCTTGGCGAAACGCACGCGCGGGTTCTGCTCGACCTCTCCGGGCTGACCTATATCAGCAGCATGGGCCTGCGCTCCATCATCCGGATCATCAAGCATACGGCCGCGTGCGGTGGACGTACCGGCATCTTCGCGGTTCAGCCCCAAATATTGGAAATCATTGAAATTACTGGTTTTGACCTCCTGCTCGACGTCTTTCCCGATCGCGAAACCGCCCTGAACGGAAAATCGTCGTGATGCCTCGCCTTCACCTTTCCCTCCGCCAGCAGATCAGTGCCCTGGGCACGTTGTCCGCGTTGCTTGCCACGGTGACGGTCGCCATCCTGGTGCTGGTAAATGAGCGCAGCACCAGCAAGTCCGTTTCCGACGAAGTGATCGGCATCATGCAGGAACGGCTGGCCAAGACCGCCGAAAAAACTCTCAGCATCTGCAAGCTTTCTCAGGATTTCGTGCAGAGATCGGTGGATACCAGCCTCAACTACGGCCATGACGCGCTGAAGCAGGTTGGAGGGGTTCAGGTCACTGGTAAAACCATCACCTGGAATGGCCTGAATCAGTTCACGCAGGTCCGGACCCCCATGACGGTTCCGCTCTGGTCGCTGGAAGGCACACCCCTCAACGGCGACCGCAGCTTCAATCACCATATGCCGCTGATCGATGACATCAGCAAGCAGACCGGCGAAACTGTAACCGTGTTTCAGCGTGTCAATGCTGCCGGCGACATGCTTCGCGTAGCCACCTCGGTGGTCGCCGCCGATGGCCAGCGCGCCTCCGGCACCTACATCCCCGCCATCATGCCGGACGGTTCCCAAAACGCTGTGGTCAAGACCATCCTGGCCGGCCAGACCCTTCGCGGCCGCTCTTACGTGGTGAACGCGTGGTACATCACCGCGTATGAACCCCTGCGCAATGCCCGCAACGAAATCATCGGCATGTTCTACGTGGGCATGAAGCAGGAAGGCCTTACCGCGCTTCGGGATGCCATCAGCGGCCAATCTCAGAGCAGCGACCACAGCTCGGTGGCTGTCTACTACGGACCTGACAGCCAGAACTTCAGCAACATGGTGGTGATCGAGCCCACCGGCATTGGCGCTGCAACCGAATCGAAATGGTTGCCCGAGGTGCTTGCCAAGGCTCCGAAGCTGGCCGAAGGCGGTTCTGGCGAAGTCACAGTAACTAACCCGATGACCGGCGCCCAGGCCATCGTTCATTACACCTATTACAAGCCGTGGGACTGGATCATCGCGGCGATCGGCGATTCGAACGATTACGCTGGCGCCACCGCGCTGGTTCGCGCGCAGTTTAATCAACTGCTGCTGCAGAGCCTTCTCGGTGGATTGCTCGCCGTGCTCTTCGGCGCGGTGGTGGCCTACTTCATCAGCAAGCGCATCACCAATCCTATGGCGGACCTGAGCATCCACCTTACCTCCAGCGCCACCCAGATTACCTCCAGCGCGGTGCATCAACAATCGAACGTGACCACGCTGATGGCCTCGAGCAATCAGATTGCTTCGGCAGCCAAACAGATATCGGCCACCTCCCAGGAACTGCTGCGCGCCATGGTAGAGATTGCCGAAGCAGCGGAAAGAACCGCCGACCTTGCCCACAAAGGCCGGCTGGGGCTGAACGGCATGGAGACTTCGATGCAGGCGTTGTCCACCGCCAGCGATTCCATCTCCTCGAAGCTCGCCACCATCCGCAGCAAGGCCGCCCGCATCAACTCCGTGGTCACTGCCATCACCAAGGTCGCCGATCAGACCAACCTGCTTTCTCTCAATGCCTCAATTGAAGCGGAGAAGGCGGGCGAGGCCGGTGCGGGATTTGCCGTGGTGGCTCGCGAAATCCGCCGCCTCGCAGACCAGTCGGCAATCTCCACCCTCGACATCGAGCAGATCGTGGAAGAGATGCAGGAAGCGGTGGCCAGCGGCGTCTCCGAGATGCGCGAGTTCGCAGATGCCGTGCAGGGCGGAATCGGCGCCGCGGAAACCATCCAGGGTCAGTTCGGCGAAATCATCGAGCGCGTCGAGTCCATTGCGCCGCGCTACGAGACAGTGCAACAAGGCATGCAAAACCAGTCCGTCGGCGCCAAACAGATCTCCGAGGCCATGTGGCAGCTCACCGAAACTGCCCGCCAGACCTCCGACTCGGTAAGCGATCTAAACGAAGTCAGCCGGCAATTGCACGAGGCGGTCCGCATTCTCAAGGAACGCATCTTCCGAGTGGCGAACCTGCAAGCGTGATTCAGAGGTATTCGGCATGGCTAACAGCCTCCGTCTTCGATTGCAAAGCGGTCTTCACGCCATGCCTCTGGGCCGTGTCTTCCGCATCGCCGCGTACGCGTCGCTTTCCGGCCAGCCGGACGAGTATTTCCGGGGCTGGTTGAAGTTTCATGGCCAGCTCGCTCCCGTCTTCGATCTCAACCAGGTGGTTTGCGAATCGCCCACGCCGGAAGCGTATGGCAGCCGGATCCTGCTGGTGCAAACCGCTCCCCAGTCACCGGTACCCTATGTCGGCCTGCTCGCCCCCGGCGTCACCGATACCACCAGCGGCGACGATCCTGAGGTAGCCCCCCTGGATCTTGATCTTTATCTGCAGATGCTTTCCACCATGATCCCCGAGACCCCGGCGGCAGAGCCATGAAGAGCCACATCACTATCGAGAAGCCGATGGTGCTGGAGCTTGCGCAGCGCCTCGCCGCCGCCGCGGGACTCGATGCGGATTCGCTCGATCCTGGCCGAATGCAATGGGCTGTCGCAGCCCGTTGCCGGCATCTGCGCATCTCCAGCGCCGCGGCCTATTTCGCTTTCCTCGATGCATCGTCGGGCGAACTTACTGGGCTGATCGATTCCCTGGTGATCCAGGAGACTCGCTTCTTTCGCGATCCCGCGGTCTTTGAACACATAGGCCATTGGGCGCAGCGCGCCGCAGCCAATATTCCCGGTCCGCTGCGAATCCTGTCGGCGCCCTGCAGCTCTGGCCAGGAGGCCTACTCCCTGGCTGCAACCTTTCACAGCGCCGGCATTCCGCTGCCATGCTTCTCCATTGACGCATTCGACATCTCGTCCACCGCCCTGGAAACTGCCCGGCGCGGCGTCTATCCCGACGGCGCACTGCAACAGCTTTCCGGCGAACTGCAATCCGCGTGCGGCGAGCTGCGCAACCAGCACTGGCACATGCACGAATATCTCCGCGACCGCATACGGTTCGAACGCCGCAACCTGGCCGATCCCGGCGCGCTCCAGGAAGGCTCCGGTTATCACCTCATCCTATGCCGCAATCTTCTGATTTATCTCCATGCCGGAGCGCGTGCGGTGCTGGTGCAATCGCTCACCCGCGCGCTGCTTCCGGGCGGCCGCCTGATTCTTGGCACGGGTGATCGCGTGCCGGAATTGAATGTCCATTTCGCGGCGGTCAAACCCGCGGCCTCGTTTGCATTCACCCACAAGCAACCAGTTGCGATCGAAACCTCTGCGGCTTCCGTGCCAGCAGCGGCTTCCATCGCGTTGATCCGCACTCCCATGCCGCGAGCAACCCGGTCGGACCCGCAGCCACAAACACCGCTGCCTCCCGCCGCGGCTGCCGAGTTCTATCGCCGCGCCCTCGAATACATGGAGCACGGCAACCTGCGGCAGGCGGAACGCCGCTGCCGCCAGGCGCTTTATCTTGCACCGGAGCACCTGCCATCGCTCGAGTTACTGCAGACCCTGTGGCACCTGCATCCCAGCTCTCGCCTGCGCCATGCGCTCAAAGCGCGAATCTACCGCGCGCGCAAAGACGCCGATCCCGTAGTTGCGCCGCAACGTTATGCGGAAGGAGAATCCGCATGAGCCAGATCGATCGCTCCCGATTGTTCGACCGGCCCATGCCTGCGGGCTATCGCGATGAACTTCAGGCGCTGATGGCCGTGGAGCCGGCCCGGCCCGGCCGCAAAACCGGATCGATTCTCCTCTTTCAGTTGGGGCCGCTGCGCCTCGCCCTGCCTACCCGCGTCGCCTCCGCCGTGGCTCCCGTCCTGCACATCGCCCGCATTCCCCATCGCAGTGGGACCGTGCTGCTCGGCCTCATAGCCTTCCGCGGCGACATTCTCCCCTGCTGCTCCCTGGCGCGCCTGCTCGACGTCACGCAAACCCAGAGCGGCGCGGCTCGCATGCTCATTCTGGAAGAGTCGCCCGGCCGCCGCTGGGCTGTACCCATCGATGCGGTCCTCGGCATTCGCGTGGCTCCCGACGAACCATCGGCCACTCCCGCACCGATCGCTCCCCACTGGCTTCGCGGAACCTTCGACGACGTGGCCGGCGCGTTTCACCTGCTCGATAACGAGAACCTTTTCCGCCAGATCACCCTGGCCACCGCGTGAGCCCATGAGCAGCGGACTGGAAGACTCATCGCTCTTCGACCTCTTCCGCATGGAAGCGGAAGAGCAGGTGCGCGTCCTGCAATCGGAGCTTCTTCGGGTCGAATCGGGCGAGGCCACGGCCGTCTCTCTCGAGGCATTGATGCGCGCATCGCATTCGCTCAAGGGCGCTGCCCGCATCGTCGGTCTCGACGTGATCGTAACCCTTACCCATGCCATGGAAGACCGCTTTGTGGCGGCGCAGCAAGGCCAGGCTCTCGACTCAGCCGACGTGGACCGCATGCTGGCCGCTACCGACTGGCTGGGCAAATTGCAATCCCTCGCCGAGGCCGAGACTGCCCCATGGCTGGCCGAAAACGCGCCCGCTATTCATGCCTGTGCCGCCGCTTTTCACGTGCCGGGGGAAACTGCGCAACCCGCTCCAGAATCCACATCGCTCACGCAGCAGAATCCCCAATCCCCCGTTGCGTCCGCCCCCGACTCGACAAGCGAAACGCCCGCCCCGCCCCCGGTCAGGGCCGTGACTCCGGCCGCAGCGGCTTCCACCGCGGAATCCCGTCCCGCGCCGCCGGAACGCGACATCTTCTCCCAGCAGGACCGTGAAGAACGCTCCGCGCGCGAGCGCAATGTGCGCCTGACCGCGGATCAATTCGATCAAATGCTTTCCCTCTCCGCCGAGACCCTGGTCTCTGCCCGCCAGCTCGCCTCCTGGGGAAGTGTGCTTGACCGCAATCATCGCGCCATCGGGCGGTCGCTGCAGATGCTGCAGGAATCCGGCGAATCTCCTCATGTGCTTCCGGCCGTCCGTGGCGAACTGGAGCGCCAGGTGGCGATGCTGGCCACCCAGATTGCCGATCTCGACCAGGTTTCCCGTGCCAATGAACGCATCGCCGAGCGCCTTCATCGCGCGGTTCTGGCGGGCAGGCTGCGCCCCTTCTCTGAAGGCATTACCGGCATCTCGCGGTTGGTTCGCGATACCGCGCGCGAGCTAGGCAAATCCGTGAAGCTCGAAGTGCACGGCGAAACCACCCGCGTCGATCGCGACATCCTCGATCGCCTCGAAGCGCCACTCTCCCACCTGGTCAACAACGCAATCGATCATGGCATCGAAGCCCCAGCGGCACGCTCATCCGCAGGCAAACCTGCCGAGGCGCGCCTCTTGCTTCATGCGCGCCATGAAAACGGCCGGCTGGTGATCACCGTTCGCGACGATGGCCACGGCATCGATATCGAACAGATCCGCAATCGCGTCATTCGCCGCAACCTCGCCCCCGCGGATACCGTTGCCGGATTGTGCGAAGCCGAGTTGCTGGAATTCCTGTTTCTTCCCGGATTCAGCACCCGCGAAACAACTTCCGTCATCTCCGGACGAGGGGTCGGTCTCAACGTGGTGCAGTCCATGGTGCAGGAGGCCGGCGGATCGGTCACCGTTTCCAGCAATCCCGGCGCCGGCACCGCCTTCCGCCTCACTCTGCCCGTCACCCGCTCGGTCATCCGCGCCATTCGCGTGCTTGCCGAAGGCGAGCTCTACAGCATCCCCATGGTGCGCGTCGATCATGTTGCCCAGCTCGAACCGGAAGGCGATCCGGAAGCCCCGCAGGTGCGCTGGAATGACCGCTTGCATCCGGTGATCGTGCTCGCTTCCATGCTGGGTCTCTCCAACCAGCCGTTGCCCAAAGGCCCCGTCCCCCTCCTGTTCTCAGGAGGATTTGCCTTTGCCGTCGATCGCTTCGTCGATCAGGCGGAGTTATCGGTGCGCAGGCTCGATCCGCGCCTGGGGAAGATTCCCGGGGTCAGCGCCGCTTCCCTCGACGAAAATGGATTGCCGCTGCTGATCCTGGACATGGACGATCTCATCCAGACCGCCGCCGGAACTCCGGCGTCCACCACCTCGGCCTCTCTCAAGGATTCCCTCGCTCCGCATATCCTGGTGGTCGACGATTCGCACACGGTCCGCGAAATGGAACGCCGCCTGCTGGTGCGCTCCGGCTACACCGTCAGCGCCGCGCAAAACGGCCAGGAGGCATGGAACCTCCTCCGCCTCAATGACTATGATCTGCTGATCAGCGATGTGGATATGCCCCAGATGAACGGAATCGAGCTGGTCACGCGAGTGCGCGGAAATCCGCGCCTGGCTCGCATTCCCGTCATCATCCTCTCCTATAAGGACCGCGAGGAAGACCGGCGGCGCGGGCTGGAAGCCGGTGCGGATTTCTACCTCACCAAAGGCGCCTTCGACAATGGAAGCTTTCTTCAGGCCGTGGTCGATCTCATCGGAGAAGCCGCTCCAGTGCCCTCGGGAGATCCCTCATGAAGGTCGCCATCGTCAACGATTCCAGGATGGCAGCCGAAATCCTGCGCCGCATCCTGGCCGACTTGCACGGCTTCACCCTTATCTGGACAGCGTATTCCGGTGAAGAGGCGATCCGGCTATGCCAACAGTCCCGGCCCGATATCATCCTGATGGATCTCATCATGCCGGGTATCGATGGCGCGGAAACCACGCGGCGCATCATGAAGTCCACTCCCTGCGTGATTCTCGTAGTCACCGCCACCACCGTCGGCAATCGCGACAAGGTCTTTGAGGCCATGGGATACGGTGCGCTCGATGCCGTCAATACCCCGGTGCTCGCTCCAGGACAGGAGGTGGAAGGCGCCGGCCCCCTCATCCGCAAGCTGAACACCGTCTCCCGGCTGGTCAACGCCCATAATGGCCCGGCTAAAAAGCCCAGCTTGGTTCGCGCAAAAAGGCCGGCGCCCGACAGTTCCACCTTTCCCGTGGTGGCCTTCGGCGCCTCTACCGGCGGCCCGCAGGCCCTGGCAGAAGTTCTGTCCCATCTGCCCGCGCAGTTTCCCGCTGTGGTGCTGGTCGTCCAGCACGTGGACGGGCAGTTCGCGCCCGGTCTTGCCGCATGGCTGCAGCACTCGTCCCAATTGCCCGTATCGATCGCGCGCGAAGGCGAACCGCTCTTGCCCGGCACGGTTTGGATCGCCGGCTCTGATCGGCATCTGCTGTACGAAAATGGCGCCGCCCGCTATATAAGCGCTCCCGAAAGTGCTGCCCACAGCCCGTCGATCGACGTCCTTTTTTCCAGCCTCGCTCAGCCCCACCGCGCTCCACGCATCGGGGTCCTGCTCACCGGCATGGGCCGCGATGGAGCCGACGGGCTGCTGGCGCTGCGCAACTCCGGCGCCCTCACCATCGCCCAGGACCAAGCCACCTCGGTGGTTTACGGTATGCCCAAAGCTGCCGCCGAACTTCACGCTGCAACCGAAATCCTGCCCCTGGGCGCCATCGCTCCCCGCATCTGCGACGCCATTCTCCACCCCTCGCACCATCCCATGATGCCCGCTGCGCAAAAAACCGAAAGCGGCATCGCCGGCAAAGAATCCTCAAGCATCGCCGCATTGGAAAAACGCGAAACATAGTCCTGTCCATATGGAACCCGCGAATGGAAAATTCCCTGGAGGTCAGCTCGACAATGGAATCCACCCAACTCCCCATCGCACTCACCGAGCACCACATCAAGGTGTTGCTGGTCGACGATCAGCGCATCGTGGGTGAAACCGTCCGCCGCATGCTGGCCGATATTCCCGGTCTTGAGTTCCGTTTCTGCGCCGATCCTGCGGTCGCGCTCAACGAAGCGGATGCTTTCGTTCCCACGGTGATTCTTCAGGACCTGGTCATGCCCGGCGTCGATGGAATCGAGATGGTCCGCTCCTTCCGCGGCAATTCCTCCACCAGTTCCACGCCATTGATCGTCCTGTCGTCAAAAGAAGAGCCGACCACCAAGGCAGAGGCATTTGCAGCCGGAGCCAACGACTACCTCGTAAAGCTTCCTGACAAGCTGGAGCTGGTGGCGCGCATCCGCTATCACTCCAGCGCGCACATCCTTCGCCTGCAGCGCGATGAAGCCTTCACGGTTCTTGAAGAACAGCAGCGAGTCATCGCGCGGGAGCTGGCCGAGGCCGCCGCCTATGTTCGATCGCTGCTTCCCCCGCCCATGCTCGTGCACACCGCGGTTCCCTCCGACTGGCGATTCATCACCTCCTCCAGCCTGGGAGGTGACTCCTTCGGATACCACTGGGTGGCGCCAGACAAGCTCGCCATTTATCTGCTCGATGTTTGTGGCCATGGAGTTGGAGCGGCCCTCCTCTCCGTCTCCGCCATCAACACCATCCGCAACCACACCCTGCCCGAAACCGACTTCTCCGTGCCCTCACAGGTCCTCAGCGGACTCAATCGCGCCTTCCCCATGGAAAAGCAGGACGGAAAGTACTTCACCATTTGGTATGGCGTGCTGAACCCCCACTCCCGCGAACTTCGCTATTCCGCCGGTGGACATCCTCCTGCGATCGTCGTCGCTCCCAATGGATCCATACAGCGCCTCGACATGCCCAGCATGATGATCGGCGCATTCCCGACCGCGACCTACTCCGACGCCACCGTGACCCTCGATCCGGGCTCCAGGCTTTTCGTCTACAGCGATGGATGCTACGAGGTTTTCAACGAAGCGGACGGCATGATGACCGTCGACCAGTTTTGCAGCATCCTTGCCGGCTCAGGTCCGCACCCCGATGAACTGGATCGCGTGGTGAGTGCCGTCCAGCAATGGCAGCAGCGGTGCGATTTTGAAGACGATTTTTCGCTGCTCAAGCTGCAACTCTAGATCTCGTTCAGCCGCACGTCTTCGCGAATCCATAGCGCAAGCTGCCGCAGAAGCCACACGTTGCGCTCAAACAATGTGGTTGCGTAGTGCAGCGCGGAAACGTCGCTTGCGCTCTCGGGATTTTCCAGCCGATAGCGGTTGCGCAGCCGCTCCATCGCGCCTCCCCGGTCGTCGGTGAGGCTGACCAGCAGGTCGATATCGATGGGGTTCTTCGATTGCAGGGCGTCGGACGCGGTCAGCAGGATCGTGTCCAGGGCCTCTACCAGCCGTCCCGGCAGTTCTTCCGAGCCGCGGCGTTCCAGCGTGCTGGCAAACAGAAATACATTCTCTTCCAGCGCGCGCAGCGTCTCTTCCTTTCTCTGAAACGAGATCAGGCGCGCCGCCAGGCCGGTGGCAATCGGCTGTTTCACCAGCGTCTCGAGAAAATGCGTGATCTGCTCGCCCAGCGCCACGGCTCCGTTGTGCAGCGCTTTCAGATGGCGCCCGCCTCCGCCGCGCACCGCCTGGAGATACTGTTCCAGCGCTCGCATCACGCGCATCTGCTCCAGCGAAACCAGGTCGGGAGCCGTTTCCGGCGAGAGCAGCGCTTCCGGTTCCAGGTACATGGGGCGCGATAGGTCCTCCTCGGGAGTAGGCGGCGACATCTTGCCCAGCCAGTGCGGAGCCCATCGCAGGCCGGCGATGGCAATTGCGGCAATGAATAAATTGAGAATCAGGTAAATGATCGCCATCCGCCCCGGATTCGACGGAGTAAGAATGTTGGCCATGGCCAGCAACAGGGGGATGCTGGTCACCCGCTCCACCAGCAGCAAAATCCCAAGAGCCAGTCCGGCGACTACGTTGGTCACTCCCTGGTAGATGGCAATCTGCCGCGGAATTCCCCGCAGGTTGCTGGATAGGAAATAGGTTGCGATCGCGGTTCCGATCCCCAGCCCCGCCATCGACATCATGGCCGGAAACTCGCCCAGCATCCCGCCCTTATTAATAGTGATAGTGATCGCCGCGCTCGCCCCGGAGGAATGGACGAAGCTGCGCATCACGATTCCAATGAAAAACGCCATGTCGGGCCAGTAATCGAAAAACCTGGCCACACCGACCAGCCCCTGCGTCGCCGACAGCGGCTTGAACGCCTGCTTCATCATGTCCAGCCCGAAAAACAGCAGTCCGATGGAGAGCAGCCCTCCAATCCCCGGCTTCCACTTGACTAACAGATTGAACGCCAGGATCAGCCCGCAGATTCCGATAAGAAAGAGGATGGGCAGGTGCAGATCCACCGCGGCGATAAACACCAGCACCGCGGTTCCGATGTTCGCGCAGGCCAACACCACCAGGGCGCGCCGCAGCGGCAACAGGCCGCTGGCGATCATTCCCGATAGAACGAATGCCACCACGGATGTGCTCTGCGTCACAGCTCCTGCGGCAACGCCCAGCAAACCGGCTCGCACCGGATGGTTGGTTGCCCGGGCCAGCAGAATTCGGAACCGCTGACCCGTCACCTGGCGCAGATTATCGGAAATCCCAGCCATGCCGGTGAAGAAAAAGCTGAGGCCGGCCATGTACAAAGCAATCAGTTCGATCATGGTTGGGGCTTTGCCTCGAACACACAGGGATTTAAGGGTGCAATTGCCATTCTGCGCTAGGAATACCGCTGGTTTGGCTAACTCGGAGCGGGAATTCGCAGGAGACGTCTCCCACCACTCTGGACTATCCCGCCCGGGGAAAGCAACCACCCTGGGCTCCCGATTGCCATGATCCATTCCGGCTGATGCCCCGACGGCCCTTCTCCCGTTCCCGCCGGAATCCGGATCTGCCGGAGAGACCCTTCCCGAAGCCGACCAACCGCTCCCATTCGCGGAACCGGCCCTCCCCAATCCCCCGGCCTCCGGCCCAGGTCGCTTGACAACCGGAGTCTGGCCGAGTACGGTGGACCGTTCCCAAATTGAGAGCTGAGGCCGTACCGAATTCCGCGGCCCAATCATTCCGGTTTACGCCCGGAATGCTGGTAAAGCCTGCAATTTCAGCTTTACCGAGTTTTTGTGCAGGACGCATTTCGCATAGGACCACGAAGCTGGATATCGGTATCAGAAATCAACAGTCCCCGGGCAGTAATTGAGGGGCCAACGGAACCAATCGGGCGGGGTCCAAACCGGGGCAGGAATCCATTTTTTGCAGCCGGCTGGGAATCGGATGGGAGGAGAGGGATGCAAGCCATTTTGAACAAACTGAGAAATCCATTTGGGTCACTTGCGACGGGAAGATTTGCCGGCCTGTTGACCATTCTGACTTTGTGCCTTGGAGCGACCTTGGCAAACGCTACGTCAGGGAAGCAGCCGATTGTAGTCAGCCAGGTGACTTGGATGGACCCCCTCGGGGCCGGTGGCGCTCTCGCCGGATCCATCGCTTCCGGGACGAGCTTTGCCGTCAATCCGAATGGCGACATTATCGTGAGCACCACCTACGGCGGAACCGTGGTCTTCTATAACGGCCAGACCGGGAAGGTTTCCACGCTGGGCACATTCAGCAATGCCGGTGGCGTGGCCACTGACGCACAAGGAAATCTGTATGTGGGCGGCCAATACAGCAGTTTCATTGTGAAGGTCCCTTACATCAACGGGGCCTATGCGGCGCTGTCGGACCCCACCAAGACCACTCCTCCCAATTGCGCGGGAAATGACACGGCAACCTGCGTAGTGCCGGCCTTCGCTGCCATTTCCAAGGGATTCGCCGACGGTTCGCTCGCATTTGACTCCCAGGGAGACCTGTTCCTCGGCACCAACGACCAAGGCACCCCGCATGCCATTTTTGAATGTACCGCGGCCTGCATGGCCACCGGCACCCCGGCTCCCGTGATGCTCTTCCAGGAGCCCACAGGCAGCGATCCTGCAACCACCGGCCAGCTTTACATCGGCACCATGGCCATCGATCCCTGGGGAAACCTGTTCTTCACGGACTCCAATTTTATTAATCAGTCTTCCAACGGCAACGACAGTTCGTATTCCGATCTCTACGAGTTGACCTACACCGCAGGCACCGGATACGCGGCCACGCCGACGTTGATCTATACCTTCACGGTGGGTACTCCCGGAAATTACGATGACGAAATCGACGGCGTCGCGGTCGATTCCAACGGCACCGTTTATTACGCTACCCAATATGATGGCATCTTCGCTTTTCCAAACAACTCCGGCGTGGTCGACACGGTCAATGCTTATGCCCTCTCGACCCAGGGCGCCAAGGGCCTGGCGATCGATGGCAAAGGAAACTTCTTCGTCACGTCGTACCATGGCAGCGGTGACAGCGTGGGACGCGTCACCATCAACAACATCACTACCGGCGCTTCCACCATCGCCAAGGCGGCCACTGCCACCGCGACCATTATGGACAATCTCGGCGGATGCGCCAGCAGCCCCAGCATCACGGTTGCCGGCGCCATCGGCGGGGTAGCCACCACCGAGTTCACCGGAGCCGTGGGTTCCAAGTGTTCCGACAACAACGGTGGATCGAATTTCCCGCTGACCGTTACCTTCACTCCCGCTACCGTGGGTGAGCGCGTTGCGGCTCTTACGTTGACCGACGCCACCAATAGCGGCAGCAGCATCGCCGCGGCGGCCGGCGTCGGCCAGGGTGCCCTCGCCAACCTGGATCCGGGCGTTTGGACCTCCTTCACCACCGGATTTACCGCGCCCTCATCGGTCGTCAGCGATGCGGCGGGTGACGTGTTTGTCGCCGATTCATCCGCGGGCAAGGTCTACGAAATCGTCGCCGGCACCACCACCCCGGTGACCGTCGGCTCCGGCTTTACCAGCCCGACAGCACTGGCCTTTGACCTCGCCGGCGATCTTTTCGTCGCCGATCCGGACGGCCCCGCCATCTACAAGATCAACAACACCGGAACCACCGGCGCATTTGTGGCCGGAACCCAGGAGACCGCGGTTAGCGCCGCTACCACCTTCGGTGGCATGACGCTGATGGCGCCCAACGGCCTGGCGTTCGGTCCAGACGCGACGTTGTACATCGCCGACCTCGGCCTCAACGCTGTAGTCACATACAGCCTCGCCACCAAGGCTACCGGAACCACCAACGCCACCGCAGCCAACGGTCTCATGCGCCCCGTCGGCGTCGCCGTGGACTCCTCGGGCAACCTGTATGTCGCCGACGATAGCGCCAACGCAGTCTTCGTGTTCGGCGCCGCAGGCGACATCGGCAAGATTGCTCCCGCGAGCGCTCCTTCGCCCATCGGCGTTGCAGTCGACCCGTCGGGCAGCTTGCTCATCGCGGACAAGGCAACCGGCAACATCGTGCGCGTACCCAACCTGAGCGGCGCCCTGGATATTACCAAGGCCATCATCGTGGGGACGGTTCCCACCGCGGCTTCGGGCATGACCATGGATTGGGCCGGCGATCTCTACGTTGCCGACTCAGCCAACCAGGCGGTCTACGCCATTCAGCGTACCGCTGCCTCCCTTGATCTAGGCACCGTGCCGGATGGCCAATCCAACAGCGCCACCGTTACGCTCGAGAACGCCGGAAACATGGTAGCCACGCTGGGGGATCCCGCTGTGAGTCTGCCCAACAACCCGATGTTCACTCTGACCTCCTCCTCGACCAGAGGTTGCGTGGACGCGGGCACGGGGCCGGTTGGCGACTATTGCGAGTTCACCGCCACGTTCTCGCCCACTCAGCCTGCTTCCGGCCCAGAGACCGGCAGCTTCCAACTATCTACCGACGCGGTCGATTCACCATCGACCGTCACCCTGATGGGCAATGCGGGCAATGTCACCACTCAGACCATCACCGGCTTTACTCCGCCTTCGACCATACTGATCGCGCAGCAGATTACGCTTTCGGCCACCGGCGGCGCTTCCGGCAACCCTGTGGTGTTCAGCATCGACGCCTCCTCGGCGTGCGCAAGTTGCGCCAGCATCAGTGGAACCACGCTGACCGCGACCGGCATGGGAACCATCATCGTCGATGCTAATCAGGCCGCCGGCACCATGGGCGGAATCAACTACTCCGCTGCAGCCCCGGTGCAGGCCGCCATCGCAATAAATGGGGCTACGCCAACGGGTGTGCCCACCTACCTCATGAACCAGACAAGCTGGCTCGCTCCCTTCCCGTCAGGCAGTGGAGCGTTCGCGGGGGACAACCCGGCAGGAACCAGCTTTGGAATTAATCCCAAGGGGCAGGTCGTGCTGAGCACGTCCTACGGAAAAGGCGTAATCCTCTACGATCCCGTGATGGCGACACTCACCACCATGGGCTCCTGGGGAACTCAGGTCGGCGGCATCACCACCGACCCTGCCGGCAACCTTTATATCGGCGCCCTATACAGCCCCATCGTTGTGAAGGTCCCGTTTGTGAACGGCGCATACGCCGCACTTGTTGATCCCACCGGCAGCACTGCTCCTGCCAACTGCACCGGCAGCGACACCACCGAGTGCGCGGTTGGAGTGTTATCGAACCTGTCCACCATAGGCGGGTTCGCATCCTTCACCTTCGACGTGCAAGGTGACCTCTTCGTCGCCGCTGACGACAAGGGCACCTCGCCGTTCTCCATCTGGGAGTGCACGGCGGCTTGCCTGGCCACTGGCACCCCGGCGCCCGTGATGCTCTTTGAGGAGCCCACCGGCAGCAGCCCGTCAACCACCGGCCAGCTCTACGTCGGCTCCATCGCGATCGATCCGTGGGGCAACCTGTTCTTTACCGACTCCAACTTCATCAGTCAGACAAGCTCCTATGGTAACGAGAGCTCGTACTCCGATCTCTACGAGTTGCCATTTACTGCGGGAACGGGTTATGCAACCAGCCCGACAGTGCTGCAAACCCTCACGATCGCCAGTCCGGGCAGCTACGACAACGAAATCGACGCTGTCGCCGCAGCTCCGAATGGCACCATCTATTACGCCACCCAGAGCAACGGAGTGTTCGGAATTCCGAATACCATCACAGGTGGTGCGGACATGGCGCACCAGTTTGTTATTGCCGGCCAGAGCGCGAAGGAGATCGCCGTCGATGCCAGCGGTAACATCTTGTTCGTCTCCTATCACGGCAGCGGCGACAGCCTCGGCCAGATCCTGACAAGCAACAACCTGACTGCCCCCATCGCGCAACTCTCAGGCAGCCCGGTCACTTCGTCGGCAACCGTGATCGACAACGCCTTCGGTTGCGGAACGGCTGCAGCCCTGACCTTCACATCTTCCAATCCAGAGTTCTCGGCTACAGCGTCCACCTCCTGCTCAGGCATCGGCGCCAGCGGCTTGTCCACTCCAATCTCCGCTTCGAGCTATGCGGCAACCATCAGCTTCTCGGCCACCAAGCCGGGTCCGCAAACCGCAACTCTCACGGTAACTGACGCCACCAATGGCGGCGAGGGAACATCGACCGTAACCGGAATCGGGCAGGAAACCCCGCAGGCCATTACCTTCACCGCGCCTGCTTCGCCCGTCACCTTCGCACCCAACGTGCAGATCACGCTGGTGGCCACGGGCGGCGGATCCAACAACCCAATCGTCTTCACCGTCGATTCCACCAGCACCGGCGCCGGCACCATCGCCGGCAACATGCTGACCGTGACCGGCGCAGGCAATCTGGTGATTGACGCCAATCAGACTGGCGGTCTGGTCGGCGGACTCTTCTATTCCGACGCGCCCCAGGTGCAACAGACCCTGGTGGTCGGCCAGGCGGCGCAATCCATCACCTTCACCCCGCCTACTACGCCCGTCGACTTTGCTGCCGGACTCACCGTTACACTGGCTGCAACCGGCGGAGCGTCGGGCAACCCCGTGGTCTTCTCCGTGGATTCCAGCAGCACCGCCACCGGGTCCATCTCCGGCGATACGCTGACAGTGACCAGCGCGGGCAACCTGGTGATCGATGCCAACCAGGCCGCCAGCACCAACTACGCGGCCGCGGCCAAGGTGCAGCAGACCATCGTGGTCAACCCCGGAACCCAGACCATCACCTTCACTCCGCCACCGGCCTCGGTCAACTTCTTGACCGGCTTGAAAATCACCCTCACCGCCACCGGCGGAGCATCGGGCAATCCCGTGGTCTTCACCGTTGACGCGGCAAGCGCCGGCGCCGGAACCATCGCCGCCAGCGTGTTGACCATCACTGGCCAGGGTGTCATCGTGATCGATGCCAATCAGGCCGGCAACGCCAACTACGCGGCAGCCACGCAGGTCCAGCAGAGCATTACGGTCCTGCCCCCGCTGCCCACCCAGACCATCACCTTTGTCAACCCGGGAACCCAGGTCGTGGGAACTCCGTTGACGCTTTCCGCCACCTCCAGTTCCGGCCTGGCCGTTACCTTCTCGTCTGCCACATCCTCGGTCTGCGCGGTCGACGGCGCCACCGCAACCTTCGTGGCTTCTGGAAATTGCACCATCAATGCGGATCAGGCCGGCAACGGCTCGTTTGCCGCCGCGCCTACCGCCTCGCAGACCTTCATCGTCAATCCCACCGGGCAGCTTCCGGCCGTCAATCTCAGCCTGTCGCTGCCGCAACTCACCCTCTCGCCCACTGACGTAGGGTTGACTGCGCTCACCATCATCTCGACCAACTCGTTTACCGGTTCCATCAGCTTCGCGTGCAGCGGACTGCCCTCCGGTTACACGTGCACCTTCAATCCCAATCCGCTGACGGTGGCTGCCAACCAGACCGCCCTCACCAATCTGTCCATCAAGCCCGGCACATCGGCTGCAGTCCATCAGGATTCCAAGCCGTTGTTCCCGCTGGCGACGCTGGCCGTCGCGCTCTGCTTCCTGGGCTTCAAGAAGCGCAATCGCCTGCAACTCCTCCTGCTGGTCGCAATCTGCGCTGCCGGATTCGGTCTGATCTCCGGGTGCGGAGGCAGTTCGTCCAGCGCCACCAAGACCAAGACCACCACGTCCACCGTGACCGTTACCGCCACTTCAGGCAAGGTCACCCAGAGCACCACCCTCACGCTGATCATCCAGTAGCGCATCGCAATCAGCGCAGGTTCACCGGGGCCTCTCCGCAAAGGAGAGGCCCCGGTGCTTTTACATGAAAATGTGTGCCCCATCTGGGAGTCCTCTGGGCACAATTTCTTTGCTTTTGTCGCTTGGGCGGGATGGCGAGCGTTCAACTAGTGCCCGATGGAAAGCAATCCCTTGTCCACCAGAACCGGAGGCTTTCTCAAGTGAGTGGCCTGCTCGAACGCGTAGGCCCAACCCAGCAGGTCGCCATCTTTCCACCGGCGCGCGGAGATCTCCAGCCCGAACGGCAGCCCATTCGCGTAGAACCCGGCAGGAACCACCACAGCGGGAACCCCGATCATGTTTACCCAGCTGGTGTCGCTGTGCGGCCCCGTGCTCAAAACCCCATCCTGCGGCATGGTCTCATCCGGCGGCGGCATCTGGATCGCCGGATACACATATCCGTCCAGATGCATCCGGTCCAGCGTCTCGTCATAGATGGCCAGCGCACGCCGGCGTGGCTCAAGCACGTCCGCCTCCGCCTGCGGATTGTTCTCAAACCGATCCTGCTTCACCACCGGCCGCGGGTCGACCGCCAGAGTACCCGGTTTGCCGCCTCCGATGATCGTTGCCGGCAGCGGAGATCCCACCGCTTTCTCGTATTCCTCGGGCGAGTGATACTGCGCCGGCCCAAACTTCGCCAGGAAGTTCTCGGTTCCTTCCCGTAGGTACGGCAACGTCCCCACGCGCGAAACCGTCGCCGCGAAGCTGTCGGGCAGAATCGAATCGTCGAACACCACGGTGGCGCCCGCAGCCCGCAGCGCGTCCACCGCCTTGAGGAACGCCGCTCGCGTCTCCGGCTGCAGTGGAAGCTCCGCTGACCTCCGGTCGGCGGCCTCCTGCTCCGGCGTCTCACCGGCGGGAATCCCCTGAAACGGAATCCCCGCTCCCGCCAGAATGAAAGCCGGAACCCCAAATCGTTTCCCCTTCAAAGCATCGGCTTTCAGATACTTCGTGTAAGGCCCCGGCTGCGCCTTCGCTGCCGATCCCACGGTGGCCTCGTCCAGCGGATCTTCTCCCGCCATCGCCGACAGCGCAATCGCGGCATCCGTCACATCCCGCGCAATCGGCCCCGTATTGTCGAGCAGCCAGTCCAATGGCGCGATCCCTGCAATGCTCACCAGCCCCCGCGTGGGGAACACGCCCACCACCGCGCTGGTTGCCGCCGGCATGCGAATGGAATTCCCCGTATCCGTGCCATTCCCCAGCAGCGCCAGGTTCGCAGTCACGGCCGTCACCGTCCCGCCCGAAGATCCCCCCGGACTGAATCGAACGTCGTACGCATTGCCGGTGCGGCCGTAAGCAGTGCTCCGGTTAGTGTCGCTGGCGGCAAAATCGGGCATGTTGGTCTTGCCCAGAATCACCGCCCCCGCTGCCCGCAGCCTGGCCACGATGGTCGCATCCCGGGGACCGATCAATTCATGCCCCGGCAGCACATAGCCTTCCCACCCATCGCTCGTCACCAGCCCCCGCACGCTGGTGTTTTCCTTGATCACAATAGGAACGCCCCACAGCGCGCCTCGAACAAGTGCTTTCCCGCCGGCCCTGGCTTCCGCATCTTCGCGAGCGGCGGTCCCCAGGGCGCCCTTCATATCCAGATCCTCAATGGCCCCATACACGCCGTTGTACCGCCGGATCCGTGCAAAGTACCAGCCCACTACCTGAGTCACCGTATATCTGTTCCGGGCATAAAGTCGCTCCAGCCGCGGAACTGTAACCTCCAACAAGTCCCTATCCATCGTCGACTTGTCCGCATTTCCCCGCCAGGTCCCAGGATGCTTCACCGCCTGTGCATTCCCCGCGGAGGCCAACGATACCAGGGCCAACGCAATCGCTCCCTGTAGCAGTCTTCGGCCGAATTTCGTCAATGGAATCCCTCCAAAATGCTCGGATTGGGGTCGGGCCCGATCAATCAACGGGCCAGCCCTCAACTTCCGGCAAGCATCGAGGCCTAATCTACACCCTGACCAGCCCGCCTACCCCTCTCAGGGGGCCCCAACAATGCCTGAATACGCCCGGAATGATCACATCTATGAAAAACATCAGTTCAAATGTTGCGAATTGCTCTTTTTTTGGCTGTTCCAATGGGAACTTATCAGGGTAGAATCGCTCATATGTCCGAGTCCATTACCCGCCGTTCTGAGCAGATTCTAAAGTTCCTCCTCCGCTCCGGTTCGGCCACCATTGAAGATTTGCTCTCTGCCGCAGGTTCATCCGCTCCCAGCATCCGGCGCGATTTGGCCCGGCTTGAGGCGCGTGGTCTGATTCGCCGCACCCACGGCGGCGCCGAACTCGTGGAACCGCTGCTTTATGAACCCTTTCGCTACGATAGCTCCTTCCTTGCCCGCGAGCAGCGCCATGCCGCCGAAAAGCGCCGCATCGGCCTCGCCGCCGCCGAACTGGTCCAGTCCGGCGAGACCGTCGGGCTCTCCGCAGGCACCACCACCACCCACATCGGCCGCAGCCTTCGCCATCGCGACAAGATTCAGGTGGTCACCAACGCCATCAACATCGGCATGGAATTGTGTAACCAGACCGCCATCCGCACCTATCTCACCGGAGGAGTGGTCCTCTGGGCGTGGTCCTTCGCTCTCTCAGGAAACGCGGCCCTCAGCTTTCTCGACAACATGTATATGGATAAGGTCTTCCTGAGTGTTACTGGCCTGGATGCCGAACGCGGCGTCACCTCTCTGGAAGCCGATGAGGCCCTGGTCTACCGCAAGATGATCAAGCAGGCGAAATCGGTGATCGTCGCCACCGATTCCAGCAAGCTGGGCAAGGTCAGCCCGGCGTTCATTTGCCCGGCCAACGAGGTCCACATCCTGATTACCGATTCCGGAGCCGCGCCGGAAACTCTGGCTCCCTTTGAGCGCCAGGGGACCAAAGTGATCCGCGTCTGAAACTCGGCCTCTCGCACGCTGCAAAGCAATCAACGAACGCGCTTACCACGCAACACAGCTCGGGCTCGATAATCCTCCCCAAAGAATCTAAAGGCCGGACAGGAATCCATCCGGCCTCGAGAAGGTCCTGGCAGCAGAATCCTTCCCATCCAGGCACAAAGGGCGGTCCATCCCGATGAAATCCAGATCGACCATTTCCATCTTCGCGTTTGTCCTCCTGCCCGCCATCGCATCCGCCGCCACCACGCCCCTGCATGACAACTGGCGCCTGCAATCCGCGTGCTTAGTCAAGGCCGACGGCGCCGCGATTTCCGCTGCGGATTTTTCCCCGCAGGACTGGCTCAACACTTCCGTCCCCAGTACCGTGCTCGCCGCGCAGGCCGCCGACAAGGTTGTTCCCGATCCTTACTTCGCAATGAACCTGCGCAATATTCCCGGCGCCGGCTATCCCATCGGCCGCATCTTCGCCAATCTTCCCATGCCGCAAGACAGCCCCTATCGCTGCGGCTGGTGGTATCGCACGGAATTCACCGCTCCCGCCGCGACGGCCCGCGATCGCCGCTTCTGGCTGCACTTTGGCGGAATCAATTATCGCGGGGAAGTCTGGATCAACGGCCATCGCATCGCCGACTCCGCCACTGTGGCCGGCGCCTATCGCACCTATGACTTTGACGTCACCGAATTCCTCACCCCCGGCGCGAAAAATGTTCTTGCCGTCGAAACCTTCGCGCCCACGGAGAAGGATCTCGGCATCAACTGGGTCGATTGGAATCCCTGCCCGCCTGACAAGGACATGGGCCTGTGGGGCGACGTGAACCTGGTTGAGACCGGCGCAGTTACGCTGCGATCGCCCATGGCCGTCACGCATTTTACTGACACTTCGCTCGCCGCCGCGCAGCTGACCATCTATGCCGAACTGCATAACGCAACCCATCACGATGTGCAGGGAATGGTCTCCGGAACCGCTGCTGGAGCGCACTTCGAGCAACCGGTGCATCTCGCCGCGAACGAAGACAAGACGGTGGTCTTCTCTCCGGAGCAGTATCCCGTGCTCCGCCTGCACAACCCCAGGCCCTGGTGGCCGGCGCAGATGGGCGAGCCCCATCTCGAGCGTCTCACTATTAGCTTTGCGGATCAGGCCGGAAAGACGGATGAACAGAGCGTCGCCTTCGGCATTCGCGAGATCACGTCGGAGTTGACCGCCACCGGCGCGCGCCTCTTTCGCGTAAACGGCAAACCCATTCTCATTCGCGGCGCGGGGTGGTCGCAGGACATGCTCCTGCGTACCGACAAGAATCGCCTGCGCGATCAGATCCGCATGGTGCGCGACATGCATCTGAACACCATTCGCCTCGAAGGCAAGCTCGAAACGGAAGACTTCTTCCGCGTCACCGACGAGCAGGGAATCCTGGTAATGCTGGGCTGGTGTTGCTGCGATCACTGGGAACGCTGGAATGAGTGGGCCCCCGACGATCTCCGCATCGCCACCGCTTCCTTGCGCTCGCAACTTTTGCGACTGCGCTCTCATGCCAGCCTGCTGGTCTGGCTCAACGGCAGCGATAACGCCCCGCCGGCAAACGTAGAGAGCGCCTATCTGCAGGTCGAATCGGACATCCACTGGCCCAATCCCACGCTGCCGTCGGCCTCCGCAACCAACACCCCGGGCGCCGGACCCAGCGGCGTGAAAATGACCGGACCCTACGATTACGTCGCGCCCAGCTACTGGTATGTCGATCAGCACAACGGCGGCGCATTCGGATTCAACACCGAGACCAGCCCCGGTCCCGCCATTCCATCGCTGGCCAGCCGCGAAAAATTTCTCACCGATCCCAATGCCTGGCCGCCCACCGCCGATTGGTCGTTCCACTACGGCGGCGGCGAGTTTACCAATCTCAAGGTTATGGACGAAGCCATGGCCGCCGTCTACGCCAAACCGGGATCGGCCGCCGATTACGAGCGCATGGCGCAGACCATGGCCTACGACTCCGAGCGCGCCATGTTCGAGTCCTACTCAAAAAACAAGTACGTCTCCACGGGCGTGATCCAGTGGATGCTCAACAACGCGTGGCCGTCGATGATCTGGCACCTCTACGACTACTACCTCGATACCGATGCCGGGTATTACGCGACCAAGAAAGCCTGCGAACCGCTCCACATCCAGTATTCGTACGACGATCGCTCCGTTGTGGTGGTCAACAGCACTTACGCGCCCGTCTCCGGCCTGCACGCAACCGTGCACGTCCATGGTCTCGCTTGGAAGGACCTCTACAGCGCCCAGGCAACAGTGAATGCCGCGGTGGATAGCTCGCAAACTGTATTCGAGCTTCCCGAAAGCCTGCTTTCCGGCGTTGAGAAAATATTCTTCATCGAGCTCTCGCTGTCCGATTCCTCGGGGCATGTCGTAAGCCATAATTTTTATTGGGTGCCCTACGCGTTGACCCAATTCGATTGGAACCGCACCGACTACACTCATACGGCGGCGCTGCGTCATGAGGACCTGACCGCGCTCACCAATCTCCCCCAGGCGCAGGTGAAGGCCGACGCGGAAATGGAAACCACCGCGCATGGCCGCGAGCTCCGCGTTCATCTTCAGAATCCATCCTCCGCGCTCGCTTTTCAGGTCCGCGTTGCCCCTCGCACCAGCGACGGCGGCCTCATCGCGCCGGTGCTCTGGTCCGAAAATTGGATCGAGCTCGCGCCCGGTGAATCGGACACTCTCACCGCCGAGCTGCCTGACAACGCCCCCGCATCGCCCGTCGTTGATGTCGAAGGCTGGAACATTGCGCCCCTGACCCTCACGCCCACCGTTGCCACCGCGGGCAAGGGTGCCGATTGATGGCAGGCGCTCAGCCGGCCTCTGAAAACCTCGGCCTGAAGCGCAGCCTGCGCTTCCGCGACCTGGTGCTTTACGGCGTCATCCTCATTCAGCCCACGGCGCCCATGCCCAGCTTCGGCGTCATTTACAAGGAGGCGAACGGGCACGTCGTCACCGCCATCCTCCTCGCCATGGTGGCCATGCTCTTCACTTCCATCAGCTATGGCCGCATGGCGCGCGCCTATCCCCACGGCGGCTCCGCGTTCCTCTACGTCGGCAGGGAGATTCACCCCAGCCTCGGCTACATCACCGGATGGTGCCTGGTGCTGGATTACGTGATCAATCCGCTCATCTGCACCATCTGGTGCAGCCGCGCGGTCATGAACTTCCTCCCCGGCGTGCCTTACGTCGCGCTCGCCGTTTTCTTCGCCATCTTTTTTACCTGGCTTAACTGCAACGGCGTGGAAACCTCCGCGCGCATCAACGCCGGCATGGCCGCGGCTCTCGGCCTGGTCATTGTGCTGGTCCTCATTGCCGCGGTCCGCTGGCTGCTGCATCTTTCTCATCCCGGCGCCGGCTTTTTCTTTCAGCCTTTCTACGATCCCGCAACCTTCAGCTCCTCAGGCCTGCTGCGAGGCACCTCGATTGCGGTCCTCACTTACATTGGGTTCGACGGCATCTCCACATTGACCGACGAAGCCAAGGATCCCGCCCGCAGTGTTCCCCGCGCCATCGTGCTCACCTGCCTCATCACCGGCGTCCTGGCCAGCATTGAGGTCTATGTCGCGCAACTCGTCTGGCCGCGCGGCCTGGCCTTTCCGGATATTGACACCGCCTATGTCCACGTATCCGGCCGCATGGGTGGGCCTATCCTGTTTCTCATCGTCAACAGTGCCCTGCTGCTGGCCAACATCGGTTCCGGCATGGCCTCGCAACTCGGCGCGGCTCGTCTTCTCTACGCCATGGGCCAGGATGGCGCACTGCCGCGCCGCTTCTTCGGCACTGTCGATCGCAAGAACCGCATTCCGCGCAACAACGTGATCCTCATCGGCGCCGTCTGCCTGGCCGGCGCCATGGTCTTCAGTTATCAGCTCGGCACCGAGCTGCTGAACTATGGCGCGCTCCTCGCATTCATGGGAGTGAATGTCGCGTCTCTCCTCCGCGGATGGCGACACGGCCGCTTTTCCCAATGGTTCCCCATGCTGCTGTCCCTCGGCGGATTCCTCACCTGCGCTGTGCTCTGGTACAGCCTCGGCCCCCTGGCCAAGATTGTGGGAAGCTGCTGGGCTGTCGCCGGCATCCTGCTTTGGCTCGTTCGGCGGCGTTACACGGTTCTTCCTGCAGAAGCATGAGGTGGATGCCGCCTGCGCGTTTGCTGCTATCCTCTTTGTGGTAATCGGAATTGCGTCCGATCGGCAGCCGCCGTTCCCGCTCCATTCTCCGAGTCTCTGCAACTCGGGCCCCATCCCGGAGATTCCTACAACCACATGAAAGTTGAGATCCACAAGGCGCTCCAGCCGCTGCGCAAGCTGCGGGAAGTTCTGAAAGACTTCCCTGCCCATCCTTCGCCTGAAGACGTGCACACGTTGCGCACCCGTTCGCGCCGCCTCGAGGCCATTGTCCACGCGCTGTCGCCCGCCGACGCCCCCGCCGCCCGCCGCCTGCTCAAGCTCGTGAAGCCGGTGCGCAAGGCCGCCGGCGACGTGCGCGATATGGACGTCCTTATCGCCAACCTGTTCGCGCTCTCCGATCAGCCCGCCGCAGAGGGGATGGTACGCCTCACCGAACACCTCGCCGGCCTGCGCAATCGGCGCGCCGCCCATCTTCGTCGCGTGCTCAGGCGTCGATCGACCGAAGCGCGCAAATCCCTGAAGAGCTACATTCGCAGCTTCGAGCAATCGGAAACTGGCCCCGCCACGGAAGCTCTCGCCGTGCCCCAAATACTGGCTGCCCAGCTTGAGCATTGGCCGCAGCTCAACGCCCGCAACCTCCACGAGTTCCGCATCCAGGGCAAGGAACTGCGCTACATTCTTCAACTGACGCCCGTCGCCGACCAGCGGCAGTTGGACGCATTTGGCCAGATGAAAGATGCGGCCGGCGAGTGGCACGACTGGACCGAACTGCGCAAAATGGCCGAGGAGGTCCTTGACCCCGCCGGCGATCGCGACTTGCTTCGCCAGATTGCCGCCGTCACTCGCGAAAAACTTCGTCTTGGCCTTGCCGCCGCCAATCGATTGCGCAAGCGCGGCATCCAACTTCCTGAAGCTGCATAGGAGGGACACCGCGGCTGCACCCGCCGTGCCCGCCCCCAAAGCAGCCAACCGCTCATCGCCTATGCCCACCCGGCAAACCTCGCGATCCAAAGTGCCCGGCGCCGAAGCCTTTCTTCCCGCGCTTCCCACGCTGCCCGCGCTCCGTTCCGCCGTCCAGAACTGCCAAGGCTGCGACCTCTACCGCAATGCCACGCAGGCGGTATTCGGAGAGGCCGATGCCGCGCCCGCGACCAGAATCCGCATGATGATGGTGGGCGAGCAGCCCGGCGATCGCGAGGACAAGGAAGGCCATCCCTTCGTCGGACCCGCCGGAAAATTCCTCGACCGCTGCCTCGAAGAAGCCGGCATCGATCGCGCGCAGGTCTACGTCACCAACGCCGTCAAGCACTTCAAATGGGAACCGCGCGGCAAGACCCGCCTGCATAAAAAGCCCAGCTCCAGCGAAATATTTGCCTGCAGTCCGTGGCTTCACGCCGAAATCGAGGCGGTCCACCCGGAACTGATCGTCTGCCTCGGCGCCACTGCCTCGCAATCGCTGCTCGGCGCCGCCTTTCGCGTCACCCGCGCGCACGGAATCATTCAGCAACTGGAGGGTTGGCCGCCGATCCTCGCCACCGCTCACCCGGCGTCCATCCTCCGCGCGCGGACCGACGAGGACCGCCATCGCCAGGCCGCCGAGTTTGTCGCCGACCTGCGCGCCGCCCGCCACTTCCTCGACGGATCCAAAAAATCCTCGCCACGCAAAAAGGAAAGCCGCTGACCCCTCGACGAATCCGGGAATCAACGGCTCTCGTTGTGCCTGTTGCAATGAACCCTGAGTTACGCCGCGGGCGGGAGATCGCAATCGTCGCTAGCGCCGGACCAATGCTCTGCGGCGCGCCACTCGTCGACTCTCATCACCGTGACCCGAGGCTCGCCGAAACGGATCAAATTGGACCGGCGGCGCTGAATCGTAATCGGCCGGAATACCACGCGATGCCGAAGACGCTGTGCCTCGCGCGCAATCCCGATGTCGAACACCGCGGGATTCTCCGAGACAAGGGCTTCATTCCCGCGTTCGGAATCCCGATCTGCAAAAGCGGATTCCACGATGATCAGCCCTCCGGGCCTTTTCCCATCGCGCAGCGGCGTGTGCGAGTAGTGGCCCTTGACCGCACGGCAGCGGAAATCAGCGATATTCACAGTGGATGCAGCCATGTATGAGTCCTGGATTACGAGGGAATCTTGCCTCTCGGGGTTCGCGTCTCTGAGGGGTAGGATGCGCAGATTTAAAGTGAGTTGCATCCAGTCCAGAATTGCGCCCGGACCCGCGGATTGCGCCCGGAATCACTGGGAAATCAGGCCGACAGCGTCTGCAATGGAAAAGCGAAGCAACCAATTCAGCTCAGATTTCATCGCCCTGCTTTGGGTGCAATCGATGGCGATTGCGAACCGGACGCGCGTCAGGTCCTCCGCACGATGACCACCGAATCGGGACCTACCTGCACCGTTCCGTGATTCACTCCCACGCCCGCACGCGAACTCAGCAGGATCGAGGTCCCTTCCTCCACCGGAAAATCCTGCGCCTCGCGTCCCAGGTTGCAGAGCACACGGATCGATCCCCGCTTCATCTCCAGGCACCACCGGGCCCAATCCGCGATCGCACGTGTGTGCCCCGGCTCCGCATCCTGAAGGCACGGCATCGCCTTCCGCAGTCGGATCAATTCCCCATACCACCTGAGCATTTCCGCGTGTTCCCCGCGGTTCGCTTCATCCCAGTTCAGCTTCGATCGCTCGAACGTCTCCCGCTTTTCAGGATCGGGAACCTGCGCGGGATCCCAGCCGAATGCGGCAAACTCCTTCTTGCGACCTTCCGACACCGAGCGCGCCAACTGCGCATCATCGTGATCGGCAAAGTACTGGAACGGCGAAGAGGCCGCCCATTCCTCGCCCTGAAAGATCATCGGAACAAATGGACTCATCAGCACCAGGGCCGCGCCCACCTTCGCCCGATCGAAGCCCGCAATGGTATGGAGCCGGTCGCCTGCCGCCCGGTTTCCCACCTGGTCATGATTCTGGATGTAGCCGAGAAACCGGTACTGCGAGAGATGCTTCGCGGGCCGTCCGTGCACGCGCTTGCGATATGCCGAGTAGATCCCGTCATAGACAAACGTCTCTTCCAGGGCTTTCTTCAACTGCGCCGGGCTTCCGAAATCCGCGTAGTACCCGCTCTGCGGCTCGCGCGCCAATATCGCAAACAGCGCATGGTGAAAATCGTCGCTCCATTGCGCGTCTATCCCGAACCCGCCGCACTCGCGTCCCGTAACAATGCGCGGATCGTTCAAATCGCTCTCCGCGATCAGCACCAGCCTGCGCCCCAGCGCCTCCTCCAGCGCCTCGGTCTCAATAGCAAGTTGTTCCAGAAAGTGAATTGCGGATCGATCCACGAATGCATGCACCGCATCCAGCCGCAACCCGTCTATATGAAAGTCGCGCATCCACATCAGCGCGTTGTCACAGAAGAATCGCCGCACCTGGTGCGCCCACGCATCCTCCAGGTTCACCGCGCCGCCCCATGGCGTGTGGTGCAGATCCGTCACATACGGCCCAAATTTTACGGCGTAATTTCCTTCCGGCCCAAAGTGGTTGTACACCACGTCCAGCAGCACCGCCAGGCCCTTGCCATGCGCCGCGTTCACAAATCTCTTCAGCGCATCCGGCCCTCCGTACGGCTCGTGAACCGCAAATAGCGACACCCCGTCATAGCCCCAGCCGTGCTTCCCCGCGAACGACGCCACCGGCATCAGTTGCACATGCGTGATGCCAAGTTCGGCGAGCGCATCCAGCTTCTCCATCGCGGAGTCGAGCGTTCCCTGCGCAGTAAACGTGCCAACATGCAGCTCGTAAACGATGGCGCTGGACAGCGGGGGCGCCTGAAATCCTCCCCCCGTCCACGCAAACGCGCTCTGGTCGTATACGCGCGACAACCCATGAACCCCGTTCGGCTGCAACAGCGATCGCGGATCGGGATACACCTTCGGGTCTTCATCGACAAGAAAGCCGTAATCCGTCCCCGGCCCTGCGGCGGACACCTCGGCGTACCACCAGCCCTGCTCGTCCGGACCCTCCATGGCAACGCGCGCGCCGCCCGCCTGCACCGCCATCTTCTTTGCACGCGGAGCCCAAACTTCAAACCTGTACATGCGTTACCCCGAATCCCTCACCAGCAATGCCACCGGGAAATGCCGTAACAAAACCTGCATTCGCAATCGGCCGCCATTCACTGCTTCCCCGGTAAGGATATTGCTCCACCTTCCATCGGAAAGCGTGATGGTCGTCGCTGCCCAGCTGTCGCCCCGCGTCACCGGCCAGCGCGGCGCCAGTGCAGCCACACGGCCTGCCCTTGAATATGCCACCACATGCGCGGTCTTGATGCCTTCTACCACCAGTGGCTGATACTCCGCCGCAGCTCCAAACCACTCCGGATGTTCGCGGCGCAGCGTCAGCGCCTTGTGTGTCACCCACAGCTTCGGCAAGCCCGTTTCCTTTCGCCGCAGAATCTCTTCCGCCGCAAGCCCAGACTGCAAATCCTTCAGCACCGCCAGGCGAAGTTCATAATCCACCGGCGTTCGATTGTCCGGGTCCACCAGCCGATAATCCCACAACTCACCGCCTTGATACGTGTCCGGAACACCCGGCGCGGTATAGCGCAGCAGCGTCTGCGTCAGGCTGTTGATGTGCCCCGCGTGTTTCACCCGCCCTACCATCGTCTCCAGGTCTGAAACAAACTCCTGTGACTTCAGAATCTGCTCAATGAAACTATGCAGCGCGTCTTCAAATTCCTTGTTCTGCTGCGTCCAGGTGGTCTGCTCCTTGGCCTCCCGCGCAGCTTTCAGCATGTAAGCCCGCACGCGCGCTTGGTCGATCGGCCATGCCCCGATCAACGTCTGATATAGAAAATATTCGGTATTGCGATCCGGAAACCGCTTGCTCCTGAACCGCGAATTCATCTTGGACCATCGCTGCACCGCGCCTTTCCACCGCATCGGCATCTCCGTCAGCGCGGCCAGCCGCGCGCGCACATCGTCGCCTCGCTTGGTGTCATGCGTCGACAGTGTCGCCATGTTCAGCGGATGTGTAGCCTGCATGCGCGCGCAATAGTCGTGAAACTGCTCCAAACTAAGGCCGTCGCTCGCTGGCGAGCCTCCCACCTCGTTCAATCCGATCATGCGATTGAAGCAGTAGTAAGCGGTATCCTCCACCCCTTTTGCCATTACCGGCGATGTGAACTGCTGGAAGCGCAGCAGAAACTCGCTCTCCAAGCCTCCGCGCTCCTGCAGCGTGAGCACATCGCCGATAAAATCGAACAGCCCTGCATCAATGTCCTGCCTGTATGTCTTCGCCTGGCTGACCGCGTGCTCGATCTCCCGTCGATCGTCCTCGGTGATCTCATTTCTTTCCGCCACCACATACGTTCGATAGATCGAGAAGCACGCAGCCACCTCGCGAATCGCGCGCCGAATCTCCGCTCGCGTATAGTCGCGCCGATCCCGATTGGCTTCGCAAATCTCCACAAAAAGGCTGGCCAGCCGATTGACATCGCTGCCCAGCGCCTCCTGCTCCACATTGATCTTCTTCTCGTGCGCCATCTCCTCGAAATTGTCGCTCCTGCCGGTGAAATCGCGATAAATGTCGCTGAACTCGCGCAGTCCTTTTCCGTTCACCAAAAGGCCGTTGCACACATTCAGGAAGTCGTAGCCCGTGGTTCCGTCGATGGGCCAGCTCTCGCGCAGCCGCTCGCCCGGCTCCAGGATTTTCTCGCCGATGATCCACGCATCCGGTGCGCGCGCCCTCAGCCGGTTGAAATACTCCTGCGGATCGCGCAACCCATCCGGATGATCGACACGAATCCCATCCAGCACGCCGGTGCGCGCCCACTCCAGCACCCGCGCGTGGGTCGCATCGAACACGTGCTGCCGCTCCATGCGCAGCCCCACCAATGAATTCACATCGAAGAAGCGCCGGTACCCGAGCTCCTGGTCCGCCGTGCGCCAGTACGCCAACCTGTAGTTTTGCTGATTCAGCAAATCGTCTAGCGCTTCGATATCGCTGTTGATGGATTTCACCGCATCCGCGACTGCCATGCAGATGTCTTTCCGCTCCCTGCACGTTCGAGCCAGAAGCCCGTAGATCACAGTTTTGTCGCGGTGCCGGTCCTGCACATCCGCCGGGTCCGTCGAAATGGGCGCGGGAAGACGCGCAAGGCTGTCGGCAATGAATCCGAGAACGTCGTCCTTCAGGCCCTCCGCACTTCTTTGCAGCAACGTGGCCAGCGACCGCGGAGAAAGCGGGAACAGGTGATCCATGTAGCGGAATCGAAAAGTCTCGTTGTCCTCCTCAACCTTGATTTGCCCTGCCGCCAGCACCCTCCCGTATTGATCGCCCAGCACCGGAATCAGCACCTTGTTCTTGAGCTTCACCTCGTCGGAGTTCCAGTCAATGTCGAACCATGTCGCGTAACGGCTCGATGGCCCATCCTCCAGAACATCCCACCAGTACTTGTTCAGCGGACCGATTGCCATGTGATTGGGAACGATGTCCAGCACCTGCCCAAGCCCAAGCTCCTTCAGCTTTGCGCAGAATCGCCGATGCCCTTCCTCGCCGCCCAGCTCTTCATTCACCTTTTGATGATCCACGACATCGTATCCATGCATGCTTCCCGGCGCCGCCTGCAGATATGGCGAGCAATACACGTGCGTGACGCCAAGATCCTTCAGGTACCCGGCAATGGCCGCGGCATCGTCGAACGTGAACTGCGCGTTCAACTGCAGCCGATACGTCGATTGAGGAATCCGTCGCATCCATTCCCTCGTTTGCGGAAACACACGCGTCAGCCGGACTGGGCTGGCCCATTCGATAGCAAGACTTGTTGAAACAGAGCGGGTCCGGGGTTCATTCGAGCGTCAGGCGCTGATCCAGCTTCAGCATTTCTTTCCATGGATCGCGCGCCAGTCGCTCTCTCCATCCTTGGATGTCGGAAACCTCGAATCGCGGCAGCGATCTGTCGTCCAGCTCGCTCCAGCTCAGCGGCATCGCCACGGGAAGTCCGGCGCGCGCCCGCGGGGAATACGGAGCCACAGCCGTCGCGCCGCGGTCATTGCGCAGGTAATCGAGAAAGATTTTGCCCGCCCGTGCAGACTTGGTCATCTTGGTGAGGAACTGCTTCGGAAAATCCCGCTCCATGGCCAGCACGAAGTCATGCGCGAACTGCTTCACCCCTGGCCATTCGTGTTCCGGCCGGATCGGGATCACCACGTGCAGCCCCTTGCCGCCCGTGGTCTTCACAAAACTCTTCAGCCCCAGCGCTCGCAGCCGCTTGCGTACTTCCTTCGCGCTCTCCGCAACGGTGAGCCATGCAATGGATGGATCCGGATCGAGATCGATCACGATGCGATCAGGCTGCTCCATCGTCTCGTTGCGCGAACCCCACGGATGCACTTCGAGCACCCCGATCTGCGCCAGTTGCACCAGGGCTTCGCGCGTATGTAGCGTGATATACGGCTCGCGCTCGCCCGTCTTGCGATTCACCACGTCCACGCTGTCCAGGCCTTTCAACATCTGGTTCCTGTGCTTCTGATAGAAGCAAGGCTTGCCGCTGCCCTCCACGCAGCGCACCAGCGTCAACGGACGATCTGAAACGTACGGCAGCATCGCCTCGGAAACTTCCCAGTAGTAGCGCGCCAACTGCTCCTTGGTGACCTTCGTGCTCGCATCCAGCACCTTGTCGGGATGCGACAGCTTGACCGGCAACGCGCTCACGTCCGTCTTGCTCGCGCTCATGGTTTTGGTCGCCCTCCTTGCGGCCGGCGCGTGTTCTTTGGTGGCAAACGCATGGCCCACCCTTTTCCCCGCCGAGGCTCGCGTCTCTTCCACCACTTCTTCCAGCACCACGCTCTTCGCCGGCTTGTCCTCGCGCAATCCTTTGAATGCAGCCTGCCGCACCAGGCGATCCGCGGTCCACGTGGAAAAGCTCACCTGCGCAACCAGCTCCGGCTTTACCCAGATCGCGTCGCGCAACCCATCGCGCGGCATTCTCGCAAACGGCGTCTTCGCCATGCGCAGCTTGTCCAGCTTGTCGCGCATCAGCCGATGGGTCTTCTGCGTAAATCCCGTCCCCGTCTTTCCCGCATAGATCAACTCGCCATCGCGATAGTAGCCCAGGAGCAGCGCGCCCACTCCATGAATGCCATTCGCCGGCAGCGTGAATCCTCCAATCACCAGTTCCTGCTCGCGATAACACTTCACCTTGAGCCAACTGCTGCCGCGCCCCGGGAAGCACTTGCCGTCCGCCAGCTTGGAGATAATTCCCTCGGTTCCCAGCTCACATGCCTTGGCAAAGATGTGCTTGCCATCGCCTTCGATGTGCTCGCTCAGGCGGATCGTCTCCGCCACACCGGCGTTCGCCAACACCTGCGCCAGAATCCGCTTCCGCTCCAGCAGCGGCAGCCCGCGCAGATTGTGCCCATCCAGGTGCAGCAGATCGAACGCAAAGAAGATCAGCGGCTTCTTCGTACTTTCCTGAAACGCCGCCTGCAACTCCGCGAAGCTCGACGTCCCATCCTTGGTCAACACCACCACTTCCCCATCGATCAGCGCGCTCTTCACCGGCAGCCGCAGTGCGGCATTCGCCAGGTCCTTCATGCGATGCGTCCAGTCCAGCCCGGTTCGCGTCAGCAGTTGCACGCCGCGCTTTTTGCCGTCGATCCGTATCTGGATGCGATATCCATCCAGCTTGATCTCATGCACCCAACGATCGCCCGCGGGCGGTGCTTTGGCCAGGGACGCAAGCTGCGGCGAGATGAATTTCGGCAGGCTTTCCTTGGCTGCTCCGCGCAGTTCCTTTGACCAGTCGCGCTCGACCGGCTTTGCTTCAGGCGCTGTCGCCGCCGCTCTCGTCGCCTTGTGCCCCACCCCATTGCCCTGCGCGCGATTCGACTGCCACACGCGATCTTCGGCCCGCGCAATCGCATCCATGTCGCGTCCGGTCAGCACGCTCTTCGGCTTTGCTTCCGTAATCGGCGTGTCATCCTGCGCGCGCACCTGCTCATCATGCTCCTTGATCAACAGCCAGTTCGGCTTGTCGGCACGTTCGCCCGGCCGCGGATGCATGCGCACCAGCGCCCAGTTGCCTTTCATCTTCTTCCCGTGCAGCGCGAACTTCAGCGATCCCTTGCGCAGCCCCTCTTCCACATCCACGTGCGGCTCCCACGTGCCGCGATCCCACAGCATCACCGTGCCGCCGCCATATTGTCCTTCGGGAATAATGCCTTCAAACCCGCCGTACTCCATCGGGTGGTCTTCCACCTGCACCGCCAGCCGCTTGTCGCCGGGAAAATAGCTGGGCCCCTTGGTCACCGCCCAACTCTTCAGCACCCCGTTCCAACCCAGGCGGAAATCGTAGTGCAGCCTGGTCGCCGCATGCTTTTGAATGACGAATGGAAGCTCCGCTGCCCGCGCACGCTTGCCTATCTTGTGCCCGCTCGGCTCGCGCGTCAGATGGAAATCGCGCATGGAGCGATAGCGCTGAAGCTGTTTGTCCGCCGTCTTTGTCCTGCTGCTGGATGCTGCCCGTCGCGCCTGTGCCATAGCGGTCTGCCTACGCCGACTTCCGGTGCTTCTCGGCGCTCTTCGCGCGGCCCGGCATCACCGCCAGCTTCTTGCCCTTCCCTCGGGCAGTCGTCTCACGCGCCGGCGGCTTCTTGCCCCCAGGCGTGCCCACGCTCGCCCGCAGCGCGTCCATCAGGTTCACCACCTTGCCGTGCGCCGCGGGCTTCTTTTCTTCCGGAATCGGCAGATGCTTGAGCTTCGCATCAATCAACTCCCGCAGCGCCGCCTCGTATTGGTCGGTGAATTTCTCCGGCTCGAATTTCCCGCTCTTGCGCTGGATCAGCTCCTTCGCCAGTGCCAGCGAATCCTCGTGGACCACCGGCGTCTTGATTCCGGAAAAATACTCGGCCGCACTGCGCAACTCGGCCGCGTAGCGCAGCGCGTAAGCCATCAGCCCCGGCAGCGATTCGTCAGACGGCGCACTCACCGCCATCAGGTGCTCTCGCCCGCTCAGCGCAATCTTGCCCAATCCCGCCTTGTTGGTCTCTGCCAGAGCCTTCCGCACCACCGCAAACGCCTCCGCCTGGGTGTCGTTCTCCGGCGTGACAAAGTACGGCTTTTCAAAGATTGCCGGATCAAGTTCCTTCAGATTCACAAACTGCTGCAGTTCCAGCGTGTGGCGCGAAGGAATCCGCAGGTTGGCAATCTCCTGCGGATCGATCTGAATATATTCGCCTTTGCTGTATTCGTATCCCTTGACGATATCTTCCTTTTCCACCGGCTCCTCGTCTCCGGCCGACACCTTTTGATGCCTCACCCGCTCGCCGCTCTTCCGGCTGATCTGGTGAAATCGTATTTCGCTCTTGGCCTCGGTGGCGGGAAATAGCTTTACGCCAAATGAAACCAGTGAAATCTGAATTTGTCCCGACCAGAATGGACGTGCCACGAGAGGGCTCCTTCCTTAGAATTCAGATTCCCGCCTCATGCGGGAAGTTGCCCTTCCCAACCGCCCCAAGCTGCTGGAAACACGAATCCTTATTCGCAGCCAGGGCGCTCCGCAGCTCGCCCTTGCGGCGGTTACGCGGCCTTCGCTTTCGGATTTACCCGCTCCGAGATCGCCGTCAACAGGTGATCCGCACGTCCTTCTTCCTTGGCCGTCTGGTCCAGCAACTCCGCCGCCGCCGTCTCGCCCAGCACCCAGGCCCATTGCCGCACCGTTCCATACGACGCGATCTCGTAGTGCTCCATGCGCTGCGCCGCAGCAATCAGCGCCGCGTCGCGTACCCAGGCATCGCGCGCGTCCACCAGGATGTCTTCGGCCTCCGCCTTCAGCGCCACAATCGCTTTGCACTTCATCGGTGCGGTCGCATCCACCTGGGCATCGGCGCTTTTCTGTTCCGCCAGAATCTTTTCCAGCCGCCTTATATGCTCTTCTGTCTCCTGCAGATGCGACTGGAACGCCCGCTGCAGTTCCACATCGTTAGCGTGCACGAACATATCCGGCAGCATCCGCACCATCTGCTCCTCCGCGGAAAGCAGCACCCGCAACTGATTCACCCACAGCGCGCGCAGATTCTTGAAATCCTCTGAGAGCCACTTCATAGCTTCACCTCGAAACTCCCGCTTACTTTCAGCAGAGTCAGATGCTTGCCGCCCGCCACGAGGACGCATTGCGCTGTCGAATCCAGTTAACCCGTCCGCGGCTCGCCCCGCGTGATACGATGCACCCAACTCCGGCAATCCCGGCACTGCATTCTCTTTCCCATGAGGCTTATGCGAACTCGGTCGCTTCTTTTCCTGTTGTTTGCCTGCCTGGCCGCCCGGCTCGCCGGCGCCCAGGCCTCCCCCGCACCAGTTCCGGCCACACCGCAGCCGTTCGATGTCGTCATTGTCAACGGCCACATCATCGACGGCACCGGCTCCCCGTGGTACTCGGGGCAGCTCGGAATCCGCAACGGCCGCATCGCCGCCATCGGCAATCTCGACGCCGCGCCGCGCCGCCAGACCATCGACGCCCACGGCCGCGTTGTCGCTCCCGGCTTCATCGACATGCTCGGCCAGTCCGAGCTCACCATCCTCATCGATCCTCGCCTTCCTTCCAAAATCTTTCAGGGCATCACCACTGAAGTCACCGGCGAAGGCGAGTCGGTCGCGCCTCTCAATCCCGCCATGATCGCCGCCGACCGCGCGGGATATGAGCACCTCCACATCACCCCCGACTGGACCACCTTCGGCCAATACTTCGACCGCCTCCAACGCCAGGGCTTGGGCATCAATCTCGCCAGCTACGTCGGCGCCACCAGCGTCCGCCGCATGGTGCTGGGCGACGCCGACGCGCAACCCACTCCTGCGCAACTCCAGCAGATGCAGTCGTTGGTGGAGCAGGCCATGCGCGACGGCGCCGTAGGCGTGTCCACCGCGCTGCAGTACGCGCCCGCGCCCTACGCAAAAACCGATGAGTTGATCGCGCTCGCCGGCACCGCCACAAAATACGGCGGCATCTACGCTACCCACATGCGCAGTGAAGGCGACGCCGAGCCCGCCGCCATCGACGAAGCCATCCGCATCGGCCGCAAAGCTCACATCCCGGTCGAAATCTGGCACCTCAAGGCCGCCGGAAAAAACAACTGGGGCAAGATGCCGCAGATCGTCGCCCAGATCCAGGCCGCCCGCGATTCCGGCATCGACGTCAGCGCCAACACCTACGCGTACACCGCATGGTTCAACACCTTCTCCGCATTCATCCCCCCGTGGGCGCACGACGGCGGAGACGCCAAACTCATCGAGCGCCTCAAAGACCCGGCCACTCGCGCTCGCATCCGCCGCGACATGCTTGACCCCAAAGGCAACTGGGACAACGAGTGGCAGGAGATCCCCGGCCCTGAAGCCATACAGATTGCCGTGGTGCAGAATCCCGAACTTATTCCACTGCAAGGCAAGCGCCTCTCTGAGGTGGCCGCGCTCTGGCATGAAGACCCCATCGATGCCCTCTGCGATCTCCTCATCAAGGACAAAGCCTTCACCGAGGTTGCGGTGTTCGGCATGAGCGAACCCGACGTGGTGCTGGCGCTCAAGCAGCCGTGGGTTTCCATCGACAATGATTCCCAGGGCACGTCGCCCGAAGGGCTCCTCGGCAGCGAGCATCCGCATCCGCGCGCCTACGGCACCTTTCCCCGCATCCTGCGCAAATATGTACGCGAGGAGCACGCGCTCACGCTCGAAGACGCCATCCGCAAATTTTCCGCGCTCCCCGCGCAGCGCATGCGCTTCACCGATCGCGGCGTACTGAAAGAAGGCATGGCCGCCGACATCGTAATCTTCGATCCCGCCACCATCCGCGACCTGGCCACCTTCGAAAATCCGAATCAGCTTTCGCAGGGAATGGAGTACGTTCTAGTCAACGGAGTTCCCGTGATCGCCGACGGCAAAATGACCGGCGCTCTCCCCGGTAAGGTGCTGCACGGCGCCGGCTGTGTGGCGAAGTAACCGGGTCGAATGGGAACGGCCGGAACGTGTTGTCTCGCTCTTTCATCGCCGGCTTGAGCCGGGCCTCGCCGAACGGACCGCTGAAACAGCAATCCCTGCGACCGGAAACCGATCGCAGGGATGAACAACCAGGGCGAACGTAAAAATCCGAGGGTTAATCCCGGCTGCGCATCTTGGTCAGCAGCCGCAGAATCTCCAGGTACAGCCACACCAGCGTGACCATGATGCCGAACGCGCCGTACCACTCCATGTATTTGGGCGCGCCATAATTCACGCCGCGCTCGATGAAATCAAAGTCGAGCACCAGGTTCAGCGCCGCAATCGCCACTACGAAAAGGCTGAATCCAATTCCGATGGCGCCCGATCCGTTCACCGAAGCCAGCAATGGAATATGGAAGAAGCCCAGGATCATCTGCGCAAAGTAGAACAGCATGATTCCGCCGGTCGCCGCCACAATGCCCAGCGCGAACTTCCGCGTCACTCGGATCAGGTGCGAGCTATATGCCAGCAGCAGTGCCAGCAGCGTTCCAAACGTCAACCCAACCGCCTGCACGGCGATGCCCGGATAGCGCACGTTGATCATGGCCGAAATCCCGCCCAGCGCCAGGCCTTCGAGCAGCGCATAAATGGGCGCGGTCACCGGCGACCACTCCTTCTTGAATACTGTGACCATGGCGCAGATGAATCCGCCCAGGAAGCCCAGCGTCATCAGTCCGCCCACGTCCGCGGGATTGCCCGATTCGAGGAAGCGGTACCACGTCCACGCCGCGGTGGCGAACGTACAGATCAGCAGGACGGCGGTTTTGTTCACGGTTCCGCTCAGCGTCATGCGCGCCGTGGCGTCGATTAACCCCCCGCCGGATAGATTGCGAAATGTGTTCTCGCCGAGAGCGGGATTCGAGGTCTTCATTAAAGGCATGTGTGATAACTCCGTTTTTCCAAGGCAACTTGACTTGCCCGTGTGCGTTCAACCTATGGGTTCCATTCTAGTACCGGCGGGCAATTCCGGGCCGCAGGCGCGAAGGTCAACTTATACCAGCGCATCCACCACCCTGTTCATTTGACGCTCCTGCTGTTCTATCGATTCAAGCAGCCGGAACTGGGCGCGGCAGCGGTCCAGATTATGCGCCTCGCGGCTCACCGGGTAATACTTGTCGCCCTCAAGGAAATCCCACAGGAAGCGCACCCCCTGCTCGAAGGTGATCAGCTTGCCCGCCGCCGTGAGCAGTTCCTTCTCGTCCCGCATGAGGAACTTGCCTGCCGAGCTCAGATATCCGCGCGCCAGCGCCTCAAAGTAGTCGAAGCGCGCGTACACCTTTTCGAGATCGCGCTCGTCTTCGGGAGCGGCACAGGTGGCAGTGCGCACCATGTCGCCGAAATCGTAGAGCGCCAGGCCGGGCATGACGGTATCGAGATCGATCACGCAGACGGCCTCTCCGGTCTTCTCGTCCAGCAGCACGTTGTTGATCTTGGTGTCGTTGTGCGTGACGCGCTCCGGCAGGCCCGCATTCAGCAATACCCGCGCGAGGTCGCGGCGTGCCTCGATGAAATCGATCTCCGGCCCGGCCAGCTTCACCCGGCCCGCGACATCGGCTGCGATCGCGCGTTCCAGCGCCGCAATGCGCTTTGGCGTGTCGTGAAAGCCCGGAATGGTGTCGTGCAATCGCGGCGGAGGCAGGGTGGTGAGCTGCCGCTGGAAATCCCCGAAGGCCCGCGCCACCTGAAAACACTGCTCCGCGGACTCGATCTGTTCCACGGTCCGCGTGCCCTCGATGTAGCGATACATGCGCCACCAGGCGCCGTCCGCGTCCCTATGCCACGAGCGGCCATCCAGCGCCGGAATCAAGGCCAGCGCGCGCCGTCCCGTGCTCTCGGCGATGCCTGCCAGGTGAGCCGTGACGCGATCGATGTTCTCCATCAGTTCGATCGGCCGGGGAAAGACGCGCGTATTGATGCGTTGCACAATGCATCGCTCGAGCGCGCCGCCGCGGTTCACCGTCACGCAATAGGAACGATGGATGAGGCCTTGGCCATAGGGCGCGGCGCTGAGGAACTCGCCGCCCACAGCGAATCCCTGCACTACGGCGCGCAGCGTTGCATCGGCGCCGGCCGCTGCATCGCCGGTCATGACCAGAGCGCGCCTGGATAGGTGCCCGCATCGATGAGCGTCCCAACGCTGTCGATGACGCGCGGCCGGTCTTCGCGATAGGTGACCCCGAACCATGAGTCGCGCGAGCGCAGCACCTTCACCCGCGCTTCGCCTGCATTGACCAGTTCGCCGACCGCGCTGGGCACGTAGCTCTCCGCTTTCATTTCCTTGCTGTTGCGCTCGAGGAAACGATGGAAGACCTGGCGTAGCTGCGGGAAAATCTGCGGCGTGAATCCCCAGAAGTTCATTGAAACCGGCTCCTCGCCGCTGAGCCTGGTCACCGTGCCATCCGGCGCGGTGTTCTTCGCCCCATTGCCATCGCGCTCGATGTTGGTCAGTTCCTCAATTTTCTCCAGGAACCCACCGGCGTTCACCCGGCAGACGCCGCGCGCCACCGAACCGAAATCCGATAGCGTGTTGCGCAGAACAAATCCCACCATGGCGTAATCCGGCGAGCCGGACTTCAGATGCTCGGCGAGCACGCGATAGCTCTCCGCGCCGTAAAAATCGTCGGCGTTGATCACCGCGAAGGGCTCGTTCACCACGCCTTCGGCAAGCAGCACGGCCTGCGTGGTGCCCCACGGCTTGGTCCGGCCCTGGGGAACCGTGAACCCCGGCGGCAGCTTATCCAGCTCCTGGTGAACGTACTCCACCGGGATGCGCTTCTCAAAGCGCGCACCCACGGTTTCTTTGAACGCCTGCTCAATGTCGTTGCGGATGATGAAGACCAGCTTGCCGAAGCCCGCGCGCATGGCGTCGTAGATCGAATAGTCGATGATGGTTTCTCCCGCCGGGCCCACGGGATCAATCTGCTTCAGTCCACCGTAGCGGCTGCCCATGCCGGCCGCCATGACGAGAAGAGTGGGTGCTTGCATCGTTTCCTTCCAATGATTGGTTTGGCCGCTTCGGCGTGAGCCGCATCAGCGCGGAGTCACATCGAGAGTGAGCACTTCAAATGGCGCCAGGTGCACCTCGTGGGCCTCGCGGGCATGCAACGGAATCGCCGGCTTGGCGGCATCGTCCTTCCACGGGCTTCTGGCCGTGTAATTCTGCGCCGCGCCAGCCGGCAATTCAAACGCATTCTGTAGTGTGATGCGGAAATTCTGCGGCTTGTCGCTGGGATTGCGCAGCACCAGGGTGCCTTTGGCCGGCGACCACGACGCCCACCCATACACTTCAAGCCACGCCGGATTCCCGCCCACCCAGTGCGTATCTTTCAGCACCTCGGCATTTGCGCGCGACCACTTGGCCGCCTCTGCCAGGTCATCCCAATTCTTCTCGCTCAGCAGCGATGGCGTAATGTACATCTCCTCGAGTTGCGTGCCGGTGCCGAAGTACGACCTCGCCTCGTTGCGGAAATCGCCGCTCGGGTCCTGGTTCAGGTTCTTATGCTGCTGGGCAAAGATCATGCCGTGCAGCATCAGCGAATTCAGCGGGTACAGTGGCCCGTTCTGCACAATATTCTGATACGTTTGCGCGTCGCGATAGGTGATCCACCGCTCGCGATATGGCCCCACGCCCGTGACGGAGTCATCTTCGCCGCCGCGCCACGTCGAGTCCGCATACATCAGCCAGAACGGCGAAGGCCATGTGCCCGTGGTCAGGTTGATGAACACGTCGGGCTTGGCCGCGCGCACCTCGTCGATGAGATGAATGGCCGCATCGAAGTCGCTGTCGAATCGGCTCCCGGGAATCACCGAATTCACGTTCCCCGTGCCGTCAAATTTGAATTGATTCACCCCATAGGTGCGCATCATGTTCAGCGCCACATCGCGAAAAGCCGCGTAATACTTTGGCCCGGAGAGCGCGTAACCGCCACGCACAATCTCGTATCCCGCGGCTTTTCCAAACGCGATGCGCTGCTGCTTCGCTTCAGCATAGCCGCCCCACGGCGACATCCACACGCCCGGTCCGGCGTCGCATTTCTCCGCGGCCTGCTTGATCGGCGCAAAGCCATCGGGAAAACCGCGGTTGAACTTCCACAGCGAATGGTGATCGTCCCATCCATCGTCGAAGAGGAACGAATCGAGCTTCACCCCGCGCTTCTCCACCAGCTCGCGGCAAAATGCATTTACGCGGTCCAGCGCGCCCGTCGCATCGTAGTCGTTACCAAAGCCGACGTCGAACCACGAGTTGTAATGCAGAAACGTGCGATAAGGATGCGCGCGCTCGCGTTCGAGATAGGCCAGAAAATCGCGCCGCATCTGTCCCGTGCGCGCCACGCCGATTACCGATGAATACGTCACCGACTGCCCCGCGCGCAGCGGCAGGTCGCGATCGATCCACGCCGTCGCGCGGCCCGCCGTCACCTTGCTGTGCGACATGGGGTGCTCGAAGCCGAGAAACCAATTGCCGGCCACAATCGGTGATCCATTCACCGATCCCACAACGCGCGCATCGGCCAGCGGAGCATCGATCAACTGAACCTGCGCAATCGGCACGTCGCGCTCGCCCGCCGTGAGGTTAACGATCTGCCGAACGTAATGCGAGTCGTCGCGAAGCTGAAGCGACCAATCCACCTTCACTGCGCCGTCGCGGGAAACCAGCGGAACGTCGATTGCCTGACCAGCAATGCGCTCCGACAGGCGCGCCGCGCCGGCATTCGGCATTAACTTTGAAATCGTAATGCCGCCGCGCTCAAGCGTGAACTCACTCGCCCGATAGATCGTTCCATCCTTGAGCAGAATCGCAAACGGCTCATCGAGCCTGAGCTTAGTCGCATGCAGATGATCCTCAATCACCACCACCCGCCCAGCGGCTCCGCTGCGTTCCAGCCCCACTCCGATGTTTCCATCATTCAATGCAAAAACACCCTCGGCGCTCACGGCCACCACTCGCCCACCGCGAGCAGGACGGGATTGCGCGGCAACATTGTGACCAGCAAGCAGCAACGTCAGGACCGTCATCCGTCCCGCTGCCCTTCCGCACCATCTCAGTTGTTTACGCATTATGGCCGCCAGCGCGCCCTTCGTTGTCCCGCTGACTAGTCGCCTACTCCACCGTCACGCTCTTCGCCAAATTCCGCGGCTTGTCCACATTGCAGCCGCGGGCGACGGCGGCGTGGTAGGCGAGCAGTTGCAGCGGCACCACGCTCAAGAGCGGCTGAAGTGGCTCGGGGGCGTCGGGGACGTAGACGATGTGGTCGCTGTAGCGGCGGATGTGGGCGTCGCCCTCGGTGGCGACCGCGATCACGTGCCCGCCGCGGGCGCGGACCTCCTCAATGTTGCTGATCACCTTGTCGTATTGCAGCCCCTTGGTCGCCAGGAAGACCACCGGCATCCCCTCGTTGATGAGGGCGATCGGGCCGTGCTTCATCTCCGCCGCCGGCATCCCCTCGGCGTGGATGTAGCTGATTTCCTTCAGCTTCAAGGCCCCCTCCAGGGCAACCGGGTAGTGGTAGCCGCGGCCCAGGAACAGCCAGTTCTCGCGCTCGCAGAAGCGGGCGGCGATCTCCTTGATCGCGTCGCTTTGCTCCAGCACCTTCTGCATCCGGTCGGGCGTCGCACACAGCCCGTCGATGATTTCCTGGTTCTGGGCCGAGCTCATGAAGCGGCGGCGGCCGACGTAGGCGGCCAGCATCGTCAGCGTGGCGCACATGCAGGTGAAGGCCTTGGTGCTGGCCACGCCGATCTCCGGCCCCGCGTGCAGGTAGATGCCGCCGTCGGTCTCGCGGGCGATAGTGCTGCCGACGACGTTGATCACCCCCAGCGCCATCGCCCCCTTCTCCCGGGCCTCGCGCAAGGCGGCCAGGGTGTCGGCGGTCTCGCCGCTCTGGCTGATGGCCACCACCACCGTCCCCTCCTCCACCAGCGGGTTGCGATAGCGGAACTCACTGGCGTAGGTGGCCTCGGTGGTGACCTTGGCCAGGTCCTCCATGAGGTAGTCGCCGACGACGGCCGCGTGCCAGGCGGTGCCCTGGCCGGTGAGGATGAAGCGCCTGGCCCGCACCAGTTCCTTGGTGTGGTCGGCGATGCCGCCGAGGACCACCCGCCCCTCGCGCGGCTCGAGTCGGCCGCGCAGGCAGTTGCGCAGGGCGGCAGGCTGCTCGAAGATCTCCTTGAGCATGTAATGCTCGTAGCCGCCCAGCTCGTACTCCTCGAGCTTGTTCTCCAGTTGCTGGATGACCGGGCTGACCTCGATGTCGTCGATCGTGGTGGTGCGGAAGCTGGCGGCTCCGCCGGTTTCGCCGCCGGGCTTAAGGACCGCCATCTCGTTGTCGTTGAGGTAGATGACGCGGGCGGTGTGCTCGACGATGGCGCTGGCGTCGGAGGCGACGATGTACTCGTCCTGGCCCACGCCGATGATCAGCGGGCTGCCCTTGCGGGCCACGACCAGCGTTTCCGGCTCGTCGCGGCAGATCACCGCGATGCCGTACGTCCCCTCCACCTCGTGCAAGGCCGCCTGCACCGCCCGCTGGAGCAGCGAGGACCCGGGCGGCAGGTGGTTGCGGCGCTGGAGTTCCGTGTACAGGTCGCCGATCAGGACGGCCAGCACCTCGGTGTCGGTCTGGCTCTTGAAGGTGTGGCCCTTCTCGGTGAGGAATTGCTTCAGGGCGGCGTAGTTCTCGATGATGCCGTTGTGGACCAGCGCGACCCGGCCGGCGTCGTCGGTGTGGGGGTGGGCGTTGACCTCGGTGGGGGCGCCGTGGGTGGCCCAGCGGGTGTGGGCCATGCCCAGCCGGGCAGACGGCAGGGGCGGCAGGGGGGTGCCGTCGGGGTTGGCGCCGCTTTCCAGTGCGGCCTCCAGCACGCTAATCCGACCGACGGCCCGGCGGACGTGCAGCGCGCCTTCGGGATCGATCACGGCGATGCCCGCCGAGTCGTAACCGCGGTATTCAAGGCGCTTGAGGCCTTCGATCAACAGCGACTGGGCGGGCTTGACTCCGACGTAAGCGACGATACCGCACATGATGACTTCTCCGTGGTGCTCTTTCTTACTCCACAACCTTCGACGCCTTCGGAGCCGGGGTTGGCGCGGCGTGAACGTTGTCTGATCTTTGGTTACGATTTCGCCGTCGTCATCCACCATTAAGGAGACTTGGCATGGGAATCATACCACAGGCGCTCCGGGCGGGCGGGCCGGCGGTGCTGCTCCTGGCCTTCTGGGCGCCCGTCCCCGCGGCGGAGGCGCCGTCGGCGACGTCGGCGCCTACCGCACCGAGGGCGGCACGGTCGGTTCACCTGCACTACCCGGCTCCCGATGGGACCTTGTATTACAACGAAGTCACCGTCGAGCAATCGCAGCGGGGCACCTACTTTTGCGTCTGTGGCTTCAGCCGGGGTTACTTCGGCATCCAGGAACTGGGCGATGGCAGAAAGGTCGTCCTGTTCTCGGTCTGGGACCCCGCCGGGCCGGGGGGCGAGAAGCAGGATCCTAACGCCGTCGAGGCTGACCGGCGGGTCGAGGTGCTCACGAAGGGAGACGGCACCCGCGTCCGCAGGTTCGGCGGCGAGGGGACGGGGGCACAGTGCTTCCTGGATTTCCCCTGGGAAACGGGCCGGGCGTGCAAGTTCCTGGTGCAGGCGACGACCGAGAAGGACAAGACGATCTATTCCGCCTGGTTCTGTGGTCAGGGCGAAGACAAGCCGGCTCCGAGCGACACGGACCGCAGTTGGAAACACATGGCGACGTTCCGCACGGGCAGCCGGGGCGAGCCGCTCCGGGG
>DASZLF010000103.1:0-58780 GCA_035552555.1 Occallatibacter sp.
GTCCCTGCGCGAAAACCCGCTTGTCGCCCTCTACTTCTGCGACCTCGCCCGCAACCATCTGGACAAACTCCCCCCACCCGACACGAAGGACACCCCTCCCCGCGCCGCCAACCCGCTTCCTTCCGCCGCGTAGGGCCAAAAACCCGCCAGAATAAGGGGCAAAAACAGGCACATTGAGCCCGGTTTCCCCTCGCCGCCGCCCCCGCTCCCACCACCCAGGCGACACCTCTGTCCTGTCCCTTTACCAACTTAACTACCACTATATCAATAACTTACTGTTATAAATCTTCCTCACCGCGCAGAATGAGTCCAGATCGCGTCGCGCCGGAAACCATCCCCGCCCTGATTCCTGTTGCCCCACGCGTTCCTGCATGTAACGATGAGAGCCATGCTCCGCCCCAGGTCATCCACATTCCTCGCGCCATTGTGCGCATTTCTGCTACTGCCCTTGGCGGGGCGCACTCTCCGCGACCAGACCTTCAATCTCGAACAGAACCGCGAGCAGGTTGCCGGCCTGACCGGCCTGTCGGCCTTTCATCCCGGTGACAATCCGCAATGGGCTGACCCCGGCTTCGCCCCCGCAGAGGTCCTGCATGCGTAACGTACCGCCGCATCCTGTACCGCCGATCCTGCGCAACGTACCGCCGATCTCCAGATCGGCTGTCGTGCGGGTCTCCAGACCCGCACCTGCTTGGGCGGCCTTCCTGCTTCTCATCTCTGCTTCCGCGCTCGCCGCCCAATCCTTCCAGACCGTCGCGCCCAGCCAATGCCTCTGGCACGCCGGCGACAACCCCGCATGGGCGGCAACCAATCTCGACGAATCCGGCTGGCAGCCGTACACGCAATGGAAACTGAATCCCAACCAGCCGCACATCTGGGTGCGTTGCCACGCCGATCTCAGCGCGCTGCGCGGGACCGCCCATCCCGCCCTCCAGGCAAGCGTGCCCGCCGCCTATGAACTCTATGTAAACAGCCAGCCGATCGGCGCGGCCGGCAATCTGCGCAGCGGCAACTTCAGCATGGATACCATCCGATCGTACCCCGCGCAGCAATCGCTCCTGGCAGCCCAGCCAGTGACGCTTGCAGCCAGAATCACCTACGGATTTGCCGATTTCTCCGGCGACGTGGAGCCGTCGCCCCTCTCCATCCGCGCCGGAGACCAGGAGATTCTCGATGCGCTGCGCGACGCAGAAGTTCTATCGCGCATCCACAGGTTCACCAATTACGTTGTCTTCTTCGCCATCATCGGAATCCTCGCGTTTGTCCTGTTCGGAGTGTTCCTCTTCGATCGCAGCCGTCGCGACCTGTTGCTGCTTAGCATTTGCTCTCTGGGCCTGGCGGCAATCTACAGCGCAAGATACTCTACCGCTACATTCGCCGCCTATCCGGTCTCAGTGAATCTGGCGGTCTACACCGCCGCCGCTGCCGTAGTGATTCTGTCGCGCACCTGGATCGGGTTTGTGCTCGCCCGACGCCGCATGCCCCTTTTCTTCTGGATCGTGATCGGCCTGGATACCACACGAAGCGCAATAGCCGTATGCTGCGCCTTCCTTCCCCTGAGCTGGTCGCTGGTGCTGGCCGGGACCGTGGGACGGACCTACCATGCATCCATTTATGCCAATATCGTCTGTGCCATTGCGCCTTTTGTAGCTTTCTGGCCATACACTCGCATCCGGCGCTCCATGATCCCCATCGCCGCGGTATGCATGGCATGGGGCGCATTCATGACGATCTTTTTTATTGCCGGCGCAGCCAACTTTAACGGGGCCATCTCCAATCTGGCCTCGCTGCTGGTGAGTGCGGAGTTGGTTGTTACCCTTTGCGTCATCGTCCTGCTGATGGGCCTGCTTCTGCGCGATCAGCAGCGCACCGCGATGGACCGCGCCGAGCTTGCCGGCGAGATGGCCTCCGCACGCGAGATCCAGCAATATTTCATTCCGGAAAAGCTGCCCGGCACGCCAGGCCTCGCCATCCAGAGTGTCTACCTTCCCGCGCGCGAAGTGGGCGGAGACTTCTTCCAGGTCCTTCCCGACCCGCGCGACGGAAGCACGCTCATCGTCGTAGGAGACGTGGCCGGCAAAGGCCTGAAAGCCGGCATGCTGTCAGCTCTCATCGTAGGAGCCATCCGCACCGCCTCCCAATTCACCCGCGAGCCCGGCGAGATTCTCGCCCTGCTCAACCAGCGCCTGCAAGGCCGCGGCCTGGTCACCTGCCTCGCCATGCGCATCGATAGCGATGGAAGGATCGAACTGGCGAACGCCGGCCATCTGCCGCCCTACATCGACGGCAAGGAATTGCCGCTGGATGGCGCTCTGCCGCTGGGCCTGATCGAAGACGCCGAGCCCTCCGTCATGCATTTTCAACTCAATCAGAATGACCGCCTCATGCTGATGTCGGATGGCATCGTCGAAGCCACCGACGCCAATGGCACACTGTTCGGCTTCGAGCGCATTCATGACTTGCTGCGCACGAACCGTTCCGCCGTTGAGGTAGCCGATGCCGCTCAGCGCTGGGGCCAGGAAGACGACATCACCGTCCTCACCGTCGCATTCGCGGCAAAGCTGGAGGCGGTGACCGCATGAAGCGAATTTCTCTCGTTTTCCTCTTGGTTACGATCTCCACCTGCGCCACCCTCCCGGCGCAAACCTTCAGCCTCGTCACCGGCCGCGAACCCGTCACCTCGCTTGATGGCCTTTGGCGCTTCCACACCGGCGACAATCCCGCGTGGGCCGGCCCGAACTTCGATGACTCGCAGTGGCCGCTGCTGCGCTCCGATGAAAGCTGGGACGCGCAAGGCTACAAAGGCTACGGCGGGTTCGCGTGGTACCGGTTCACTATTCAGGATTCCCAGGGAACGCCGCCGCTTTCGCTGTTGCTCACCGGAATCTCCACCAGTTATCGCATGTACGCAGACGGTAAGCTCATTGGCGGGTACGGCTATCTGCCGCCCACTTCCCTTACCCTGCGCCCAATCCCCGCCGCCTACAATCTCCCCCTGTCCAGTGCGTCGGGCCCGCGCTTCATCCACATTGCCGTTCGTGTCTGGCAGGATCCGACGTGGGCTTATTACGAGCCCGGCGGCACCCTGCAATCCGGCAATCTGGTTGGCCAAACCAGTCTCATCCTCCAGCACATTGGCAACCAAACCATCGCATGGGCGTTCGATGGCGGCAATGTTTATGCCTACAGCGTTCTTGCTTCGGTGTTCGGTCTGCTGGTGCTTTGCCTCTACCTCTTTCGCCCCGCCGAGCGCGAGTACCTCTGGTTTGCCGTGGTGTTGCTTGCCTCCGGCGCTGACGCCGCGGTGAACTTCGCACTCTTTCCTCTGGTGCCGATAGAGGTCTCAGACTTTACAGAAGCGTGCCTTTTTGCCATCTTCCACGTCGCGGCACTGCTCTTCTTCTCCCTGGTCTTTCGCGCGCGCCGCGATTTCTGGTGGCGGCTCGCCTGCATTGCGGCCGTCCTCGAAACCTTTGCGACATTTTCGTACACTCTTCGCCTCACGTCGGTGCCGGTCTCCGGCGCACTCCAGATTCTCCTCCTCCTGCCCGCCCAATTGTGGATTCTCGCCGCCCTCATTCGCAGGGCCGCGCGAAAAGATGCCGACGCACGCCTGCTGCTCCTTCCTGTGCTCCTCGCCTTCGGCTTCGCCTTAGCCGACAATCTCGCCGAAATGTCCTACCAGTTCGGATGGCAGAGGCGAACAGTCAGCTTTGACGTGCCTGTTCTCGAACATCCTTATCCTCTGCGGTTGAGAGCCCTCGTCTTCGCCATCTTCGCCTTCGCCATGATGCTCTTCCTCATCCGGCGTTTCTATCTTGCTCGCCGCGCCGAAGAACGCTTTTCCGCCGAGGTCCAGGCCGCGCGGAATGTCCAGCAATATCTCATTCCCGATCACCTGCCGCACATTCCAGGACTCGCCATCTCCAGCGAATATCGCCCTGCCCGCGAAGTGGGAGGCGACTTCTTCCAGGTCCTGCACAACCATGCCGACGACAGCACGCTCATCGTCGTCGGCGATGTGGCCGGCCATGGCATGGAATCGGGTATGCTCGCCACCCTGATCGTCGGCGCAATCCGCACCGCCGCCGGCTTCACCACTGATCCCGCACGCATCCTCGCCCTGCTCAACCAACGCATGCAGGGCCGCGGCCTCGCCACTTGCCTCGCCCTCCGCATCCACCGGGACGGCAGCGCCGTCCTCGCGAACGCAGGCCACCTGCCGCCTTACCTCAACGGAGAACCGCTGGCGATGGAGGGCGCGCTGCCGCTGGGCATGATCGAAGGCGCCGAGCCTTTCGTCATGCACTTTCAATTCCATCCCAACGACCGGCTCATGCTCATGTCCGATGGCGTCGCGGAAGCCAAAGACGCCAACGGCCAACTATTTGGATTCGACCGCATTCATGAACTGCTGCGCACCGACCGTTCCGCTGTTGAGCTGGCCGATGCCGCTCAGCGCTTCGGCCAGGAGGATGACATTACAGTGCTTTCAGTAATGTTGACGGCGAAATTGCAGGAGGCCACCGCATGAAGATCAGAACCCTGGTTGCGGTCTCAGTGATCGTTTTCGCCGGTCTTGTGCTCCACGCGCAACATGCACCCTCAAATGTGGTGCCCGTCACGCTCGGCCAGTCGGTGGTTGCGCTCAATGGGCCTTGGAAGTTCCACGTCGGCGACAATCCCCAATGGGCCGATCCGAATTACGACGATTCGCAGTGGGAAACCGTCGATCTCACGCCAACTCCGCAAACCACGGTTCCAGGGGTGCCGATTCCGGGCTTTGTCTCCGGATGGGAGGCGCGAGGGCATGCGCGATATGCGGGCTACGCATGGTACCGCATGCGAGTGCGCATCGACGGCGCGGATGGCCCGCTGACTCTCCTTTCCCCGGAATGGTTCGACGAAGCGTTTCAGGTCTTCGCGAACGGCCGACTGGTCGGCTCGTTCGGCGATTTCAGGGGGCCAGTGCCAGTGCTTTACTACTCCAATCCGGCCAGTTTCACGTTGCCCGTGCCCGACTATGGGCACCATTCCGACGGAACTACGACGGTTGCCTTCCGCTTTTACATGCCGGCGGGGTCGCTTGGGACCGGAGTAACGGGCGGTATGCACGGGCCTCCCAGGATTGGCCTGCCCGCCGCCGCCAACGCCGTCTTTCACATGGAGTGGGAACGGGAGTACCGCCGCCTGGCCTCCGCTCTGGTCATGGCGCTGCTCTATTTCCTTTTGGCTTCGCTCATCGCCATGATGTTCACGTTCAGCCGCACAGACAAGATCCTGCTTTGGCCATTGGCTGCGTGCGTGCTCTATCTGGGTTCCAACTCGCTCATCTTTTCCACAAACGCGCAATGGACGAGCGAAGTGCACATGTCGGCGCTCATCAGCTTTGCGGTGACTGCCGGCTGGTATGTGTGGTTGCTGACATGGTGGGCCTATTTCGGCCTGCAGCGCAGGCGCTGGTTGTTCAACGTCATCGTTGTTCTGGGAATTGTCGATCTGATCGAGTCGGAATTCTTCGCCATCGTGTTGCGGGCCGGAAAGGCTTCGCATGGTCTGCTGGTTGCCAGGGCGGCCGCCGACCTCGGCATAAGTGCCACTTCGTTTCTGATCATGGCCGCCATCGCTTATCTGGGCTGGAAGAGCGCTGGACGGGCAAGATGGCCGCTCCGTCTGGCGCTCTTCTTCTCTGCCGTTCAGGATCTCGGCCCATTGCTGAACCTGTTTCACGTCCGAACGTCGTGGCAGCCCTTTGGAGTGCTTCTCCCGCTCACATTGCTTGCTACAGCCGCCGTGCTGTTCTTCTTCTCCATCGTTCTCTTCCAACAGTTCCGCGCTTCGCTCAAGCGGCAACAGAGCATGGAAGACGATGTGAAACAGGCGCGGGAAATCCAACGGCTACTCATCCCGGAGCGACTGCCGAATTCGCCCGGGTGGCTCATCGAGAGCGAATACCGCCCGGCGCGACAGGTCGGCGGAGACTTCTTCCAGATCCTTCCGAACGAGGATGACGGCAGCCTGCTGATCGTAGCCGGAGACGTCACCGGCAAAGGATTGCAGGCGGGAATGCTGGTCGCCATGCTTGTGGGAGCCATTCGCACGGAGTCCGCGCACACCTCCGACCCGGCCCGGATCCTCAGCGCATTGAACGCCCGCCTCCACGGTAGAGAACAGGCGCAAGCCACCTGTCTTGCCCTGCGCATCGGCGCTGATGGCAAAGTGACTCTGGCCAACGCAGGCCACCTGCCGCCTTATCTCAATGGGGAACCGCTGGCCATGGAGGGCGCTCTGCCGCTGGGCATGATCGAAGACGCCGAGCCTTCCATCATGCATTTTCAACTCAACCAGAATGACCGCCTCATGCTGATGTCGGATGGCATCGTCGAAGCCACCGACGCCAATGGCACACTGTTCGGCTTCGAGCGCATTCATGATTTGCTGCGCGCGAACCGTTCCGCCGTTGAGATAGCCGACGCCGCTCAGGCATTCGGCCAGGAAGACGACATCACCGTCCTCACCCTCACTTTCGCCCCCGCCGAGGTGCTGCATGCGTAAGCTGGCGCTCTTCCTCGTCCTGGCCCTGCCTGGAGCCGTTGCCGCGCAGACGTTCAGCCTGATCAGTGGTCGCGAGCCGGTGACCTCGCTCGACGGCCTGTGGCGCTTTCACACCGGTGACGACCCCGCATGGGCCCACCCGAACTTCGACGACTCGCAGTGGACGCTGCTGCGCTCCAACAAAGACTGGGGCGAGCAGGGCTACCTGGGCCTTAAGGGATTGGCCTGGTATCGCTTCAAGGTGACTGTGCCGGGAGATTCGGGCCCACTCTCGCTGCTGTTGCCGCGAATCATGACCAATTACGAAGTCTACGCAGACGGCGTGCCAATTGGCGGATGCGGCGCCATGCCGCCGCATCCGGAGGGCCGCTTCTGCACCCCGGGCATCTTTGCGCTTCCGGCCGAGATGAATACCATTTCGCGGACGGTGACGATCGCGCTGCGGGTGTGGCAACAGGCTTCATGGTCGTCGTATCAGGGGGGAGGGCCCTATGGATCGAGCTACCTGGGAGCTACGCAACTCATGCACGCCAGGCTCCAGGCCAGGCTCGACGCCTATATCCACTCCGCAATGCAGGATTACATTCTTGTTCTGCTGGAGTCGCTGGGCGGCCTGGTGTCGCTGGCGCTATTTCTATTTCGCCGCCGGGAGCGCGAGTACCTGTGGTTTGGGTGCATGATGCTGTTCTATGCGGCCGAAGGCGCCTACGGCATTCACAGGGCGCTCTACGGCGCGGAGATTCGCGCGTTCTACAGGTATCAGGAAGGGCTTGGCGGGCTTGGCCTGTTTGCCGCAGTGGCTTTTTATTTCCGCCTGCTGCGCGGACGCCGCTCGTGGTTTTTGTACGCTGCGCTCGCCGGCCTGACGCTGGGAATAGCAGCCGACCTGCTCTTTTCGCTTCCGCACGCCCGCGATTATGTGCGCGTCCCGGTCATCGACACCTTCAGAACCTTATCTCTATTACCATTTGTCGCCTGGGTTCTTGCTCTCGTGCTGCGGCGCGCTATGGAAAGACTGGCGGATGCGCGACTGCTGCTGGCGCCCGTGCTTCTGCTATACATCAACTCGCTCGTACGCTCGATCATCATCGTGAGCTTTCAGTTTGGATGGCAGCATCGCATCGAACGTCAGGACTTCACGGTGTCTTCGCAGCCGTTCCCGGTCAATTCCGATTCGCTCGCGTCTTTCCTGTTTTTGATTGCGATGTTGGCCATTCTGGTCAACCGGTTCACGCGTACCCGCCGCGAACAAGAGCGGTATGCCAGCGAGATCGAGGCGGCGCGCGTTGTGCAGCAGGTTCTGATCCCCGAAGCGATTCCAACTGTGCCCGGATTTGTGATCGAGAACGTGTATAAGCCGGCAAGCGAGGTAGGTGGGGACTTCTTCCAAATTCTTCCCACGGCTGGCGGGGGTGTGCTGACCGCGATCGGGGATGTGAGCGGCAAGGGCATGCCCGCCGCCATGACGGTCTCTCTGCTTGTAGGCACAATGCGAACCCTTGCCCACTTCACCCAAAGCCCCGGTGAAATCCTGGCCGCCATGAACCAGCGCATGATGGGCCGAGGTAACGGCGGCTTCACCACATGCCTGGTTCTGCGCGTCGACCCGGACGGCACGCTCACCGTCGCCAACGCCGGTCAAATTGCTCCCTACTTCAACGGGAATGAAATCACCATCGAAAGTAGCCTTCCGCTCGGTCTCTCGTCCGATTCCACCTACGCCGAATCAATCCATCAGCTCATGCCTGACTCCCAGATCACCTTGCTCACTGACGGCGTAGTGGAAGCCCAGAACGCCGACGGCGAGCTCTTCGGCTTCGACCGCACCCGCGACCTCAGCACCCAGTCCGCCGAGCAAATCGCCGCCGCCGCCCAGGTCCACGGCCAGGAAGACGACATCACCGTCCTCACCCTCACCTTCGCTCCCGCCGAGGTTGCGCGTGCGGAAGGTTCTGGTTACCGCCATTCAGGTTTTCGCGAGGCTCAGGATGCCGGGTGAATCCAGATCGCGTTGCCGCCGCCGGAGACCATCTTCACCTCCAGCACCGTGCTCTTGTCCACTTGCTGCTTCGTAAATGTCGTATGTGTCGCGTTCATCGCGGCGTCGGCCGCGTCGGCGTAGATTTCGGCCGTGAACTTCCCTTCCCCGAGGAAATCCAGCGGCACGCTCACCGTGTGCGCATCCCAGTTGGTGATGGAGCCGACGTACCAGTCCTTGCCGCTGCGCCGCGCAATGGTGATGTTTTCCATGGGCAGGCCGTTGAGCACGCGCACTTCGTCCCACGTGGCGGGAACCTTCCGGATGAATTCGAAATCGTGCTGGCCGGCGTAGTGCTCGGGATAATCGGAGACCATCTGCAATGGGCTTTCGAGTACGACGTAAAGCGCCAGCTCATGCGCCCGCGTGCCCAGGCCCATGGGCTGTACGTTGCGCGCAATAAAATCTTCGCGGTTACTGTTGCCAAAGGCGCCGGGAGTGTAGTCCAGCGGCCCGGCGAGCATGCGCGTAAACGGCAGCGTGGTATTGTGCACGGGCGACGTGCGCGCGGACCACTTCAGATATTCCTTGCCCATGACGCCTTCGCGCGTAATGAGATTCGGATAAGTGCGGCGCAGGCCGTCGGGCTTGAACGCGCCGTGGAAGTCAATCATCAGGTGATGCTGCGCGGCCAGCTCCACCACGTGCCGATACCACGCCACCATCTGCTGATCGTCGCGCTGCATGAAGTCGATCTTCACGCCGGCGACTCCCCACTGCTCGAACAGCGGAAACGCCTGGTCCATGTATTTGTCCACCGATGTCCAGTGCGACCATAGCCACAGCTTCACGTTCTTCTCTTTGGCGTAGCGCAGCAGCTCCGGCATGTCGATCGCGGGATCGACCTTGGTGATGTCCGCGACCGCGGCGTAGTCGTTGGGCGACTTGCGATTCGCCTGTGCCCAGCCCGCGTCGATCAGTATGTAAGGGAAACCGGACGCCGACGAGAAGTCGATGTAGTGCTTCATGGTCGCGGTGTTCATCCCGGGCGTGAAGCTGACGCCGCTGGCGTAGTCGCCCGACCACCAGTCCCACGACGTCTTGCCCGCGCGAATCCACGATGTGTCGGCAATCTTCGAGCGAGGATTCAGATTGAGAATCATGTTCGACTCGATCAGCCGGCCCGGTTGGTCGCCAATCAGCAGCACGCGCCACGGACTGGTGAGCGGCGCATCGGTTTCGACGGCAATCGCCGGATCATCGATGCGCGGCGAAAGCTGCGCGCGCAGCGCAAACCGCGCAGCGCCCTTGCGCAGGTACATCCCGGCGTAGTTGTCGATATCCGCCTCGGTGATGCCCAGCCATGCGACTCCGGGGACATTGGCGAGCAGCGGCAGCCCGATGAGCCAATCATTATGCAGCCCGCTCACATGGCGCATTTGATACTCGTCTTCGTACGGCGTCTGGAAACCCTCGAGCAGCAGCGGATATAAGGTCGCGTCCTTGCTCAGGAGGAACTCCGTCGCTTCGCGCTCCACGCGGATGTGCTTGAATGCGGGCTGATCGGGCACGATCATGCGGAACGCGATGCCATCGTCGTAGGCGCGCATCTCCACCGAGATCTTGCGGCCGTCCGCATCCTGAAAGTCCGCGCGCACGGAGTTGTAGTGGTCGCGCACGCTGCTGGTTTTACCAACAGGAATGGTGTAGGTCTCGTCGTGCTGTCCGGCTTCGACATGAACCTGCTTCATCCCCGGCCCGAGCGCAGACTGGCCCTCGATCTTGAGGCCCAGCGCCGACTCATCGAGAACGCGGGCGCCGTGAAACTCGATCACGTAGCGCAGGCCGCCGGTTTCGCCGGGCCGTGCGAAGAGCATCATGGCAAGCTGGCCGTTGGGCGACTCGACGCGGGGCAGACCGGCATCTGTGTCCTGCGCACGCGCCGTTGAGAAGAAGAGCAGGAGAGCAAGACTCGAGAGCAAAATCTGCGAACGCAACATGGGCGCAGCCTCCGAGACGCGATGGTATCACGGAGGGATCGACTGGCAGTTTTTGCCAGCGCGGCTTGCCGCGCCCAATCAGTTGCTGTAAATGCGCACGTAGTCCACGCTCATGTCGGCGGGGAAAACAGTGGTGGCATCGGGAGAGTGCGGCCAATCGCCGCCCACGGCGAGATTCAGGATAATGAACTGCGGCCCCTGATCGAAGGGCCACGTGCCCGGAAAGTTGGCCGGCGTAAATGAGGCATAGATGTTCGCAGGATCGTCGACGTAATACTCGATCTTTCCCTGGGACCAGATCATGCCGTAGATATGCCAGTCGGCGGCGGAGAAGCCGGCGGGATGATAGTTTTCGCCGCCATTGGCTTCGTTGCTGCTGGTCCCTCCGTGAACCGATCCGGCGATCCAGTCGTACCCCGCCGGCGTGCCGTTGATCGGCGGATTGTTGCCGTCGATATGTTCCATCACGTCAAGTTCGCCACATCCTGGCCAGTTGAGCGTCTTGATATTGTTGCCCAGCAGCCAGAACGCGGGCCACATGCCCTGCGATTCCGGCAGTTTCATTTTCGCTTCGATCCGGCCATACATGAAGCTGAACAGTCCTTGCGATTTGAGGCGCGCCGAGGTGTAGACATTCGCAGACGGATTCCCGGCAACAATGTGCAGATAGTTGTCAGTGCCGACATACGCGTTGGGGTTGGTTGAGTCGCAGGGGCCGACGGTTGATCCCCACGCGCAATACGTCTCGAGTTCGTGGTTACCGCAGCAGTTGGTGCCCAGGTCGTAGGTCCAGGTGGAGGCGCTGGGCCCGGCCTTCGTGGTTCCTGAATTGCTGAACTCATCGCTCCACACCAGTGTCCCCGCGGCGATACTCGGAGAGAAGGCTTGCGACGCAACCGCACTCGTTGGATTCGACGACGCCGTTGCAAGCGCCTTCACTGTCAGATTGGAAGCCACCAGAAACGGCGCCTCGTAGATGGGCGAAGAGGTAGTCGGCGCGGTCCCGTCGAGCGTGTAATAGATGGTGGCGCCGCTGGAGCTGTCGGCCAGGGTTACGATCACAGCATTGTTCTGCGCCGCCGCGGTCGTAATCGTCGGCGTGGCAGTCGGCTGTTCCGGCGGAGTTGTGGTTCCGGAGTTGCCGCCGCCTCCACACCCGCACAGCACCAAACCCGGCAAAAGCAATAAAGCCAGCATCGTTCCTCCCAGTTTCATAGTCTTCTTCTCCTTGGAACTAATCTCGATCAGGTTATAAGAGCACCATCGAGCCGGAAGGTTCTATGACGGCGAACACAGCAGATATTCATCGAGTGCGAACTTGGCGCCCCTAACAGCCTGTGGCGGAAGTCTGGTTTTGAAAGGGCACGACTTTAGTCGTGCCGCAAGTGCCGCAAAATCCTTCGGGCTTTAGCCCCTGAGGGATGGGTTTCCCGAAATACCGACTTTTGCCACGCGCCCCTCGGCGGCCGCGGACGCAAGTTGCTCCTGCAGCACTCTCACCAGCCGCGGACTGCCCACCTCTTCGACGGCCCTGGTGATCCGGGCACGCAGTTCCGCAGGCGGCGAAAGCTTCGCCAGGGCTTCGATAGCGATGGCAGCTTCCCGCTCCTCGCGCTCGATCATAGCGATAAGGTAGTCGATGGCCTGGGGAAGGCGAGTGAGCGCAATGGCGCTGAGCAGCACACCGGCAAACCATGGCTCGGTGACAGCAGGTGATGGATTCCGATGCGTCTTTAGCAATTCATCGAGGGCTTGCGGGGCGTGGGTTTCGGCCAACGCGAAAGCAGCTTCGGCGGCACTGTCGTCTCCGGCCTGCAGAAAGGACGCGACGAACGCAATCGAGTGCTCCCGATCGAGAGCGAACAAGGCGCTGAAGCAGGCCGCAACTACTTCGGAATCTTCGCCTGGAATGAGTGCGCGCAGGCGCAGCACGGGAAGGGCGAGGTCGCCCACCTGGGAGATCGCTCGAATAGCTTCGACGCGCACCGATTTGTCGGCGTCCACCAGAAGATCGATGAGCAGCAGAAGAAGATCCTGGTTGGCGAGGCCCTCGCAGCCCACCAGCGAATGGGCGCAGTTGGCGCGCAACGTGCCCGCGGAATCGGACCGCCCGCCCCATGTTGGTTCCAACTGGTGATGATGCAGGCCGCGCAGGAAGACCTGCTTGTCGCGGCACTCGAGCCTGCCCAGAGCGCGGCTGAGCGCGTTCTTGGCCCAGCACTGCGGGTCGCTCTTTTCCGCACTCACGAAGAAGCGATCGAACGCCGCAAGCAGGTCGGGCACAAGGTCGGTCAGGCTATTTTCTTCGGTGAGCCGCGCAGCCTTCGCCACCAGGAGATTGCTCCGGCTGGCAAGAGATTTCCTGATCAGCGCGATCGCATCCGCATCGACGGGCCGGCCTTTGAGTGCATCCAGCATCTCCATCTGCTCGTCGAAGGACCGATGCGCCATGGATACCTCAACCAGGGAGAATAGCAGGTGCAAGACAAGTCTATTTCCCGGTGCTCCGCGTCCTCATCAGCCGCGCCGGACGAGAAAGCCCCAAAAACAGCTCCGCCGGAGTTGGCATGCAACTCCGGCGGAGAGGATGTTGAAGCAGGTTCTACCGGCTGGCGGTGGTGCCGGCCTCGTAAACGCCCCAGCCGAGAGCTGCGGCGGCGGCGCCACCTTCGATCACTGTGATGGCCGTGTCGCCTCCGAATCCAGCAGCCGCGGCACCCGCGCCGCACCTACCCCTGTCGATGCTGGAGACGTCAACGACATTCGTCGCCCCGCCGGTCGGCTGGGCCGAGGTGTCGATGGTACCCGAGACGCTGACGTGCTTGTCGACGAACCTTGCGAAGCTCTTGTTCGCCGCTTCCTTGTCAACGTCGTGTCCGACGATCTCATGCACGGCGCCGCCGGACTCAGTCACGTAGAAATGACCATTCGACGTCGTCAGCTTGCCGCAGAATGAGGTGGTGCTACCGGCGGCTTGCATCGCAAAATTCATCGCCGAACCGGGATGCACCTGGGCGAGCACAAACCCGCGGCTATTGGTCACCTGGAACACGCCAGTCATTGCCGCCACCTGAATGCTTCCCTGGCCGGTGACGAAAACAGTCCCACGCGCATTCGCCTCAGTTGGAATCACATGGAATCCGCTGGCCTGCATCTGGAAAGAGTCCGACGTGGACAACTCGCTCTTGCCATGCTGCAGAACCATGTGATCGCGATACAACATTCCAACAGACCCGCTTCCCAGCCTGATCTCAGTACCCTTATTCAAGCGAAGGATCGCGAAGGCCTGGCTGGTTTCTATCGCCGTGCCGTCGAACAGGGTGGCATTTCCGGTGATTGCGCTTCCGTCCACGCGCATGTCACCCCGTGCGCTCGCCGTCCCGATCGCCGTGGATGCAGCTGCAACGGTCGTGCATGCAACAAACAGTCCAGCCGCCAAGTACATTCTTGAAAACATAGTCGCCTCCGATGGCGAATTTGGGATGGGTCTCGCCGTGCAATTTTTATATCCGGAACCCCGCACGGATGGCAAGTGAAAATACACACATATTTTTCAGCGACTTACGTCGAACGTCTGTCATACGGGATGGCTGTTCTGGCGCCGACGGATGTTTTCGTGGGATTTTGTTGCTGGAATGATCGATCTGAACCAATCTGGCAGCGGAAATCGAGGCGCTGGCCCGAGTCGCGGATCGGATGCTCGGAAATGTGCGCCGCGCCGATTCGACAGACGTCAGTAGACTCGAATGGCGTAAAGATTGGAGATTCTTCAAAGAATCGAGAGTGCGTGCCGCGCCGAACACTGCAGCCGCATTGAAAACAAGGACATCGCGGAGACGGGACTGCGGCTTCCGTAAAACAGGAGCGAGGCCCCGCCAGAAAGACGGGCCTCCACCTGCCCGGCAGCGTTTGGAAAAGCAGGGCTGCGCCGATCACAAAAGAGCATAGGGAAGAGAGAGGATATCCATGAGGAATATGAGCCTTTGTCGATACTGGCTCGCCTCAGGCCGGTTGCTAAAGAGTTGCCGACCGAGGATGTTTTGTCCTACGCGCCGCGCCTCCAATAGACGCACGTTGAGTCAACTCGTTGCAAAGGATCTGTGATGTCTCTTTCGGCGCGAAATTCATCCACAGCCCTGCGGCAATATGTCCAGGAATCCTGGCCGTAGTCATCGACAATCACGTATCCGCCGACGGAAAGCCTGTCGTATAGGGAATCAAGGATGTCTCGCGTCGACTCGTAAAAATCGCCGTCGGCACGAATCAAGGAGAGTTCTCCAATCGGGGCGTTAGGCAAAGTGTCGCGGAACCAGCCCTTGAGGAACCGCACCTTGTCATCCAGCGCGCAGTAGGCAGCGAGGTTACGCTCGACCTCCTTCAGACTCGCTGCAAGATTTCGATAGGCCTTCTGGAATACTGGCCCGCTCTGCACCTTCGCCTCGAGCGGAAACCTCTCAGGATCCGGCGCAGGAAGGCCTTCGAAGGAATCCGCGGCCCAAACAATCCGGTCAGTCACTCCATACAACTTGAGAAGCGCGCGCATGAAGATAACGACCCCTCCGCGCCACACGCCAGCCTCAATCAGGTCTCCGGGCACCTCGTCCTTCAGAATGTTCTCGACGCATTCCCTGACATTGTCGAAGCGCACCACCGGAAGCATCGAGACGGCATTCGACTTCACGTAATGCGAAGCAAATTGCATCGTGAAGCGGAACTCGTCATCATCGATATCGGGCTCAGTATCAAAAATGGTATTTGTCAGAGATCTCTTCAACAGGTCAAGGTAGAGCTCGGCGCCAATACTTGTCGCGGAATTGGTCATAAGTTGTTTCGACTCCGCAGATCCGGTCATTGCGACTCCTTCGTTTGGACGATTGGAACACTACATGATTCGATGTGAGTAGCCGCGATGCCCACAGGAATCGCAGGGGGGATATCAATTACTATGACTACCGGCTCAATTCGGGCGGGAAGCTAAGGGACTGCCAGCCGAGGTGTGTGGTCCAACGCGCTACGACTCCAATAGATGCATGTCGTATCAACCCACTTCAACGGGTCCGTAATGCCTCTCTCGGCGCGAAACTCGTCCACAGCCCTTCGGCAATAAGTCCAGGAATCCTCGCCGTAGTCGTCGACAATTACATACCCGCCTACGGAGAGCTTGTCATATGGCGATACAAGTGCGTCCCGTGTCGAATTGTCACTTCCATAAGTCAGGCATTTTTCAGCCGTTTATGGCGGGGACGACGGGGCTCGAACCCGCGACCTCTGCCGTGACAGGGCAGCGCTCTGACCAACTGAGCTACGTCCCCAGCAGTCCGAAAAATCCTACACCACGGGGCTATTCACTTCCATCCCTAAATGGCGGAACTCTTCGGCGGCACATCGATTCGATGCGCTGCTGCAACATGAATGAGTGTAACAGAAAGCCGCGCTTCAGGCTCATGGACCCGAAGCTGAAATCGGCTGCGAGAGGGTCGGCCCGGGAAGGCTTCACTGCGTCGGCCAGTCAGCAAATTAAGCGGTCCACGCGGCCGCGCGGTTCGAGCGCCCGCCAGTAATAAACCCCATGTCAGTGGAGATGCCCCGCACGCACTGCAGAAGATGATTGGCGATGGACGGCAGCTTCTGGGCCGTCACTCGGAACGAAGGTCCGGAGATGCTGACCGCTGCCACCGGCTGCCGCTGGGCATCGAGCACGGGAACCGCGATGCAGCGCAAGCCCTCTTCCAACTCCTCGTCATCCACCGCATAGCCGCGCCGCCGCGTCTTCTCGATTTCCGCGCGCAGAGCTTCGGCGGTGGCGATGGTGCGGTGGGTAAACCGCTCAAAACGAGTACGGCGAATAATTTCTGCGATGCGTTCTTCGGGCAGAAAAGCCAGCATCGCCTTGCCCACCGAGGTGCAATGCACTGGGTTGCTGGCGCCGATGCGCGTGATCATGCGCACGGAGCGCCCCGGCTCGATCTTGTCGATGTAGATCACCCGCGCCTGTTCCAGAATGCAAAGATGTGCGGTTTCCTCAGTCTCGGCCACCAGGCGGCGCAGGTGGGGCTGAGCCCGTTCACGCAAGTCGTACTGCTCAATCGCCCTGTTGCCAAAATCGAACAGCCGCAGGCCCAGCCGGAACTTGCCGCTGCCGGTGCGCTCCACCATATGGTGGCGCTCCAGCACCATGAGAAATCTATGAGCCGTGCTCTTGTGCAACTGCAACGCAGACGCTACCTGCGCCAAACCTAATGGGGTTTCGCTTTCGCCCAGCAGATCGAGTACGGCAAACGCCCGGTCGAGGGCTTGAACTTTATACGTGCCTTGGGGGGCGGCATCTCGCATTATGGTTCTCCGTTTCGCTAATTGATTAAGAATCAGTTTTTCAAAATATGGAGGCGCATGTCAAACACTGAGACGAACCAACCGGAGCTTCGACTCGCCCTGCCCCAGGATTCCCGATCCATTCGCAATCCAATGCGACTGGAACGCACCTACACCGGAACGGTGTCTCCCTCCCCGGGCGCGAGGAAGAGATTCGCCTCCAGACCGTGCTGGCGCGTGTAGAGATCGTAGTAGCGCCCGCCCAGAGCAAAAAGTTCCGCGTGATTGCCTCGCTCCACCACTCTTCCCTGCTCCACCACCAGTATCTGGTCGGCGCGGCGAATGGTAGAGAGTCGATGGGCGATGACGAAGGTGGTGCGGCCCTGCATGAGCTGCGCGAGGCCGGCCTGAATCATGGCCTCGGATTCGGAATCGAGCGAACTGGTGGCTTCGTCGAGGATGAGGATGCGCGGCTCTGCCAGCAGGGCACGCGCAATTGACAGGCGCTGGCGCTGGCCGCCTGAGAGTTTTACGCCGCGCTCGCCCACAATCGTTTCGTACGCGTCAGGATAGCGCTCGGCAAACTCGTCCACGCGTGCCGTGCGGCAGGCGAAAAGGAACTGCTCTTCGGTGGCGTCGGGCCGCGAGAACATTATGTTTTCGCGAATGGTGCCGTCGAAGAGGAACGAGTCCTGCAGCACCACTCCCAGTTGGGAGCGGTAAGAGTTCAGATCGACATGCGCCAGGTCGATATCGTCCACCACCACCCGGCCGCTGGTTGGCGTATGGAATGCACAGAGCAGGCTGATGATGGTGGATTTGCCCGAGCCCGATGAACCCACAAGCGCGCTGACAGTACCGGGATCGGCGCGGAAGCCGATGCCGTGCAGCACCGGCTTGTCCGGCTCGTAGGCAAATTCCACGTCCTCAAACCGCACCCGGCCTTCGATGGGAGGCATCTTCATGGTGCGCCCGGGAACCTGGTTCTCTTCCAGTTCCGACATCAGCTCGTTGGTGCGATCGAGCCCGGCGAAAGCCTCGGTCAATTGGGTTCCGATGTTCACGACCTGAAAGACCGGCGCAATCATGAACGCGAGAAACATGTTGTAGCTGAAGTAGTCGCCGGTGGTCCACGTGCCGCGCAGCACGCTATGGCCGCCCAGCCACATCACGATGCCCGAAACCAGTCCCAGCACGGTGGTCGATGCGGACCCCAGAATGCTGGTCATGGTGAGCGATTTCATCACGTTTTGCAGCAGCCGCTCCACGCCGCCCGCGAAGACCGTCGCTTCACGATCTTCGGCGTTATATCCCTTGATCACGCGCACGCCGCCCAGCGACTCCGTCAACCTGCCGGTAACCTCGGCGTTGATCTTGCCTCGCTCGCGAAAAATGGGACGAATGACCTTGAACGCGTATTGCAGAATGAATACGAACGCGGCCACAACCGCGAACACCGTCAGCGTGACCGTGACGCTGCGGTGCACAAGATAAATAAATGCCAACGTGGCAGTGACCAGCCCGCCGAGGAACTCCACCAGTCCGGTGCCCACCAGGTTGCGCACGCCTTCCACGTCGGTCATAATGCGCGCCACCAGCGTGCCGGTGCGGTTCTCGTCGTAATACGACACAGAAAGCAAGCCCACATGGCGCTGCACGTTGCGGCGCATCTCGGCAATCAGGCGCTGTCCGGCCTTGGAAAGAAGCTGAGTCAGCGAGAACGATGTAATCGCCTGCACCACCATCGCGGAAAATACAATGGCGATGATCGGCCCAAGCAATTGCGGCTGCGGGTGCACCGGGTTGAGCACTTTGTCCAGCAATGGCTTGCTGGTATAGGGCATGGCCAGGCCGGCCACGCGATTGATGAGCATGAGGACGAGCCCGGCGAGCAGCAGTCCCTTGCGCGGCGCCACCAGCAACTTGATTTCCGGCCACAGCTTCTTCAGTTCCGGCTTGCGCTTGGGGATATCTGTCTGTCCCGCGCGCACGCTGCGGCCATGCCCGCCACGTTCGGCGCGCATGCCCATCCCCATTCCGCCGCCGCGCATCGTGCCCATGCGCTAAACCAGCCTCGAGCGGCGCGCCTCGATGAACGAGCGGACGCACATCAGCACATAAATGAGCAGCAGCCCGGCCATCGCCAGTTGCGCGCCCAGGGCGATCCAGTCCGGATTGACGCCGTTGGATCGAGCATGACCATAACTCTGCAGCGCGCGGACCGCCGCGCCGATAAAGCCGAGCAGCCCGATAGTGACATTGATATGCATATACAGCTTGCGGCGGCTCTCGTTGGGGCTGATCGCCAGATAGCCGAACACGCCCAGTGCGAGGCCGAACCACATAGGAATCAATGCTGTGGGATGCTGGCTTCCGGTTCCGAAATAGCTGACCAGTCCCAGGGCAGCAAGCAGAACCGCAAACACCAATGTCACTTTTGCCATGCGAAGGCCTCCATTGCGTTGCATGGCAAGAATAACAGTCTGGCGCGATTGATTACGGCGGGCAAACACATGGATATGGGATGTCGGTGGGCCGCAAATTGGCGCAGATTATTAGCGTTTTGGTGGATGCCACAGAACGTCTTCGGCGCTCTAATGCCCGGAGGGCTGCTTCTTCGTCACCTGGCAGCCGGAAAACGTCATCTCCGCCTTAAATGGGCTGCCGCCGTAAGTGCCGGCAAGGTGGAGATGTTGTGGCATCTGCAGCCCGTCCACTTGCTGGTAGTCCATCTTCACGTCTAAATGGGTAGTTTCTTCCGCTTTCTGCGACCGGTAATCGGCGACGTAAGACATAAAGAGATAGCCCTTGGCAGTGTTGCCGAAGGTTGGCTGAATCGAGCTGTCGAAATCCGCTGTTGTTACCTGCATTGTAGTGATCGCAAAGTCGTGGCCCATCATGGTGGCCACGTCACTGCCGCTTCCTTTTTCTTCGTACGTGAGCCGATAGCGTGGCCCAAGGTCGTTCAGTGCGTACTCGCTGTTGACGGCCGGGAAGGGACTCGTCACCATGAACAGCTTCCAGGTGTCGAAGAAACCTGAAGTGAGCTGCTCCATGCCACCGTATATTTGGCTCAGAGCATCCATCATGCGCTGAGTCTGCCCGGTAATTTCATTGTGCGTCAGCTTGACGGTATCGTCCGCTGCTAAGTTTACGGTGAAACGAAGTTGGTTCAGAGTTTTGAGTACCGCATCCGTTCCCTCAGGATCCTGTTTGCGCTCATCTTCGAGCTCCGCTTCCCAGTTGGGAGCCATATCGCACTGGAAACTTACCAGACCTTCGTTGCGCAGATTGTAGTAAGAGGCGGTGGCCGCGCGCAGAACGGCCTGCTTGTCAGTGACCGGCCGCGATGAGGGAGAAGCCTGGGCGGCAGCCTGTGTAGACACGGCCGCGTACCCCATCAGAATCAAAACGCCCAGCTTCTGCAATCGTGCTTGGGGCATAATCGAATGTCCTTTCAGGCTTCTGGTTGAAGGAGAAGCCCAAGGATACCACGATTAGAAATTAAGCGGCCGGGAACACGGGGAATCGGAATGACAGCCTAACGCTGAATGCGCGCCGAGCCGCCCTTTGCGAACGCGCGCACCTGTTCCAGCGTCGCCATCGTGGTGTCGCCCGGGAACGTGGTCAGCAGCGCGCCGTGCGCCCACCCCAGCCTGATTGCTTCCTCCGGCTGATCTCCGTTCAGCAGGCCGTAGATAAAGCCGGCCGCAAAACCGTCCCCTCCGCCCACTCGGTCATAGATATCGAGCTCCGCTGTGGGCGCAGTGTACGACCGGCCCTCCATCCACGCCACAGCACTCCAACTATGCCGATTAGTGGAATGGACCTCGCGCAGCGTGGTGGCAATCACCTTCACTTTCGGCAGCTTCTTAGTCACGTTCTCAATCATGCCCAGGAAAACGCTCGGGTCGAGCTTCGACTTCGCCGCCACCTCGGGCCCCGGAATTCCCAGCCCCTTTTGCAGATCTTCCTCGTTGCCCACCAGCACGTCCACGTTCTCCACGATGCGCCGGATGGTCTCCACCGCGCGGCTTTCACCGCCTGCCACCTTCCACAGCTTCTCGCGAAAATTCAGATCGAACGAGGTCACCGCGCCCGCATCCTTGGCAGCCTTCATCATCTCCGCCGCCAGTTCCGCGGTGGTGGGCGAGAGAGCCGCAAAAATTCCGCCGGAATGTACCCAGCGCACCCCGCCGGCAAAGATCGTCTTCCAGTCGAAATCGCCCAGCTTGAGTTGCGCGGCCGCCTCGTTGCAGCGGTTGTAAAACACCACCGGGCCGCGCACCCCGAATCCGCGATCGCTGTAGATCGTGGCCATGTTCGGCCCGTTCACGCCGTTGTGCTCGAAGTGCTTATAGATGGCCTTTACGCCCATGGCCCGCACCCGCTCGGCAATCAGGTCGCCGATGGGATAATCCGACATGGCGCTCACGATCGCCGTCCGCATCCCGAAGCAGTCGGAGAGATTCGCGGCCACGTTGAACTCACCGCCGCTCACGTGAATGCGGCACTCCATGGCTTTGCGAAACGGAATAACGCCCGGGTCGAGGCGATGCACCAGCGCACCCAGCGAGAGAAAGTCCAGTTCCGCATCCGCGCGAATCTGCAGCCCCTTGCTCATATCGTTTCTCCTTTGCATCGTGTCTGAATTCGCTCCACTGAAATCCGCCGTGCTCTGCCGCTTCACGCACCCGCCGCGCGCTTCACGTCCGCCATCACCTGGTCCACCGTCCATTCGTTGCCCGGATAAAACTGCAGGACTTTGCCATCGGCGCCCACCAGCGTAGTGGACAGCGTGTGCGTGATGGTCGAATCCGGCTCGCGCGTAAGTCCAACGTCGAAATACTGCGCCATCTTGTCCACCGTCTGGCGGTCAGGTACCGCAAAATCAAAATGCGCAAACGCGTCCTTCGCCTCGCTGCCGATGTAAGTGGCGCCGTACGCCCGCAGCCGCGCCGGCGTATCGTTCTCCGGATCGAAGCTCACACACAGCAGTTGTGTTTTCCGAAACAGCGCGGGATCGGCTTGCAGTTGCCGATGGATGTCCGCGAACTGCCGGGTCACGCGCGGGCAGAAATTGGGCAGCGGGCAACGCGTGTAGATGAAAGTGATCAGCAGTTCTCTCCCGCGAAATTGGTCCAGCGAAATCGTATGCCCATCCTGGTTGCGCAATTTGAAATCAGGCACCTTGTCGCCTGGCGCCGGCACGTGATATTCCACCCTGGGGCGGTAATCGGGCTTGCCCTGCGCCACCACCACGATGTGATCGAGAAACACATCCGCGTCGGCGCCCTGCGAGACCATCAGGTCCGCGGTGATCACGTCCCCGGGATGCAAATCGCCCAGGATGTTTGCATCTTTTACTTTGTAAGGCATGGTCATGGCTTCCATGAATCCGGGGATGGCTTCATGGCTGACGGTTATCTCGCTCGTCGCGGCATTGGTCGAAACAATCTTGCCCCGAAGCTTGTACGTCTTGTAAGAGGAATCGGACGCGGATTGCGCCTCGGGATGCGGGGCGCTGTGACACCCGGCGAGCAGAACGGCGCCCACGAACATGCAACTGAACCATCGACGAATCACTCTCCAGTTTACAACCTGCGGCCCTGTGTTTCGCAGGGATGGCAATGCCGCGCCGGACAGCGTATAACCCTGGAATGGGAGCAATTTCCGCGGCTGAGATCGACGCGCATTTGTGCGCCGGCGGCACCGTAGTGACCGCCAGCGATCGCGCCGCCCGCGCAATCCTGGCGGCGTTTCATCGCGCCCGCCGCGCCCAGGGCCGCGAGGCCTGGACCGAGCCACGCGTGCTCGATTGGCAGACCTTCGCCCGGCGCGCATGGGACGAATTCGAGCGCGATGGCCGCTTGCCGCTTAACTCTGTTCAGGAAAGATCGCTTTGGGAGCGCATCCTCGCCGATAGCGGTCATTTCGCCGCGCTGCTCGAAGGCCCTCGCCGCAATCTGGCAGCCATGGCCAAGCACGCTCACGCGCTGCTTTGTTCCTACGCTCCGGAATATCTCGATGCCCGAGCACGTCGCGCATGGCAGCAGGATGCGGCAGCTTTCAGCGAATGGCTGAGCGCGTTCGACGTCCTTTGCCAGGAAAACGACGTCATCAGCCCCAGCCGCCTCGCACTTGAACTCATCCCGCTGCTTACCTCCGCCGGCGCTCGTCCGCCACTGCTGCTCGCCGGTTTCGATCGCCTGCTCCCCGCGCAACAGCGGTTATTCGATGCGTGGGGGGAATGGAAGCACGTAGAGTCCGACGATCCGGCCGCCAGCATCGCCTGGTATGCGGCTCTCGACGCAAGTACGGAACTCGCGGCGTGCGCCTCGTGGTGCCGGCAGCGTTTGCTGGAGAATCCGAACAGGCGGATCCTGGTCATCGCGCAGGATATCTCGCGGCGTCGAGGCGAGATCGAGCGCGCGTTCCTTCGTCATGCTGCATCCGATCCGGCGTTTCGATTCGAGTTTTCGCTGGGTGTCCCGCTGGCACAAGCGCCGCCGGCGCGCAGCGCCCGCATGCTGCTGCGCTGGCTCGATGGCGCGCTCGCCGAACATGAGCTCGATTGGCTCTTCTCCACCAGCTACGCCGCGATTTCAGAGCAGGAGAAGGCCGCTCTGCAGGCATCCATGCGCGCCCTGCGCAATCGCGGATGCCAACGCACCGAATGGACTTTGCGTGCATTCCTTGAGCAGCGCATTTCCGATTCGCCTATCCCGCAATCCTGGGCCAAGCGCGTCTCCGCAGCGGAGAATCGGCTGAAATCCGTAGCGGCCCGCGAATCCAGTCCGCTGGAATGGGCTGAGCTCGCCCCGCATCTTCTTGAGGACCTCGGCTGGCCCGGAAGTCGCCCGCCTTCCAGCGCGGAGTTCCAGGCTATGCGGCGCTGGCAGCAGGCAATCGAAACTTGCGGGTCGCTGGGATTCGACGGGCGGCGGATGAAGTGGCAAACGTTTCTCGGGGAATTGCTCCGCATCGTCGACGAGACGCTGTTCGCGCCGGAATCCGAGGACGCGCCCATCGTCATCGCCGGCGCCGCCGAATCCGCGGGCCTCACCGCCGACGCCATCTCGTTTCTCGGCGCCAACGAAGACGCCTGGCCCGCTCGCGGCGACCGGCACCCATTTCTGCCCATGGACGTGCAACGCGAATTCCGCATGCCGCACGCCTCGCCGCAACTGGATTGGGACCTGGCTCGGGCCATCACTGTGCGCCTGCTGGCCTCCGCGCCGGAAGTGCACTTCAGCTTTGCGCAACAGAGTGAAGGAGTGGAGGCGCGCCCCTCACGTCTGATAGCGCAGTTTGCCGGCGCACCGCAGCCCCTGCCGGCGAACCTCGTGCCCTCGCCCTCTCCACCGGCCGTGACTCTGACTTTCGAAGACGCGACCCGCATCCCCTATCGGTCTTTGCAAGCCGATCTCGGAGCTGAAGCAGCCACTCCTCATCTGCGCGGAGGAGCCAAGGTGCTTACCGCCCAATCGCAGTGCCCGTTTCAGGCGTTTGCCATCGCACGCCTGGGCGCCTCGGAGTGGGACCCTGCCGAAACCGGGCTCACCGCCGCTGACCGTGGCCAGCTCTTGCACAAAGTCCTCGAAGCCGTGTGGTCCGGTCCGCCCGGCGGCGTTCGCTCGCTCCAGGAACTCAAGGACATCGCGGATTTGCGCGGCTCTGTGGCTGGGCATGTCTCCAGCACGATGGCAAACAAGGTTCCCGAGCGCGTGCGCAGCCAGATGCCCCCGCGCTATCTGGAAATCGAAGAGGTACGCCTCACGCGTTTGGTGACCGAATGGCTCGAATTTGAAAAGTCGCGCGTCGCGTTTCAAGTCGAACGGACCGAGCTCGACGAAACGCGAACCATCGCCGGAGTCTCTTTGAACCTGCGACTGGATCGCCTCGATCGCTTGAGCGACGGCACCCTGCTCGTGGTCGATTACAAAACCGGCGACGTCTCCACAAAGTCATGGGACCTGCCGCGACCCGAGGACGTGCAACTGCCGCTCTATGCCGGGTTCGGCCTGGGGCAAGAAGAAATCCTCGGCGGCCTGGTGTTCGCCAAGGTGCGCACCGGCGAAATGTGCTTTGCCGGCTCTGTCGCCAACGCCGCATCCACCCTCGACACCAGTCTCAAGGGCAATAACTCGCTGGTGAGAAATCCCATGTCCGCCGAACAGCTCATGGACTGGCGCGATGCCGTCGAGCAGCTTGCCCGTGATTTTCTTGCCGGACGCGCCGACGTCGATCCGCGCGATGCGCCGCGCACCTGTGAACGCTGCGGCCTGCACACCCTATGCCGCATTCAGGAACGCGAGCTGATTTGCGGCGAAGATGCCGATGCGGAGGTCGCGCATGACTAACCTCACGCTGCCCGCGCCTCCCGATCAGGCGCAGCGCGAACAAGCCCTCGATCCCACTCACTCCATCCTTGTGCAGGCGCCTGCGGGATCGGGCAAGACCGACCTGCTCACGCGGCGGTTTCTGCGCCTGTTGGCCGAGGTCGACGATCCCGCGCAGATTGTCGCCATTACCTTCACCAGAGCCGCCGCCGCCGAGATGCGCCATCGCATCCTCTCTGAGCTTGAGCGCGCAGCCGACCCATCCTCGTCCTCCTCCGCCGATGAATTCTCCATGGACGCTCTTGCAGAACGAGCGCTCCGCCGCTCTCGCGCGCTCGGATGGAACCTCCTCGATCTGCCCGCGCAACTGCGCATCTCCACCATCGATTCGTTCTGCCGCGAAATCGCCATCCGCCAGCCGCTGCTCTCCACGCTTGGCAGCGGCCTCGAAGTCAGAGAGCAGCCCGAGGAGCTTTATCGCCGCGCCGCGCGCATCACGCTCATGCGACTCAGCCGAACCAGTTCGCTACCCAACTCCCCGGGCCTCGATGTTGCAATCGAATCGCTGCTCGACTGGCGCGATAACAACTGGCCGGAGCTGGAAAACCAGCTCGTCGCCATGCTCTGCACGCGCGACCGGTGGATGCAGGATTTCTGGCTGCGGGAAGTTGGCTCCAATTCGGAGACCGCCTGGGATGCGCTGCGGCAGCGGCTCGAACGGCCCTTCGCGCGAGCCGTGGCCGAGCCGCTGGCAAAGCTCAGCCAGCTACTGCAGCGCGTCCCAGGCACCTGCGATGAGGCCATGGAACTGGCCCGCTTCGCCTGCAAACAGAGCGGCAACACGCTGCATCGCGAACTCGCCGAACTCGCCGAGTTCCCCTGTCATCCCTTCCATTCCACCGAAGAGTTGGAGGAAGCGCGCATCGCTTACACCTGTCTGGCGGATTTTTTGCTCACGGACAAAGGCGCGTTCCGCAAGACGGTGAATGTGAGTCACGGCTTTCCGCTGGATCGCAAACGTGAGAAGCAGCGCCTGCAGGAATTGATCTGCAAGCTCATGGAGATCGAAGGACTGGAATCCTCGCTCGCTGCGGTGCGCGAACTTCCGCCCGCCCGTTACACCGAGGAGGATTGGCGAATTGTACGAGCTTGTTTCACGCTGCTCCGCCATGCGGCCGGTGAGTTGCAGGTAGTGTTCGCGGAAGCCGGAGCCGTGGACTTTATTGAGGTCGCGCACATCGCCCAGCACTTGCTCGTAGACGAAGACAATCTCCCCAGCGACGCCGCGATCGAAATCGCCGACGGAATACATCACCTGCTGGTCGACGAATTTCAGGACACCAGCCGCAGGCAGCACCGGCTCATCGCCGCACTCGTGGCAGCGTGGCCCGACACCGAGGCGCGCACGCTGTTCGTGGTCGGCGATCCCATGCAGTCCATTTATTTCTTCCGTGATGCGGATGCAGAGTTGTTCCCGCGCGTGCAGACCGTGGGCCTGGAGCTTCCCGACGCCGAGCCGCATCTGCTGGATTTTGTTCGCCTCGCCTCCAACTTTCGTGCAGCTCCCGAACTCGTGGACAAGCTGAACCAGGCATTTGACGCGGTGTTTGCCGTCGACGATGGGAGTCAAGTCACCTTCAGCCCGGCCCAACCTGTCCGGATTCCCGCGGAAAATCCCCGCCCCGCCTTCGATTTGCACCTCGAGTTCGTTCCGCAGATTCAGCATGCGGGCGCAGCCAGTTCCGAATCAAAGCGGGAAGCCGCCGAAGCACGCCAATCCGCGCTCGAAACGCAAACCGCCGAGATCGTTGCGCTCATACGCAGTCACTTGCAGCCGATGGAGCAGGCGCGCCTACGCGGCGACAAATATCGTGTTGCAGTTCTCGGCCGCGCGCGTTCCGGGTTGGCGCCCATCGCCCAGGCGCTTCGCGACGCCGCCATCCCCTTCCGCGCCATGGATCTCGAACAGCTCGCCGCTCGACCCGAGGTGCTGGATGCGCTGGCCCTCGCCCGCGCACTCCTCAATGCGGAAGATCGAGTGGCGTGGTTGGGCGTGTTGCGCGCGCCGTGGTGCGGTTTGTCTCTTAAAGACCTGCACACGCTGACCAGCGCCGACGATTCTGACCTGCTCGGGCAAACGGTTCCGGCGTTGCTCCAAAGCCGCGCTTCCCTGCTGAGCCCGGATGGGCGCGTGGCGGTGAATCGCCTCATGCAAGCGCTTGCGGAAATTGCCGCCCTGCGTTCCGCCATGCCGGATGCTTCGCCGGGGACGTGGCTCGAGCAGGCATGGCTTCGCCTCGGCGGAGCTTCCTGCGTGGACGCCGCCGCGCGCGCGAATCTCGATCTGCTCTGGCGCTCTCTGGACAAACTCCCCGGCGGCGAGCCTGACCTCGCCGGTCCCGCGCTCTCTGCCGCGCTCGACAAGCTCACCGCGCAACCCGACCCTGACGCGGGCCACGATTGTGGCGTGCATCTGATGACGATTCACAAAGCGAAGGGCCTTGAGTTTGAAGTGGTCATCGTACCGGAACTGCAGGCAGGCAGCGGCCGCACTCGCGGCGGCATGCTCTCATGGCTCGAGCGGGGTCTCGCCAGCTCCGATGATTCCGGTGAAATCACGGAATTTCTAGTGGCGCCGTTTCAGACCAAAGGGAGCGACCGAGGCAAAGCAAAGCAGTGGGTGGATCGCGAATATCGCGCTCGCGAAGCCCAGGAAACACGCCGCGTTCTGTATGTCGCCGCCACGCGCGCGCGCGAAGAACTGCACTTGTTCGCTCGTCCTGCATACAAACTGGAAAATGGCGAGCTGATTCTCTGCCAGCCTTCCGAGAGCTTGCTCTCCACCGCGTGGCCGGGGCTGGAGGCAGAGGTGCGTGCCCGCTTCGATGCGTGGAAAGCGCAGCAGGAACCGCCGGAAGTCGAGGCCATTGCAGCAGGCGCGGACAACCTGATCGTGATGCCGTCCCCCGCCAAGCCCGCTGTGCTTCGTCGTCTGCCGCCGGAGTTTCAGTTGCCCGCGCTCTCGCTCCTGAGCGTCCGTGCACAATCGAGTTGTCTTGCGGCCGACCCTTCCAATCTCTACCAGCGGCATGAAGGCGGACTTCTCTCGCGCGCCATGGGTTCGGCCGTGCATCTGCTGCTGGAAGAACTTGCGCGTCTTCGCACCATGCAGGAGTGGGATGGAATCCGCGCGAACGTTGCGCAACTGGGGCCGCGAGTCGCTGCGCAATTGCGCGCGGCCGGCATGGATCGCGAGCAGGCCGATACAATCGCCGCGCAGGCAATCGACGTCGTAACGCATGCTTCCTACGATGCGGTTGCTGCGTGGATTCTGTCGCCGCACGCCGATGCGGCAAGTGAAACACGCTGGGCGGGAGTAGTGGACGGCGCTGTCCGCACCATCCAGGCCGATCGCGTGTTTCGCGGCGGCGGCGCTCCCCTTCAAGACGGCAACAGCGTCTGGTGGATCGTGGATTACAAGACCGCGCACGCCGATAATGCCGACCCCTCCTCGGCTCTGCCCAAACTTCGAAACATGTTCGCGCCGCAGCTTGAGTTATATGCCCAGGTACTCAGAAAGCTGCATGGACAGGACACTCTCATTCGCGCCGGACTTTACTATCCGCGAATGCTCGCGTTCGACTGGTGGGAAGTGTAGCGGCTGCTCCCGAGCTACTCCGAAACACCGAAGCCGATAGCCCGCATCAGCTTCAACGCATTGCTGGTCTGCACCACTCCCGGCTTCAGCTTGTAGTCGAACATCAGCGTGTCTCCCTCAATGCGATCCTCAAAATGCGCGTTGAACGCGTGACCTTGCATCGATTCGGGAATCTGCGCCAGCGCCAGGTCATGGGTGCTGACCACGCCAATCGCGCGCTGCTCCACCAGCTCATGCAGCACAAACTGCGTGCCCGCAAAACGATCGTGCGAGTTGGTCCCCGACAGCAATTCATCCAGCAGGAACAGTACCGGAACACTTCCCTGTGCCAGGCCCGCAATCATCTTCACGCGGCGAATTTCCGCGTAAAATCGCGACACGCCGCCGCTCAGCGAATCCAGGATGCAGATGGAGGCTGCCACCTGCAGCGGCGACAGCCGCATGCGCCGCGCACGCACCGGCGCGCCACACTGCGCCAGCACCACGTTCACGCCCATGCTGCGAATGAACGTGCTCTTCCCCGCCATGTTCGGCCCGCTCAGGATCATCAATTGGCGCGCGCCGTCGAGCCGCAGATCGTTTTCGACGGCTTTGCCCGCCGGCAGCAGCGGATGCGCAAATCCGTCCGCGTCAAACACCGGGGTTTCGGAGACGAACTCCGGAAACCCATACTCCGGATGCTCGAAACAAAGTGAAGCCAGAGACATCAGCGCCTCCAGCTCACCCACAGTCGACAGCCAAACGCGAATTTCGGGGCCGAACTTCCGCTGCCACTTTTCGGCGATAAAGACGAGTTGGGCGCTCCAGAAAGTCACCAGGTCAAGCGGCCGCGCAAACAAGCTGTGCCGCGATTCGATCAGCTCGGCCACCCGTGCCAGCTTGCGAATCGCCGCCGGCGCAGGAGTGCCTGCTCGCCGCACCGCGGCTTGCAGCCCGGCGAGTTTGGGCGCGGTGAACCCCTCGGAATCCAGCAGAGCCAACATTTCTGCCAGCAGCCGAAGATCTCCCGCGGCTTTTTCAATTGCGCCTGCGGAGCGCTCCAGCCGCGGATGCAAGCGATGCGCATAGGCAAAATTCAGCAGGCTTAGTAATAGCACCGGCAGAGGCGAGCCCCAAAGCGGCCACGCAGCCACACTGGCCAACCACAGGACCGCCAACCCCGTGGTCAACGCGCGCGTGGCCGCGGAGGTCAGAACCGGCTTCGCCTCTCCCCACGTCGCCAGCGCCTGGGGATCGACGCCCTCGCGCACGGACTCGCCCTCCGACGACAGCCGCTCACGAAATGTCAGCCGCGGCGCAAGCTCGCGCACTGCTGCCTGGCGTGCCAGGATTTCCTCCGCTGCCGCCAATTTCAGCAGCCACGCAGCCAGTGTCTCCTCGCCGGCGCGAGTTCGCGCGGTGGAGAGATATTGAAACAGCGACGCATCCCCGAAGATATCCAGATCGCGCGCATACGGGTGCGCCGGATCCAGAAAACGACCGCCGGTTTCTCCTCTGCCTCTCCATTCATCATTGAGCCGCGCGACTCCGTCCTGATAGAAACGAATTGCACGACGGCGGTATCGAATCGTTGCCAGCAACTTTTCATGCCAAACTGCCAGCGCGACAAACAAAGCTGCCGGCGCGAGCAACACCACCAGCCCCGACACGTGATGAATCAGGAACCCGGCAGCGATGAGCGTTAGCGCAGCCACGGCCAGTTTGGTAAAGCCGAGCAGATGCTCCCGGCGCTCTTCCGCCGACTGCAGTCGATTGAGTGAGTCGAGTTGGTGGGCGTATTGTGCCGCGGGGGCTTGTTCCCCCCCGTTCGCCCTGGATGAGTCCGCGGCCGATTCCATAACCTGCAGACAAGACTATCGCGTGGGGCCAGGGAAGAACGTCAGCGCAAACGGCACCGCGCATTTCTGCGTTTAATCATTTAATCAGCTGAAACCGGTGGCGGGCTTTGCTGCGCCTCTCGCTGCTTGGCCATCACGCTCTTGTGATGGCGCACATCCGCCCCCTGCACCCAGAAAATCACGTCCTCGGCGATATTCGTGGCGTGATCGGCCACCCGCTCCAGGCTGCGGCTGATCATCAACGCGCTCAAAGCCTGCGGGGCCAGGTGACTCTGCTCTTCCATCAGTTTGGTCAGCGCCTTGTATGCCGCGCGGTTCAACGCGTCCACCGCGTCGTCCATGGTGAGCACCGAACGCGCCAGTTCCGCATCAGCCTCAATAAATGACTGCAGGCTCTTCCTAACCATGTCGGCGGCCATCGTCGCCATGCGCGGAATATCCACCGGCAGATCGGAAATTGCGAGTTGATCGATCTGGCGCACACGGTCGCTGATGCTCTTGGCTGCGTCGCCCACACGCTCCAGGTCGGCATTGATCTTGATAACGCTCAGGATGAACCGCAGATCCGACGCCATCGGCTGCTCCATGGCCAGCAAATCGAGCGCCGCCTGATCGATGTCGCGCTCCATGCGATTGATGGCAATCTCGCTGCGGCTCACCAGGTCGCAGATCGACAAATCGCGTACGCGGTACGCCTCAATTGCGCGCTGGATCGCCTGCTCCGCCAGCCCCGCCATCACCAGCAGATTCTCCTTCAGGTCCTCAAGGCTCTGTTGAAACCGTATGCGTGTCATCCGAACCTGCCCGTGATGTAATCTTCGGTGCGCTTGTCGCTGGGATTGGTAAAGATCTTGTGCGTCGAGTCGAACTCCACCATTCTTCCATTCAGGAAGAATCCCGTCTTCTCCGCCACCCGCGCTGCCTGCTGCATGTTGTGGGTCACAATCACAATAGTGTACTGCGATTTCAGCTCGAAAATCAGATCTTCAATCTTTGACGTGGAGACCGGGTCGAGCGCCGATGCCGGTTCGTCCATCAGCAGCACTTCCGGATCCACCGCCAGAGCGCGCGCAATGCACAAACGCTGCTGCTGCCCGCCGGATAGGCTGGCGCCGGACTTCTTCCTCAGATCGTCCTTCACCTCGTCCCACAGCGCCGACTTTTTCAGCGACCGCTCCACCGTCTCGTCCAGCACCCGGCGATTGCGGTATCCGTTCAGCTTCAGCCCCGAGGCTACGTTGTCGTAAATCGACATGGTGGGAAACGGATTGGGCCGCTGAAATACCATCCCCACGCGCCGCCGGATCTGCACCGGCTTGGAATCGGCATAAATGTCCACGTCGCCCATCTTCACCGATCCGGTCACGCGCGCAATGGGATTGGTCTCGTGCATGCGGTTCAGGCAGCGCACAAACGTGCTCTTGCCGCAGCCCGACGGGCCTATGAGCGCCGTGGCATGATTCGCCGGAATATGCAGGTTGATGTCCTGCAGCGTGTGATTGGTTCCATACCACGCGTTGAGGTTCGTCACTTCAATGCCGACACCCACTTAGCTTGCTCCCTTCAAAACACCGCGACTGGTCACGTAACGCACCAGGGAGACGGAAAGCACGATCAGGACAATCAAGACCAACGCCCCGCCCCAGGCCATGCGGTGCCAGTCATCGTAGGGCGATTGCGCAAACACATAAATCTGCAACGGCAATGCGGAGATGGGGCGATTCAAGCTGGTGCTCCAGAAGGAGTTGTTCAACGCGGTGAACAGCAGCGGAGCTGTTTCTCCGGCCACCCGTGAAAACGCCAGCATGCACCCAGTGATGATGCCGGGCGATGCGGTCCGCACGGTAATGGAAAGCACCGAGCGCCAGTTGGGCAGGCCCAGCCCCAATGCGGCTTCGCGCACCGCGTTGGGAACCATCAACAGCATTTCTTCAGTGGTGCGCGTGATGGTGGGAATCATCATGATGCCCAGCGCCACGCCGCCGGCGAACGCCGAAAAATGATGCTGCGGGAGAACAACCAGGGCATAGGCAGCGAGTCCCATTACGATCGAGGGCACCCCATTCAATACGTCTGCAGTAAACCGGACGGCAGTGGCAAGACGGGTTCCGCGACCAAATTCGGCCAGGTAGATTCCGGCGCCGATTCCGAACGGCACCCCGATCGCGCTGGCGATGCCAAGGAGCACTGCTGAGCCAACAATGGCGTTCGCCATGCCTCCGCCCAGCTCCCCCGGCGGCTTCTGCACCTTGGTGAAAAAATCAAGGTTCAGCGAACTGGCGCCCCTGTAGAGGAGATAGACAAAGATGGCGACCAGAGGCAGAATCACCAGTGCCGTGGCCAGTACTGCCAGCCCGGTCACCAGGTGATCGGTGGCCCCGCGCAGCCGCGAATTCAACGTGTTTTCTCTTACCTGCACGTCACGTCTCCTCAGTGCACCTGGGCCGGAGCGCCGCGCGTCACCGCCCACACCAGCAGCCTCGCCAGCGCATTCACAATAATGGTGACGATAAACAAAGCCAGTCCGATTTCGGTCAGCGCACTGCGATGAAGATCGCTCACTGCTTCGGCGTACTCGTTGGCGATCACCGTTGCCATCGAGGTTCCGTTCGCCAGCAGGGACTGATGAATCTCCGGAGTGGCGCCGATGACCATTGCCACTGCCATGGTTTCGCCCAGCGCGCGGCCCAGGCCCAGAATCACCGCGCCCACGATGCCGATGCGCGCGTTGCGCAGCACGCCCATGCGAATCATCTCCCACCGCGTCGCGCCCAGCGCCAGCACCGCCTCGCGCTGCGAATGCGGCACCGCGCTCATCACCTCGCGCGTCAACGACGAAATGATGGGCAGAATCATGATGGCGAGAATCACCGCAGCCGCGAAAAACCCCAGCCCCGTCGGGTTGTCATTCTCAAAAAATCCCGTCCAGCCCAGGGATTTGATCAGGTACGGGTCCACGTCATCGCGCAGGATCGGCACCAGGATGAATACTGCCCAGAGCCCGTAGATGATGCTGGGAATCGCCGCCAGCAACTCGGTGAGAAACGCCAGCCCACTGCGCAACACCCGCGGGCACATTTCGGTGAGAAAGATCGCCAGCCCAATGGCCAGAGGCACCGCAATCAGCAATGCCAGGAACGAGGAAACCAGCGTTCCATACACAAACGGCAATGCGCTGAAGTGGCCGTTGACGGGGTCCCAGTAAACCGGCAGATGGGTGCGGGGATCGTGGTCCGCGCGGAAGAAGAACTGCAGCCCGAACTTACTCCATGCCAGGTGCGATCCCTGGACCAGTTCCGTGGCGATCAGCACCACGAGGCCAAAGATGCTCAGCGCGCACAGCACCATCAGCCCATGAAATCCCCAATCGGCAGCAGCCGAGTTCCCCCGGGAAAGCAGGAATTTTCGAACCTCGGAATCCCCCTGCTTCGCAGCCGGAGATCCAGGTGAAGACGGGGATTGGAATTGGGCAACACGAATCTCTGGCACTTGTCCGATCACCAGAACCAAGGCTACCGGGGAAATGTGAACAGGAGGTTACAGTCCAGCAAAATCAAATGCATACGGACAGCAAAAACCGGCGGCATCAGGTAACCTTATTCCCTGAAATCATAGGGGACCCCATGCGCTCTCTCGTCTCGATGCTGCTTCTGGCCGCCGCCTCCCTCGCGCTGCATTCGCAAGCCACCCTGCCGCCGGACCCGCCGCACCGGGAATGGAAAGCTTCGTGGATCACCCACCCCACCGCGCCCCTGCGGGAGCCCATCGTGCTGCATTTCCGGCGAAGTGTCGATTTGGCGAGCGTTCCGGCCAGCTATGTGGTCCGTGTCAGCGCCGATAACCGCTTCATTCTCTATGTAAATGGGCGCCGCGTGGGCGACGGCCCCGCTCGCGGCGACCTCACCCACTGGCGCTACGAACGATTCGACCTGGCCCCGTTTCTTCGCGCCGGTCCCAACCTCATCACCGCCACGGTGTGGAACTTCGGCGTTTATGCGCCGGTCGCCCAGATGAGCGACCGCACCGCCTTCCTGTTGGAAAGCGAGGCGACCCTCGACGCCGGCATCAGCACGCCCAAGGACTGGCTGGTGGAAATCGAGCCTGGCCACAAAGCCCTGCCTCGCGTAGCCAACGGCTTCTGGGCCTATATGGCGCAAGGGCCCGGCGAGGAGCTGGATGCCGCTCAGAACGATTGGGCTTGGGACGCTCCTGAGCCAAAGGGCAGTGCGTGGGTTCCCGCCGCCTCGCCGATCCGCGAAAGCATCTATCCCAACGTCAACAGGGCGCACTCCGCCGATGAGACGGGGGATAATCCCTGGGGCCTCATCCCCGATGACCTGCCCCACATGCAATATCACGAAACGGACCCGGGAGCGGTGGTCCGGTCAGAGCTCGCCGAATCTCAGCCGGTTTCCATCCTGATGGGCGAGGAGAGCGCTCGGGTCACGGTTCAAACCAGCCAATCTGAGTTTGCGTCCTTCCCACGGCAGGCAATCACAGTCCCGCTCAACAAGCACATCCATCTCATCCTCGATCGCAAAACCCTCACCACCGCCTATCCCCAACTCACCGTCTCGGACGGCAAAGGCGCCACCATCCGCCTCACCTACGCCGAAGCCCTCTACGACAATCACCAGCACAAAGGCGACCGCGACTCGCTCGTCTACACCGACGAACACGGCGCTACGCACCCGCGCGTAGCCCTCGGGCTTTCCGACCTCGTTCGTCCCGACGGCGGCGATCGCCGCATCTTCGAACCGCTGTGGTGGCGCACGTGGCGCTACCTCGACCTCGACATCACCACGGCCGATCAACCACTTACGCTCGAATCCTTAAAGGCTTACTTCACCGCCTATCCCTTCGAGGAACGCGCCAAACTCCAGACCGGCGACCCTCAACTCGACAAGATCTGGGACATCAGTTGGCGCACCGCTCGGCTCGATGCCCATGAAACCTACATGGATACGCCCTATTACGAGCAGCTCCAGTACATCGGCGACACGCGCATCCAGGCCCTCATCTCCTACACGGTGGCCGGTGACGACCGCCTCGCTCGCCAGGCGCTCGAGGCCTTCAACGATTCCCGCATTCCCGAAGGCGTCACGCGCTCGCGCTATCCCAGTGCTTTACCGCAGAACATTCCCACTTTTTCCCTGCTATGGGTCGGCATGCTGCACGATTACTGGATGTATCGCCCCGATCCCGAGCCCGTGCGCGCCTCGCTCGAAGGCACACGCACCGTGCTGAACTGGTTCGCGCAATACGAGCGCCCCGACGGCCTTTTGCGCCAATTCCCCTGGTGGAGCTTCGTCGACTGGGTCTCCGACAACCAGCTGATTCCCACCTACAACGCCGAAGGAGCCTCCTGCGTGACCACGCTCGAGTACCTCGGCGCCCTGAAGGACGCCGCCGACCTTGAAGAAGCTCTCGGCGATCCGCGCATCGCCGCCCAGCATCGCGAACGCGCCGAACACGTCCGCAGCGGCCTCTATAAGTGGTGCTGGAACTCGCAACTCGGCATGCTCGCCGACAATCCCGATCAAAAAAACTTTTCTCAGCAGGCCAACGTCCTGGCGGTCCTTTACGATGTCGTTCCGAAGGTGGAGCAGCACGAACTCATGATGCGCATGCTCGCCATCGAGCCCGGCACCACCCCCAATGGCACGCTCAGCGCCTCCTACTACTTCCGCTTTTACCTCGCCCGCGCCCTCGACCACGCCGGCATGGCCGACGAATACCTCAAATCCCTCGATCCCTGGCGAAAGCTCCTCCCGCTGCACTTCAGCACCTGGCCCGAGATTCCCGGCGAAACCCGCTCCGACTCCCACGCCTGGACCGCGCACCCCATCTACGACCTGCTGACGCTGGTTGCGGGCATCGAACCGGCGAGTCCCGGATTCAAGACAGTCCGCATCGCCCCGCACCTCGGTAATCTACCTTCGCTGACCGCCAGTTTCCCTCATCCCGCCGGGATTATCGAAGTGAAATACCAGCGCCAGGGCAATGAGCTCAACTCCACCATCACCCTGCCAGCCCAACTCACAGGCGAGTTCGTCTTTCACGGTAAATCGCAGCCGCTCCATCCCGGCGTCAACCACATCCAGACGCAATAGACGAGTCCCGCATCCGTGGGTACTTGCGGTCTTCTGCTCCCTATTCCCTGTTCCCTATTCCCTGTTCTTAGGCGGGTAAATCGTGTTACAACTCCATCATGCCGAAAGGGAAGAGTTCAACGCCGCCGGGACACGTCAACCTGCGAATGCTGGCTGAGCACCTTAAGCTCTCGCAGACGACGGTCTCGCTGGTCCTTAATAACTCCCCTTCCGCCAAATCCATCCCCCCGGAAACCCGCCAGCGCGTGATGGACGCCGCGCAGCGCCTCAACTACCGGCCTAACTACTTCGCCCGCTCGCTTCGCCAGAGCCGCTCCATGAGCGTTGGCGTGCTCGCGCCGGACCTCAGCGAAGGCTACTTCACCCGCGTTATGAGCGGCGTCGTTCAGGAACTCAGCGCCGCTCATTATTTCTATTTCACGGCCTGCCACGATTGGAGAAAGGAGCTCATCGACCAGTACCCGCGCATGCTCGTGGAGCGCGCCGTCGATGGTTTCCTGCTTCTCAACACTTCAGCGGATTCCATCCAGGTGCCGGTTCCCGTGGTGGCCATCTCCGCCCACAGCCCGGCGGAAAACGTCACCAATATCGTGCTCGACCATCACGCCGCGGTCGACCAGGCGCTGCGCCACCTCTACTCGCTCGGCCATCGGCGCATCGCTTTCATGCGCGGCCCGCGCGCCATCCCCGACTCTGAATTCCGCTGGGAAGCCATTCAGCAGGTGGCCCGCGAAATCGGCCTGAAGATCGAGCCCGCCAACGTCATCCGCATCGACGCGGACGGCTGGTCGATGAAGACCGGACACCATCCCATGGCGCCCGAAATCGGCTTCAAGCCCATGAAGGCTCTGCTGGAAAAAACGCGCGACTTTACCGCCGTCTTCTGCTTCAACGACATTGCCGCCATCGGCGCCATCCGCGCGCTCAAGGATGCCGGCTGCTCTGTCCCCGGAGATGTTTCCGTGGTCGGCTTCGATGACATTCAGTCCGCGGCCTACACCACGCCTTCGCTTACCACCGTTCGTCAGCCCTTGATGGAGATGGGAAAGCGCGGCGCGGAGGTGTTGCTGGATCGCATCGCCCATCACGACAAACAGTATCCGTCGGAGATCACCATGGCCCCCGAACTGATCGTGCGCGAGTCCACCGCTGTCGTACGACAGGCCTAGTACCGCGACCGCGCGATTCTTTAAAAATCCGAATGTATCGCCGGTCTCCACAGGCTGCGGAAAAAGTCGATATCAGAGGCGATTTTCAGGCCTCCGCTTGTCGCAGCCTTCCACTCACCCGCAAAACGCCTGAAACCATCGGCTGATATACACCTGCGCGTGCGCCTCGCCGCAGTAGTGCCGCGCGCCAGGAGCATCCGCGGCTTCCTTTGACCACTTGAAAATCGTCAGCTGCTCATCGCTGCAATGGATCACAAACCACCGCACCGGATGCTGACTCTCACTCCCGCAAATTTCGCACCGATAAATACTGTCAATCGACACTCGGCCTCCACGGTTCTTCTTCACTCGTTCACTTGTTCACTCGTTCACTTCTATTCCAGCATCTGCAAATCCAGCGGCGGCTCCAGCAGGCAATCCATGCTGCGCATCGCCTCCAGCGCCCTCTTCAGCGCCGACGACTTGCATGGCTCCACCGTCACCACGAACGGCAGCGCATGCTGCGGATAGCCGGCCTTCTGCACGATGGCGCGAATGTTGATTCGCTCCCGCGCCAGCGCGCCGGTAATTTCCGCCACAATTCCCGGCCGGTCGTTCACCAGGAAACGAATGTAATGCGGCACCTCAAACTCGCCCGCCACCTTCGCCTTCTCCGACGGAATCTCCACCCTGCGCGACCCGTGCGCCAAGGTCAGCAGATCGCTCACCACCGCAACCGCCGTCGGGTGCCCACCCGCTCCATGCCCTGAAAACACCACGTTCCCGCCGTAATGCCCGCTCACAATCACCATGTTCTCCGTGCCCCGCGACCACGCCAGCGGCGATCGCTGATCCACCAGCATCGGCCCCACCGTCGCCGCCACCATGCCGGCCGTCTTCTCTGCCCGCGCCACTTGCCGGATGGTGCAGCCAAGGTCCCGCGCATAACTGAAATCCACCGCCGTCACTTCCCCGATCGGCCGCGGCACAATCTCTTCCGGATTCACCTCCACGCGCAGCGCCAGCCGCATCAGGATGGCCAGCTTGGCTCGCGCATCGAACCCTCCCACATCTTCTGTCGGATCGGCCTCCGCATAGCCCTTGGCCTGCGCCGCCGCAAGCACCGTCGCATACTCCGCGCCCGCTTCCATCCGGCTCAGAATGAAATTGCAGGTGCCGTTCAAAATGCCTTCCATGCGCTCGATGCGATCACCCGCAAGGCCCTGCTCCAGCCCCGGAATCACGGGTATCCCGCCGGCCACCGCCGCCCCGTATTTCAGATGCCCGCCGCGCGCTGCTGCCAGCCGCTCAAGTTCCACGCCGTGAAACGCAATCAACTTCTTGTTCGCAGTCACCACGCTCTTGCCCGCGTCCAGCGCGCGCCGCACCCACGTCCCCGCCGGATCAAGCCCGCCTACAAGTTCCACAATCACGTCGGCATCCGATGTCAGCACCGCATCGGCATTCTCGCTCCACTCCACCGCGTCCCCGGCCCAGCCCACCCGCTTCCGCGCGACATTGCGGTTGAATACGTGGGTCAGCTCCAGCCCCTCTGGCCTCGATTCCATCATGATGCGCGCCACCGAACTGCCTACGGTTCCGAAACCGAAAATAGCGATCCGCAGCGGCTGCACCCGCCGCCCCTCCTGCACCGCAACTGCTTTGGCCTGAGACACCGACTCCCCCCGGAATGATTGCGTTCAAATAAATGCCGCGATGGGTCGATGATACCTGACCGGCGGGACTCGACGAAGCCCGGTGCCCCTTCCATTTCAGGGCTTCATCGTGAAATGGGTGGGCGAGCGGCTGGCTCTAACTCCTGAACCCTGACCGCTCATAGTCGCAGCCCTGAATCGTGTAACATCAACCCAGCGATGCGGCGTCCCCTATCCATCGTCATTGTCGCGCTCTTCTTCCTCGCGCCCCTCTCCGTGCTGCTCCCCGGCGACACGGACGCGCAGGTTCCCGCCTGCTGCCGGCGCAATGGCAAGCACCACTGCGCCATGATGGCCGCGGGCTCCGTTCAGCCCGTCTTCGGCACGCACCAGCTCACCGCGCCAAGCAGGTGCCCGCTTTACCGCAGCGGCACTTTGGCTGTCACGCCGGTCTTTGCTATCTTCCATGCCCCGTCCGCGGCCAACCCTGCCTCTACCCGGCTCGCGTCCGCGCGGTCCTCCGCCGTGACGGTTTACCGCGCCCGCATCGCGTCGAGCCGTGGACCTCCGCTCGCCGGATGAAACGGGTTGGACCGGCTTGACTGGGGCGCAAAAACTTCCCCCAGGGGCTAAAGCCCGACGCATTTTTGTGGCACTTAATGGCGCGACTGAAGTCGCGCCCCCACGCGTTTCTTTCGCCGGATGCGTTTTTCAGCAAGCTGCAGAGTCGCGCCCTTTCATGAGTAATTCGGGCATGGCTGTCGTCGTGACCTTTCAAAGCCAACTCGGGCATGACAATCGTCGAGCGTTTTCGGAGGCTACCTTCCACTCATGCGCAACTTCCCGGCACTCGCACTCATGCTGCTCCTCGCCCTTGCCGCGCCCGCGCAAACCGTCTTCACCACGCTGCGCGGCATCGTGCACGATTCCCAGCACCGGCCCATCGCCGGCGCCAGCGTTACCGTTCAGGCGCTCGACTCCGCCTTCAGCCTGCACGCCGCCACCAACGCCGACGGCGCATTTTCCTTTCCCGACGTGCCCATCGGAGCCTACCGTCTTAACGTGAAGGCCGACGGCTTCGTCCCGGCTTCGCAGACCATCACCCTGGTCACCGGCGCGCATCCCATCCTGCACATCCCGCTGGCCGTCGCCGCGTCCACTGAGTCTGTCGTAGTCACCGCATCGGCCGCGTCTGCGGCCTCCCAAAGCGTCACCACTACCACCCTCATCAGCCGCGAAGATATCGAAACCACCCCCGGCGCCGACCGCACCCTGGGCATAGAGATGATTACCGACTACGTTCCCGGCGCCTACATGACCCACGACATGCTGCACATGCGCGGCGGCCACCAGACCAGCTGGCTCATCGATGGCGTCAACATTCCCAACACCAAGATCGCGTCGAACCTTGGCCCGCAGATCGACCCCAAGGACATCGACCAGCTCGAGACCCAGCGCGGCAGTTACACCTCCGAAGTTGGCGACCGCACTTACGGCGTGTTCGACGTGCTGCCGCGCAACGGATTCGAGTTCAACCACGACGCCGAGCTCACCGTGCGCGCCGGCAATCTCTACGCGGGTGAAGTGCAGCTCGCCCTCGGCGACCACTCCACGCGCACCGCCTGGTATGCCAGCGTCACCGGCTCGCGCGCCAACTACGGCCTGGCCACGCCGGTGCCGCAGATCCTGCACGACGCCACCAACTCCGGCAGCGGCTTCGTCTCCATCATCCGCAACCAGACCGCCAACGACCAGGTCCGCCTCGACGCGCAGTATCGCCAGGACTTTTTCCAGATTCCCTACGATCCCTACCCCAACGACTGGGAGCAGGCCAGCCAGTATTACGAGTCGTACGGGCTGCGCGACACCCAGACCGAGCGCGACTCGTTCGTCATCGCCAACTGGGTGCACAGCTTCTCGCCGCGCGCCACGTCCAGCTTTGCGCCCTTCTACCACCTCAACCAGGCCGACTACGATTCTCCCGCGTCCGACTATCCGGCCGCCACCACGTGGCATCAGTCGTCCAACTATGTCGGCGGGCAGTGGGACGCGCGTCTGGAGAAGGGTCCCAACTCCATCTCCACTGGCGCCTACACTTTTTACCAGAAGGAGAATGACTTATATGGTGTGGTGGTAAACGACGGCAGCGCGCCGTCGGAGCCCGACACGCGCTCGCAGACCGGCGCGGCGCTATTCGAGTACTACCTCTCCGACCACCTGCGCCTGGGGCCCTGGGTCACGCTGCTGGGCGGCGAGCGCTTCAGCGTCTACCGCGCCGGCCTCGACGAGACCGCGATCTATCCGCGCATCGGCGCCACGGTGGAGATTCCGCGGCTGCATTGGGTGCTGCGCGGCTTTTACGGCCACTTCTTCCAGCCCGCGCCTGTCGAGACCGTCTCCTCGTCGGTGCTCAACTACGCCGGCAACGTAAGCGGCGAAAACACCTTCACCGCGCTACCCTCTGAGCGCGACGAAGAACACCAGTTCGGCATCGACATCCCGTACCGCGGCTGGACGCTCGACATCGACACCTTCAAGAATCGCGTCAACAACTTCCTCGACCACTCCAACCTGGGCGAGTCCAATCTTTACTTTCCCATCGCTGTCGACGGCGCGCTGGTCCGGGCCTGGGAGATGGCGCTGCGGTCGCCCGCCGTGGGCCGCATGGGCCAGTTCCACCTCGCCTACTCCAACCAGATCGCCGAGCAGCGCGGCAACATCATCGGCGGATTCACCTGCTCCGATCCCACCGACCCCGCCTGCGACCTCGGACCCAGCTACTTTCCGGTGGATCACGACCAGCGCCACACCCTCAATGCGGGCTTCACCGCTAACCTGCCCAACCACATCTGGTTCTCGTCCAACGTCTACTACGGCTCGGGGTTTACCAACGGCCTGGCCGGCTCCGGCCTGGGTCCGTACCAGGGCAACAATCTGCCCGCGCATACCACCCTCGACTCCGCCATCGGCCACACGTTCGGCGAGCGCCTGCGGGTGACTGCGGGGGCCATCAACGTTACCAACCACCGCGTGCTGCTTGACAACTCCGTCACCGTGGGCGGCTTCCACTTCAACGACCCGCGCATGTTCTACGGCGAGGTGCGGTATCGCTTCCGGTTCTGACCACGGCCCACCGATCCGCATGAGACGGAGCCATTCAAACCTGGAGTTGTCATCCTGAGCGGAGCGCAGCGAAGTCGAAGGATCCGCGGTTGCTTCTTCTCCGCTCGACCTGCCTCAGCCAGCCACTTCGAACAATCCCGGCAACACTTCCCCCGCCTTGCCCACCACAATCTGCGTGAACATTGCAGCATTCAACGGCGTCTCCGGCCCCACATACACCGTGCGCGCACCCGCGTGCCGGGCCCAGTTGACGAAATTGGCGGCTGGGTACACCGACCCCGATGTGCCTACTACGACCATCAGGCTGCAGCGGTCAACTTCGCGCTGAATGCGGCTCATCCCCAGCGGCATTTCGCCGAAGAACACGATGTGCGGTCGCAGCCGCGCGCCGCAGGCGCAGCGGCCCACCTCCTCCAGGCTGCAATACACGGCGCGATCCTCGATCGGAGGGCGGCCGCATTCTGCTTCGCAGCGCGACTTGGCCAGCTCGCCGTGCATGTGCACCATGCGCGCCGATCCGGCTCGCTCATGCAGGTCATCCACATTCTGCGTGCAAAGAAAAAAGCGGTCGCCCAGTTTCGCCTCAAGCTCCGCCAGCGCCTCATGCGCCGGATTGGGCTGGGCCGCCGCGCCCTGCGCCCGCCGCCCGGAATAAAACTCCCACACCAGCGCCGGATTCTCCTCCAACGCCTCCGGCGTGCAAACATCCTCCACGCGGTGTCCCGCCCACAAACCGTCCGATGCGCGAAACGTGGGCAGCCCGCTCTCCGCGCTGATGCCCGCGCCGGTCAGCACGAACAGGTAGTCGGTGGGGCTGATCTGGATTTTCTGCATTGAATCATCTCCACCCGAGCCATCAGCTTTCAGCCCTCAGCTGTCAGCTTCGACCTGTGGGCATGAAATTCAATTGCAGAGCTGAAGGCTGAGGGCTGAAAGCTGACGGCTGCCTTTACGGCTCCAGCAGAATCTTCCCCGTAGTCTTCCGGTTCTCCATGTCCGCCTGCGCCTGCGCCACATCGGTCAGCGCGTAAACATGCTCCATGCGCAGTTTCAGGTCGCCGTTGCCCACCCACCCCAGCACATCGTTGGCGCGCCATTCCAGTTCGTCGCGCGTGGCCACGTAGTGCCATAGCGTGGGGCGCGTGACAAATAGCGACCCCTTGCCGCTGAGCTGGATCAGATCGAATGGAGGCACCGCGCCGCTCGATCCTCCAAACAGCGCCAGCAATCCGCGTGGCCGCAGGCAGCTCAGGCTGCCTTCAAACGTTGTCTTGCCCACCGAGTCGTACACCACGTCCACGCCCTTGCCACCGGTGAGCCGCTTCACCTCCGCCACAAAATCCTGATCGGAATAGAGAATCACGTCGGAGGCGCCGGCCTCGCGCGAAAGCTCAGCCTTTTCTTTCGTCGATACAGTTGTGATTACGCGTGCGCCCAGCCGCGCCGCCATCTGCGTCAGCAGCAAACCCACTCCGCCCGCGCCCGCATGCACCAGCGCCGTGTCCCCCGGCTTCAGCGGAAACGTGGAGTAGGCAAGATAATGCGCCGTCATGCCCTGCAGCAGCGCGGCCGCGGCCTGCTCCGGAGTCAAGCCGTCCGGCACTTTCACCAATTGCGCAGCCGCCACCAGCGCGTACTCCGCATAGCTGCCCAGCACCGCCGTCGAAGCCACCGCATCGCCGGGCTTGAACCGGTTCACGCCCGGCCCTAGCTCCTCCACCGTGCCCGCCGCCTCGCAGCCCGGAATCATCGGCAGTGTCGACTTGTACTGGCCCTTGCGAAAATAAATCTCGATGAAGTTCACCCCGACGGCTTCGATGCGAATCAGCACCTGCCCCGGCCCCGGCTGGGGAATGGGCAAATCGACCAGCTCAAGCACCTCGGGCCCGCCCGTAGCGCGAATCTGGATGGCTTTCATAACAGCCAAGAATACTGCAATACAGGGATTAGGGAATAGGGAATAGGGATTAGGGACCAGGGATTACGCAGTAGGAATGAGACCAACCGATGTTCTGAAAAAATAGAAAGCCCCGCACGGAGCAATTCCCGGCGAGGTTTCTAATCCCTAATCCCTATTCCCTGTCGTTCAGCATCCTCGGCTCTTCCGGCGTCCGCAGCCGCACCAGCCGGTCAATCGTATACGGCGTGTGTTGCTGCGCGGTGTAGTAATGCCGCACCTGCAGCTCGCCCAAAAGCCCCAGCGCCAGCAACTGAATGCCCGCAACAATCAGCACCCCGCCAATCACGAACATGGGGCCATGCTGATCCATCACGCTCTGGTGTGGATGAAGAATTTTCAGCGCCAGCAGCACCGTGGAAATCGCACTGCCTGACAGGATGCCCAGCGCCCCGAACGTCCCGAAGAAATGCAGCGGCCGGCTCATGTATTTCAGCAGGAACCGAATCGTAAGCAGGTCAAAGAATACACGGAAGGTGCGGCTAATCCCATAATGGCTCTTGCCGCGCTCGCGATTCATATTCTTGATGGGCACTTCGCAGATCGATGCCCCGTACCAGCTTGCCAGCGCGGGAATGAACCGGTGCATCTCCCCATACAGCGGAATATTCTGGATCACTTCGCGGCGATAGGCCTTGAACGTGGTGCCGAAATCGTGAATGTCCACACCGGAGAGTTTCGCCATCAGCCAGTTGGCGCAGCGCGAGGGAATCCGGCGCATCACAAAGTTATCGATGCGCTTCTCCCGCCATCCCGATACCACGTCGTAGCCCTCTTCCAGCTTCTCAAGAAAACTCGGAATCTCGTTGGGATCGTGCTGCAGATCGCCGTCCATGGAAAGAATGAACTCGCCCGACGCGTGATCGAAACCCGCGGCCAGGGCCGAAGTCTGGCCGAAGTTGCGGCGCAGCTTCACCACCAGCACCCGGCTGTCCACCGCCGCTATCTCTTCCAGCAGTTTGTACGTGCGGTCGTTGGAGCCGTCGTCCACCAGGACCAGCTCGAATGGATCTCCGACCTGCTCCATCACCTGTTTCAAGCGGGCATAAAGTGCCGTAACGTTCTCTTCTTCATTGTGGAACGGAACTACAATCGAATACTTCGGCATATCCACAGTATAGATGCCGACCGAATCGAAAAGAGAGCAGAAAAGCCGGTGAGGTTGGCCGGAGGGGGAGCCAGCCCGGTTGGTTTATCCGTTGAGTTCATCCAGCATTCCCTGCATCTCACTCAGGGCATGGCGGTTGCCGGTGCGTGCGGCACAGTTAATGCCGGCCTTCAACCGCGCAATGGCTTCCTCGGTTCGCCCGGCCTTGGAAAGCGTTTGGGCGGCCATGAAATAGCCCGCGGTATAGTCGGGATCTTTCTCCAGCAACTGGTCGAACTCAGCCAGGGCCGCATCCACTTCGCCGCGGTTGGCCAACTCCACCGCTATGCCATAACGGGCAAAGCTGTTCCTGGGATCCAAGGCAAGAATCTCTTTTAAACCTGCGATTTTGTCCATGGTGCTCATTGAAATTTAACGGTCACCTATGAGGATTTGCGTTATTGCGAGGGATTGCCGAAACTGGAACAGTGCGGCCCCCATGATCGCCCCCGTCGTTCCATTGTATCTGGAGGAGAGCTTTTCGGGTTGCCTGTACCAAAGATCGGAGTGGCACGAAATGAGTTCCGCTGAAATACCCGCACGCCTGGTGGCCGAATCGCAATCGGAGATGACGGAGATCATTCTCCCCAACGATGCCAACACCCTCGGCCATCTGCTCGGCGGGCGCCTCATGCATTTCATTGACCTGGTCGGCGCCATGGCCGCCTATCGCCATTCGCGCACCCACGTGGTCACCGCCGCCATGGATCACATCGATTTCATCCAGCCGGTCCACGTCGGCGACCTGCTCACCCTCAAGTCCACCGTCAACCGCGCCTTCAGCACTTCCATGGAAATTGGCGTGAAGGTCTGGGTCGAAAATACCCAGACCGGCGTCATGCTCCACGTCGCCAGCGCCTATCTCGTCTTTGTCGCCATCGATCAGAACGGACGCAAGGTGCGCGTTCCCGAGCTCAAGCCGGTCACCGCCGACGAGCAGCGCCGCCACGCCGACGCCCTGCTGCGCCGCCGGCACCGCGAATCGGAATCCGCGCGCCGCAAAAAAGCCCGCCACGCCATGGAAAACGAAATTGCCGCCGAAGCGTAATCGGAATGCTCCGCGCACCAGCCAATCTACCGCGGTATGCGATCGCTTTCCGCGCCGTATCGTGTGCCTTACCGCCGAGACCGCGGAGACGCTCTACCTGCTCAATGAGCAGGATAGGATCGTTGGCGTTTCAGGATTTGTTACCCGGCCGCCCCAGGTTCGAACCAAGCCCCGCATCTCCTCCTTCAGCGATGCCAATGTGGAAGCCATCCTCGCCCTGAACCCTGACCTGGTCCTGACCTTTTCAGACGTGCAGGCGGAGATCACCCGCAACCTCGTTCTGCGCGGTATGACTGTCCTCAACCTCAACCAGCGCACCGTCACAGAAATCCTGGACATGATTGCCATCCTCTCGCGCCTCGTGGAAAAACAATCTGAAGGCGAGGCGCTGATCATGAACCTTCGTCGCGGGCTGGACGAGATTGCAGCCGCTGCCGGCGCATTTCCCCGACGGCCCCGCGTCTATTTCGAGGAATGGAACGATCCCCTCATCAGCGGCATCCCCTGGGTGGAAGAGCTGATCGAAATCGCCGGAGGGACTCCGATCTTTCCAGAGTTGCGCACTTGCCGCAAGGCAAGCGACCGCATCGTAGATCCAGCGCAAGTCGTGGCTCGCGACCCCGCAATCATCTTCGCGTCCTGGTGCGGAATGAAAGTGAACCTGCAGCGCATTCTCTCCCGCCCCGGATGGGACGACACCAGCGCAGTACGCCATCGCCACGTTTACGAGATTCCATCCGCATGCATCCTCCAGCCCGGCCCCGCGGCCCTGACCGAAGGAGTCCGGCGCCTGCACGAAATCATCGCGCGCGTCGTCGCCGCGGATCCTTTGCCGGAATCGGGGCTCCCGGCAGGTGAAGCTCAACTCCTGTAAACTTTTATTCAGGCCAATTCGCAATTTTCCAAAGCGAATGGCCAAGGCAATCGACTGAATTCCTCGCACGCCGGAGTTCCCAAGGAGTACACCCACAGTTATGGCACATTCTCAAGCCATGCCTTCGCCCGTAGCGCTTCCGGGCGTATCTAAAATCATCGCCATAGGTTCCGGCAAAGGCGGCGTAGGCAAAACCACCGTCGCCGTCAACCTCGCTATTGCCCTCTCCAAAATGGGTCAGCGCGTCGGCCTCATCGACGCCGACATCTACGGGCCCAACGTCCCGCTCATGATGGGCTCCAGCCAATCTCCGCGCGTCGGCGACGGCAACATCATCCTCCCCAACCTCACCCACGGCATCAAGACCATCTCCGTCGGCTACATCTCTCCCGGCGACAAGCCCATGGTCATGCGCGGCCCCATGCTCCACCAGATCATCCGCCAGTTCCTGCAGCAAGTGGACTGGGGCGAGCTCGACTACCTCATCATCGATCTGCCTCCTGGCACCGGCGACGTCGTCATCTCGCTGGTCCAGACCGTCCCCCTCACCGGCGCCGTCGTCGTCTCCACCCCCAGCGACGTCAGCCTGCAGGACGCGCGCAAAGCCCTCGAAATGTTTGCCCAGGTCAACGTGGAAGTCCTCGGCATCATCGAGAACATGAGCCACTTCACCTGCCCTCATTGCCACGAGGTCATCGATATCTTTTCCAGGGGCGGCGCCGAGCGCACCGCACAGCAGTTCAAGGTGCCGTTCCTCGGCTCCATCGAGCTCATCCCCGCCATTCGCGAAGGCGGCGACAAGGGCCTGCCCGTAACGCTGGCCGGACCTAAAAGCCCCCAGGCCACGGCCTTCTTCGATGCCGCACAAAAACTGATGGAGCGCGCCGAAGCCGCCGCCGCGGCTTCCAGCGACGTGATCGAGATTAGCTAGAGTAACGTTCGGGTCACCGGCGAAATAGCCGATGGCGCATCCCGCACCGGGCCGATCCGCTGGAAAACAGCGGGCCCTTGACAGTTGTTGTCAAATATGACTACAGTGTATCTCTGGCAGCAAGATGGCGACCAGGCAAACGCGGCAAATCTCGTGGATCAAAGCCGCTCGCAAGGAATTTGATAAATTCCCACTCGACGCTCAAGACATTTGTCTCACTGCGTTGACGATTGCCGCGGAAGGCGGAAAGGCTGACCTCGCCAAACCGATCACCGGCTTAGGCTCCGGAGTTTTTGAAATCGCACTGCCTTATCGCGGAAACGCATATCGTGTGGTGTACGCGGTTCAACTCGCAAACGCAATCTGGGTTGTCCATGCGTTCCAGAAGAAATCGGCCCAAGGAATCAAGACCCCGAAGCCGGAGATCGATCTCGTTCAAAGCCGACTGAAATATCTGAAGGAGGTTCTGGGATGAAGCGAGAAAAGATAGAGCTCGTACACGGTAGCGGCAACGTCTTTCGTGACTTCGGCCGCGCCAGCGCCGACGCCGATCAACTGAAGGCGATCCTTGCCGCTGAGATCATAAAGATGCTCGACCGGAAGAAGCTCACCGTTCGGGCCGCGCATGCGGAGACTGGCATCGCCGCCGCCGATTTTTCGCGCATTCGCAATGCCGACCTGCAACGCTTCACCCTTGACCGTCTGCTTGCAATCATTAACCGGCTCGGCGCCCGTGCGGAAATCAGCGTAAGCGTCACCGCCGCATGAGATCGGCCCGCAAATGAAACGAGTTCTACTTTCCTGGAGCAGCGGCAAAGACTGTGCTTGGGCGCTTCATCTCCTGCGCCGGCAGCCCGATCTCGAAGTGGTCGCCCTCCTGACCACGCTCAACACCGAATTCGATCGCGTGGCCATGCACGGAACCCGGCGCGCCGTGCTCGAGGCGCAAGCCGCCGCCGCCGGACTGCCGCTATGGATCATCCCGCTCCCCTGGCCCTGCTCCAACGAGATCTATGAAGCGCGCATGGCCGAAGCCTGCAATCGCGCCATCGCAGAGAAGATCGATGCCATCGCCTTTGGCGACCTGTTCCTGCGCGATGTTCGCGCCTATCGCGAAACCCAGTTGAAGCCCACCGGCCTCCAGCCCATCTTTCCGCTCTGGGACATTCCCACCGATACTCTGGCTCGCGACATGATCGCGGGCGGCCTGCGCGCAAAGCTGGTCTGCGCCGACACCCGCCAGCTTCCCGCCAGCTTTGCCGGGCGCGACTTCGATGCTGCTCTGCTGGCCGATCTCCCCGCCACCGTGGACCCCTGCGGAGAACGCGGCGAATTCCACTCCTGCGTCTACGCCGGCCCCATGTTCACCGCGCCCATTCCGCTCGAACCAGGCGAAATCGTAAACCGCGACGGCTTCGTGTTTGCCGACTTTCGACCGGTTCTGCCCGCTGCAGTCTAGATGCGGTTGCTCTTGGCCCGCACCACCACCAAAGCACCGTGCCCCATCCAAGCGACGTCTTTGTCCTTGTCGCTTGGGTGGGATGGGCGAGCGTTGCGGTTGCTCTTCGCCCGCACCACCACCAAAGCACCGTGCCCCATCCAGGCGACGCCTTTGTCCTTGTCGCTTGGGTGGGATGGGCGAGCGTTGCGGTTGTTCTTCGTCCGCACCGTCACCAAAGCACCGTGCCCCATCCAAGCGACGTCTTTGTTCTTGTCGCTTGGGTGGGATGGGTGAGCGTTGCGGTTGCTCTTCGCCCGCACCACCACCAAAGCACCGTGCCCCATCCAAGCGACGTCTTTGTTCTTGTCGCTTGGGTGGGATGGCGAGCATTCGAACCTCATCCACTCCGCATTTTCGACGGAAGCCGCTGCACAAAAAGGCTGTCATCCAGAGCGAAGTTTGGCCGGCTTTTGGGGCCAAACGGAGTCGAAGGATCTGCGGTTGCGCTTAGCTCGCCCCACCACCAAAGCGCCGTGCGCCGTCCATACCGCAGGCTGTTAAAGGTCGTTCATTCGGAAATCGCTCCGTCATCCTCTCCTCAGAACTGGACGTGACGAGATCTGACGCTACACTCGCGCTGTATGCGCCGCCTCAATCTCCTCCGTCAGCACCTCAGCCGCGCGCATGCAGTGCCCCCGGCTCACATCCCGATGCGTCACCAGCCGCACCAGTTGCGGTCCCACGGCACTTGCCAGCACTCCCCGCGCCTTCAGCCGCGCCACCAGCTCGGCCGGCGTCAGTGCTCCCGTCAGCCGGAAGATCGCGATATTCGTCTCCACCGTCTCAGGATCGATCTCCACGCCCTCGATGTTCGCCAGCGCCTCGGCCATCAGCCGCGCATTGGCGTGGTCTTCGTGCAACCGCTTCGGCATCTCCTCCAGCGCGATCAGCCCCGCCGCCGCCAGCACTCCCGCCTGCCGCATGCCGCCGCCCAGCGCCTTGCGATAAATCCGCGCTTGCGCCATCCGCTCCGCCGACCCCACCAGCATCGATCCCACCGGCGCGCACAATCCTTTTGACAGGCAGAACATCACCGTATCGAACCCGCGCGTCAGCGTCTTCACGTCCACGTCCAGCGCCGCCGCGGCATTGAACACGCGCGCCCCATCCAGGTGCACCGGCAGCTTCCGCTCCTCTGCGCCGGCCCAGACCTCTTCCATCACCACCAGCGGCGTCACTCGCCCGCCCGCCATGTTATGCGTGTTTTCCATCTCGATGGCGCCCGTCGCCGCGCGAAAGCTGCCGCGCGCATGAATGACCGGCTCAATGTTCTTCCAGGTGAGAATGCCGCTCGCCGTGGGCACCGCGCGGATGAGGCACCCGGAAAACACCGCCGCAGAAGCCATCTCCCAATCGAGAATGTGCGCCTTCGCTTCGCAGATAATCTCCTGCCCCGGCTGGGTCAGCAGCCGCAGCGCAATCTGGTTCCCCATCGTCCCCGTGGGCACAAACAGCGCCGCCTCGCGCCCGAAGATCTCCGCTGCCCGCCGCTCCAGCAGGTTGATCGTGGGATCCTCGCCGTACACGTCGTCGCCCACTTCCGCCGCAGCCATCGCCGCCCGCATCTCCAACGTGGGCCGCGTCACCGTGTCCGATCGCAAATCAATCCAATCCGCCACGTCCGTAGTCAATTCAATTTCCCCTTCGAGCTCCGCTAGCTTCTAGCTCTAGCCGTCAGCCGTTGTCGTTGTGTTCCCTTGGTCCCTTGTCCCCTCGGTCCCTGAACCCTGAACCCTGATCACTGATCACTGACACCTGATCACTGACTCCTGATCACTGTATCTGCCCCATCGGCAACTCCATCACCGGCGTCACCTTCCCCGCGTTCGACGCATACGCCCACAGTCCATGAAAGCTCTGCCGCAGCGTGGGTTGCGCCTTCAGCAGCGCGCTCAGCACCGCAATCGCCTCGGTCCGCTGCGCTGCCGGATCGGTTACGCCCGCCGATTCGTACGTCACCCCAAGGTCCGCCTCATGCAGCGAAGCATCGAAGCGCACCCCGTCCACTTTCCACGTGCGGTCTCCCGCGGTCAGCGCATAGGGAAACGTGGGCGCGCCCTTTACCTGCGCCTCCTCCTGCTGCAGTTTTTCCAGATTCGGCGACGAGATGAAATCCACCGGCAGCAGCAGGTAGCGCGCCGCCTGGTAGCAGTAATACGCCGCCCACGCGGAATCCGACTTGGCCAGTTCCCGCGCCCGCTCCCAATACCACACGCCATCGTGTCCGCTCAGCATCGCCGGCCGCACAAACACTCCGCCCAGCTTCCATTGGTTGGCGTCCCAGCCCAGGATGAACGCAATCTGCCCCATAATCGGCGCTGCGGCTCCGCCTGTCGGCGCGCCCACCACGTACGCCTGCGCCACCGCGTACTTGCCCGGCGGCAGGTTCGACAACGAAATGCTCACCGTCATCGATCCATCCGCATTGGAACAGAAGAATTGCGTGTCCGCCGCCGCCGTCAGCGATGTGGCGTCCAGCAGATACAGGCTGTTCAATTGCGCCTGGCCGCCCTTGACCGAAGACGCGCCCTGCTCGATCGCCCCCCGAATCGCGTCCCACTGCTGCGTCACTGTCGGCAGCAGCGCCGCCTGAACCGTGCCCAGATCCTGCTGCACCACCGCCACGGCCAGCCGCTGCGCCGCCGCGGCCAGCGGATCCCGTTCCAGCGGCGTCATCTCCGCCTGCGACGTGCAACTGGTAGCCCGGCCAACTGCCGGAGCCGCCAACAAAACGCTTACCGTCAGGGCCATGGCCCATTGCTTCCTGAGGCGCATCGACACTCTCTCCGCCCCGCAATTTCCAGGGCTCGCTTCACCCGAAACAGCCCTCGTTTGTGAGCGTTCCCGGGCCACTGTTAGTCTAGTACATAGAGAGATGGCGTTTTCCTCCCTGCGGGAAGGAGCCGGTCCCGATGCCCCACTCGATCTCCAAACCGACGCTCGCCCCATTCTTCAGGAACTCCCCGCGCACGCTCGTCTTCCGCACCATCTCCGTTGTGCTGCTGTTCGCCGCCGCGTTGCTGGTCCCGGCGCAATCCGCCGCTCCCCATCCTGCAAAGCCCCACCACGGGGCCGTCCACGCACGCGGTCAGGCCGAGCATCCCGCCGCCACGCCGCCCCAGCCCGCGGAGCCACCCACACCGCAGGCTCCTCAGTGGCCCGTCAACGATGCCCCCACCCAGCCTTCCGTCACCTGGGACAGTCAGGGCCTGCACATTGCCGCCACCAATGCAAGCCTCAGCCGCATCCTCGCCGAAGTTTCCACCGAGACCGGCGCCAAAATCGAAGGCCTGGCCGGCGACGAGCGCGTCTTCGGCAACTACGGCCCCGGCAATGCAAACGATGTTCTTAGCCAGCTTCTCCACGGCTCCAGTTACGATTTCCTGCTGCTCGGCGACCAGGGCCAGGGCACCCCGCGCGAAGTCATCCTCAGCCCGCGCAACTCCGCTGCCGGCGCCCCCGGCAGTCCCGACATCAATCGCCCCAATCCGGAGCCTGCGCAGGACGACGACAACGGCCAGGAATCCGACGAAGGGCAGCCCTTCCAGCCTCCCCAGCCCATCCAGGCGCCCCAGCGCCCGAACATGGGACAGCCGTTCAACCCCCGGGCCCCCATGACGCCGCAGGAACGCATGCAGCAGATGCAGCAGATGCGCCAGCAGCAGTTGCAGCAGCAACAACAGCAACAAAACCAGCAGCAGCCGCAGTAGAGCAGCTTTCAGCCGTCAGCCCTCAGCTGGGAAATGAGAGCTATGAACTGTCAGCTATTCACGGTCAGTTTCGCGGCCGCTTGTCGCCGCGCGGCAAACTCCCGCGGCGTCGGAATCGGCGCCAGATCCCGCCCCGCGAACATGTCGCCAAACAATCCCACCAGCTCGTCGTGAATCCGGCCGTTCGATGCCAGAACCTCACGGCTGTCGAGCCGGAAACCGGCCCCGGCAAAATCGCTGATGCGCCCCCCGGCTTCTTCCACCAGCAAAATACCGGCCGCGGTGTCCCACGGATTCAGGTGGAATTCCCAGAACGCCTCAAACCGTCCCGCCGCCACATAGGCCAGGTCCAGCGCGGCCGATCCGCCCCGCCGCACCCCGTGCGATCGCAGCGTGAACTCGTGATAAAAGTGGATGTTCGGGCTGTCGTGGCGCTTGCGGCTGGGAAAGCCTGTGGCCACCAGCGATTCCGCCAGTTCCGGCACCTGCGAGACGCGCATCGCCTTGCCATTGAGCTGCGCCCCCCGGCCCCGCTCCGCCGTGAACAACTCGTCGAGCATCGGGTCGTAGATCACGCCGGCCACAATGGTTCCGTCCTGCTCCGCGGCCAGGCCCGCCGGCCGCTGCTCCAGCCCCATGGACACACAGAAGTGCGGCACTCCGTGGGCGAAGTTGGTGGTCCCATCGAGAGGATCCACGTACCAGCGGAACTCCTGATCGAGCCGATCGCGCGTGCCCTCTTCGCCGTAGATGCCGTGCTGGGGAAACACCTCGCCCAGCCGCGTGCGGAGAAACTTCTCCACCGTGCGGTCGGCCACCGTTACCAGGTCCACGTCGCCCTTGTACTCGGTTGCCACCCCGCGGGCCAGAAACTCGCGCAGTTGTGCCCCGGCGTCACGGGCGATTGCAGATGCTTTGGAAACCCAATCGAGCTGGGCCGGAGACTCGCTCACAGACCATTCCCGCCATTCGCGCCGCCCGACACCAGCGATCCCTCCGCCGGCGTGCGGCGCTTGCCCGCCTCCGTGATGGTCCTGATCTGGTGCTTGTAGATGAAGAGGTTCGGCTTGCCTTCGCGGGTCAACCGCAGCATGCCGTCATCGAAATACTCGATCCAACCCTTGACGGTCTCGCCGTCGCGCAGCTTCACGCTGACGGGAATCTTGCGCTCGCTGAGCGATTTAAGGTATAGCGCTTCCTGCCCGGTTTCGCCGGGCGGAGGAGTCTTGGAACGGCGGCGGGAAGGCAGAGGAGGCGTCATAGATGCCATTTTAGATGCGCGGGGCTGGGGAAAGGAAAACTGAAACGCAAGCGGCCTGGTTTGGGGGTAGCGGGTCTGTTTGAATCCGCGATTTCCGGCTGACGTGGATTCGCGAGCAAAGGATTGCACTACGATGAGCTGCTCGATCATTCCGCGGTGCTTTGGCGGTGGTGCCGGCGAAGAGCAACCGCGGCCCTGTTCATTCCAACGTACGGGTCATCGTCCTGGTCGATGAAACGACATTGCCCAGAAACCCCCGGCTGCGATGGCGGCAAATCCCATTACGAAGACTGGACGTGTGGCCAAAGTGGGTTTGAGAATCGCCACCACCTCGCAGATTAATACAACCACCATTCCTGTGAGAGCCAGGATGAGTTTCGCCTTACGGCTCATGCATTGACTCCTTACCGTTCAATCTGATCTTTCCAATCCGATCTTCGGGATTGCTTCCCACCGGACCTTGGACCATTGACTTTCCTCATCCGGAGTGTATCGCTTCCCTTTCCTTGCTTCACACTTCTGGCCGTGGCTGCGCCTGTTTCGTCGTAATCACCAGGGTTGCCGGGGTCAGGTTCGGACCTTCCCAGCCATCCCTCGTCGCCTCAATATGAATCTCCCCGGCTTGCCTGGTGCTCTGCAGAATCACCTGGGCCAGCCCGTTGAACAAGGAGCGCTTCGGCGCCTTGTCGCTCTCCTGGCAATTGGGATCGCCGTTGCCTACGCCGATGAGCGCGCCCGCGCCGGTGACCTTGAACGCGATCTTGCTATCTGCCGTGGGTACGAGCCGGCCTTCCTTGTCCAGCGCTTCCACTTTGAGCATGGCCACGTCTTCGCCGTCGGCGTTGATTTCCATCCGGTCCGCCGTGAGCCGAATCTGCGCCGGCTCGCCAGTGGTTTCGCGCTTCTGAGTCAGCACCACCTTGCCGTCTTTCGATCCCCGCGCTTCAATGTATCCCGGCTCGTATGTTGCCTTCCATTGCACATGACCAAATTGCGGAACCTTCTGGCTGCCGAGGCTCTTGCCGTTCACCAGCAACTCTATTTCGTCCAGATTTGAATACGCCCACACCGCGATTTCGTCGCCTTCCCTGCCCTCCCAGTTCCAGTGCGGAAAGACGTGCAGGGACGGGTCCTTGCCCCACCACGCTTTGTAGTAATAGAAGTAGTCCTTGGGGAACCCGCACATATCGACGATGCCGAATTGGGAGTTGATCGAAGGCCAGCCGTAGGGCGTGGGCTCGCCACGATAGTCGAACCCGGTCCAGGCAAAACCGCCGGCCTCCCACTCGCGCGTGCCATAGAACTTCCACCATTCCTCCGGCGTTTCGCCCCATGGCACCACGCCGTTGTAAGAGTTCACGGTATTGCGCAGCTTGTCAGATGTGTATACGCCGCGGGTGCTGATGGCGCTCGATGTCTCCGAGCCGTAGATGGGGCGCGTGGGATGCTCCTTGTGGTAGCCATCTGGCCGGTTCAGCCCGTAGTTGAAGCCGATGATGTCCAGCGCATCGGAGACGCCCTTCTGGTTATCGCCGTTCACAGCCGCGGAGGCCACGCGCGTGGGATCGAGTTCATGGCAGCGCCGCACCATCTCTTCGCCGATTCTTTTGCCCTGCTCCGCCATGGGAGTCTGCAACTCCCATTCTTCATTGCCGATGGACCATAGAATGATGGACGGCGAATTGCGATAGCGCTTCACCATCCATTCAAGCTGCTCCATGCCTTCGGGGTTGGAGCTCATCTGGCGCGTCTCGCACATCATCATCATGCCCATGCGATCGCAGGCGTCCACCCACTCCGGCGTGGGCGCATTGTGCGAGGTTCGCACCGCGTTTCCGCCCATCTCCCTCAGCACCGCCAGCCGGAACCACTGCAGGCTGTCGGGCACCGCCGCGCCTACGCCGGCGTGGTCCTGGTGATTGCACGTGCCCTGAATCTTGAGCGGCTTGCCATTGAGGAAAAATCCTTTGTCCGCGGTAAAGACGGCGGTGCGCACGCCGAAGCTCACCCGCTCCGCGTCTCGCACCTTGCCTTCGGTCTCCACTGTCACGATCGCGGTATAGAGGTTCGGCTCGTCCACCGACCACAGCGCCGGATTGGACAGCTTGGCCGTTGCCGCGTAGTTTGCGGAGCCGTCCACCGCAATGGTTTGCGTGGGCGATTCCGCCGTGGCCACGGTAGCGCCGGAACGGTCGAGAATCTTCCAACTAACGCGGGCAGCCGTGGGCTGCGTTCCCTCGTTCTTGACGACGGTGCCCAGCGAAAGCGTGGCCACGTTGCCATTTACCGCCGCGCGCACCCAACTGTCCCACTTGCCCAGGTGCACAGCGTCCGACTTGGTGAACCAGACGTGGCGATAGACGCCGGCGCCCTCATAAAACCAGCCGTCGCCAAAGCTCGCATCCACGCGCAGAACGATATAGTTCTTGCCGCCATAGTGGAGAAAATCGGTCAGGTCGAAGACGAACGGCGCATATCCGTTGTCGTTGCGGGCAACGAAGCACCCGTTGACAAACACCAGCACGTCGCGAAACGCGCCGTCGAATTGAACGGAGATGCGGCGGCCCTGATCGCTCGCGGGAATCTCAAATTCGCGCCGATACCAGCCCACGCTGGTCTCGGGATAGCGCCGGCCCAGCGGCTTATACCCGTGTGACTGCTGCTCGTGATCGTGCACAAACGGCAACTCCACCGCCCAGTCGTGGGGCAGGTTCAAGGTGCGCCACTTGGAGTCGTCAAAGCCCGATTTGGCGAATTTGAAGTCGCCCGTTTTCGCAAAGTCTCCCTGGCCAAAGCCGAACCCCAGATCCTTGGCTGGGTCCTGGCCATTTCCAAACGTAAATTTCCATCCGAAATCAAAGAGCAGTTCTTCCCGCGGCGCCATGGCCGGCAGCGCTTCCGCGGAGCCGGCGAGCGGGCCTTCCGCCAGCATGGCGGCAGTGAGCGCCCAGGCTGAACGCGCGAAAACGGAACCCGCAGTCAAAGCCACCCCGGAGGAAAGCAGGTCACGGCGAGAGATGCCCGGCATAAAAGCCTCTTTTCGATCGGAAATTTCGCTACGCGCAGGAATGGAAAGCGGTAAGCAAGGCGGAACTATAAATCACCGGGGTGAGGCAAGTAAACGATTTCAGAAATGGAAGAGCGGAAGGGGGAACACGGGCGGAGCGAGGCCTCTCGCAGCAAAACCATGGAACGGTCCTTATGTTAAATTCAGAAAGGCAGACCACCTGTGGAGAGATGGCCGAGTGGCTGAAGGCGCACGCTTGGAAAGCGTGTTTAGGGGTAACTCTAACGTGGGTTCGAATCCCACTCTCTCCGCCACCTTACAATGCAAGTACCTGTATATCAATACAAAACAAGAGGTTTATTACGAGTTACTCGCGTGCGGCCTGTGCGTGTCATGCGCCTCAGTTCCCACCGTCCCGCCGTTTTACCATACAAAATTGACCGCACCTTACAAAGAACTGAGATGCGCCCTTCATTGCCACTCGACTACTGTTCGGTATAGGTGTAGTCGTTGTATTGCCATGCTCCGTTGATCCACGAATAGAGGCGCGCATAGATCGTCCCCCCGGTTGTGGGTATATTGCTGACCACCCCGGTGGTGAGGGCAGTAGTGGTCGCATTAG
>DASZLF010000104.1:0-6458 GCA_035552555.1 Occallatibacter sp.
AACTTTTCTACCGCCTGGCACAGCAGGCCGTTGTAATCGAACCAACAACTTACAGGCAGATCGTGGACTCGGCTATCAAACAGAAATAGCCCAAAGCACAAGGTATTGGGGGTACCTGAGTCAAATGGATACCCAGTTACCTCTTTTTATTCAACATTTGGTTGGGATATATTCGCGTATCAACTCCTGTAACTGATGTAGCCCGATCAACTCCAAGCCTACCCGCTCACCAAACTCTCGCGCCTGGACCGTGAAATCCGAAGTGGTGATGAAAACCCCTTTGACCGCGCGGTCCGCTGTCACGGCTCCATAGAAGTCTCTAAGCATCGGTGCCCCGATGAGATTGTTTGCGGCGTAGCGTTTGCATTGAAAGAGGTAGCGCCCGCCAACAATGGCCCGGTTGAGATTGGCTATTACGTCGATTCCGCCATCGCCGCTGGTCTTGGTCATTTCAGTCTGAAATCCCATCCGGTCGAGCAGCCCTGCCACCATTTTCTCGAAGTCCACACCGGATAGCTCATGCAAGTCGGTTGATTCAAGAACGGCAGCCAGCGAGGCAACACGGATTCCGAGAGCCTGAAATCCCGTCCTCACGTCTTCCGAAGTGATGTTGTTCTGGCCTATGGTTCGCACGAGACGTCGCATTATCAGCTCAAGATGGCCGGGACTTCCGTTACAGCCGCCAGGAAGCAGTTCGTTAGCACCCGGCTCAAGTGACACGTCAATCTTTCGCGCGATCCGAGTAGCAATTTCTGAAAGCTCAGTTCTTGAATATGGCTCAAGGCTGAGAACCAAGGAGAACCCATCGAGCAACTCGGACGGGAAATTGCGCAGCTTGGGACACGTCGCGATCATGGTGAATGGGCTAACCTCCATGACATGATTCCTCGCCGCAGGCCCCTGGCCGATTGTGATCGTGAGTTGATTGGAATGCAGGATTTCGCGAAGTCCCTTCCAAAAGCACTTGCGCAGAAATTGAATGTCTCGGACCAGCAAGAACTGGCGCTCTCTCAAACAACCAAAAAGACCGTTGAAGTCTCCAGGCTCCTCAATTTCGAGGCCCTTGGCCATGGCCATCGAGTCCGCACCAAACTCGCCAGCAAAAGCGGCGGCAATAAGCATTTGGCCCGTTCCTTCGGGCGCAATCAGGAGAACATGACCGGGCGCAGTACCGCTCGATTCGTGAAGTTGCGCGAATGCCTTAAGGCGAGCAACTACCCGCTCCTGCCCAACGATGTCCTTCAATCGCGGGCCAAGTCCGGTCCATTCTTTCCGATCGACTGAATACAGATTCATGCTCTTATTGTGTCCCTGATTCGCTCTGGTCGTCTCGGTAATTCTATTCGACCCGCGCAGACCCCAGGAATGATCTTCCGTTTGATGTTCCGGCGGCAATGTCAGCCGACGATGGTGCACTCGTCCGAGAGTTCATAGCGCGGCGTGCTTGCCATCAAGCGCTCCACGTCCTCCACGCCGCGAATGCCGCCGCGGGCGCCTGCGCAGGTGCAATTCAAAGCCGCCGCCGCACATGCAAAATCCAGTTGCCTCTCCAGATTCCATCCTTGCAGCAGCCCGTAGATGAATCCGGCATGAAATATATCGCCGGCTCCGGTTGTGTCCACCACCGGCACGCGATAGGCCGAGCGATGGAGCAACTGCGCGCCATCCCACGCAATCACGCCGTCCTGCCCCAGGGTCGCCGCCGTCAGTTTGCAATCGTATGTTTTGCGAATGATCCGCAGCGCTTGCGCCAGGTCGCGCTCGCCGGTGATGCGGGCGGGAAAATCGCGGCTCACGATCAGGTAATCGACGTTGCGAATCAAGTCCTCGACGCCGGGATAAATCTCATCCAGATCGGCAATCACCGGCACCCCCGCCTCATGCGCCCAGCGCGCGGCCTGCGCTGCTGCCGCTGTCTCGTAGCCATCCACGTGCAGGGCCCGCGCGTTCACGATCCACTCGGGATGCAGCTCTTCGGGCCGCAGCAGCAGGCGCTCATCGCGCCGGCACAGCACGGTGCGCTCCCCGCCTCCATCCACCAGGATCAGCGACTGCGGGCTGGCCGCGGCGGGCACTTCAATGAGGCGCGCATCCACGCCGGTGCGCGCAAATTCGCGGCGGTGCAGCCGCGCCGCATCGTCATCGCCCAGCTTGCCCACGTAACGCGTTTGCAGGCCCCAGGTCTGGCACGCCACCACCGCACTGGCGGTCTGGCCGCCGCACAGCAACGAGGCGTTGGTGTATTCCACCTTGGAGCCGCGCGCGGGAAATTCAGCGAGCGGAATCAGCGTGTCGGTTGCGTTGAGCCCAACTCCCACCAGATCCACCACGACAATATCCGGCATAAGCATCATTCTAAGTGCATGTCCTAATCCCTAATCCCTAATCCCTGTTCTTACGAGAACCGCGTCGCCTTCCATAATCCCCGCGCGCACACTGCTGCGGTCGCAATCAGGATGACCACAAGAACCACGGCCCACCCGTAGTGCATCGCCAGCATGGGAACCCGCGCCTTAAGCGCCAGCGCAACAAACACGCCGGCCGCGCACGCCAGAATGAGCCAGTCCCACCACTCGCGCCGATCGTCGTTGCGGTAGCCGCCTTTGAACGCGTGAATCACCTGCGCGTGTTCCAGGCCGTAGCGATCGCATTCGCGCTCGATTGCCTCATGGGTCGAAGCCGATTCGCTCTCCGTCGCCACCGCCGTGCTCACCGCCAGTGCGCCGGCGATCATCCCCACCGACCCGGCAATCACCAGCAGCCGATGCGCCGCGTCCGCATGCGCCAGTTCGCCAAACACCAGCGCGCCCCACGCCAGTCCCCATAACTGATTGGTGTTGGAGAGCGGAATGCCGCGTCCGATGCCGAGATACTTGGTCGCGTACTGCTGAAACAGATCGCCCACCACCCACACGAATCCGCCGAGAAAAAGCCAGAACAGCATGGGCGCGACCGCCGGCGAATGAAATACCGCCGCGTGCACGCCGCCGTCAAACGCCAGCACCAGCGCCAGCATGGTCGCCAGCTCGCCCACAGTGAATAAGGTGACAAACGACAGCGGATTCATTCCGCTGAGGTACGCCTTGCGATAGGGAATATACATCGAGCCCCACAGCAGGCTGGCGCCAAGTGCCGCCAGAATGCCGTTGAGCGCGTGCGCCGCATGCGTGCCGCCGTGCATGGTGCTGAAGCCGAGCATCACCGCCGCCGCCACGATTGTCATTGTGCCGAGAACGACCTTGGCAATATTGGCGCGGCTGGCGCCTTTCAGCTCGCCGAAGAGCAGCCGCCCCCACAGAATTCCGATCAGCGAATTGGTGTTCCATAGGGGAAACGCAATCGCCAGGCCCACATCGCGAATGGCAAACACGGTCAGCGTATTGGCCACCGCCCACAGCATTCCCGCCAGCACCGCGAAGGGAATGAGCTGGCGATTGCGGCCCAGGTCGGCAAACACGGCGCGCGTACCCTTCAGCAGAGTGGGCACGCTCCAGCGCGCGGTGAACACGCCCGCCACCATGCACAACGAAATCGCGTAGGGCGAGAGGCCCGCGTTCACCAGCTTGGTGGGCGCTTCCGCCGCGCCCAGCCACACGCCCGCGCCAATGCCGCACAGCACCCCAACGCCGTGCCTGGATTGAACGCGAATTGCGGGCGTCGCTTTCGGCTGCGTGCTCATGCGCGCTCGGCACTCCTCTTTTTGTCGTTCGAAATTCCCGGCGGAGGCAGACTCAATGCATCATGACCAGCAGCGTGATTCCGGCAAGAAATGCCACCGCGGGTATGAGGAAATGGCTGTCGGTCAAGACAGCGCGCGTGTGCGATCGTCTCTTCATCCTGTCTCTATTCCTCAGAATCCTGTTCGGCGTCAACATAATGACGCCGTGCAATGAGTGTCAAGATCGCCGGGCCACAGCGACGCGCGGAATGCCTTGCAGATCCGCCGCAAACTCCACGTTGTGGTAACCACTCGCTGCCAACAGCGCCCCAACCGCCTGCTGCTGGCCATAGCCGATTTCGAGAGCGATATGCCCGCCGCGCACCAGCACATCCACCGCCTGGGGAATCAGCCGCTTGTAAACGCGCATTCCGTCCGATCCCGCAAACAGCGCCATCTCCGGCTCGTAATCGCGCACCTCGACCGCCAGCGACGCGCCATCCGCGGTGGAGACGTACGGCGGGTTCGACGCCACCACATCGAACTGATCGCCGGCAACCGGGTGCAACAGATCGCCCTGCACAAACCGGATGCGCTCCGCGGCGCGGTTGTGCGCCGCATTTTCCCGCGCAATTTCCAGTGCGGCCGCCGACAGATCCGTCGCCGTGATCTGCGCATCCGGCAGACCATGCGCCAGCGCAACCGCAATCGCCCCCGATCCCGTGCCCACGTCCACGATGCGCGGCCGCTGCATGCCACCGCACAGCGCGATTACTTTCTCGACAAGATGCTCGGTCTCCGGCCGCGGGATCAGCACATCGCGCGTGACGCGGAATAGCAGCCCGTAGAATTCCGCTTCGGCCGTGATGTACTGAATCGGCTCGCCGGCATGGCGTCGCTCCAGGAACGCGAGATACTCCGCCGCTTCGTTCTCGTGCAGCCGCTCTTTCCATCGCGCCAGCAACGCCGCCCGCTCCTGCTGCAACAGATGCCGCAACAGCAGCTCCGCATCGCGCCGCGCGCGGTCAGGATGCGGACCGGTGCGCAACAGCGCTTCCCCCTTGCGCACCCACTCTTCCAGCGTCATCAGGCGGCCTGCGTCTCCGCCTTCAACTGCTCCGACTGGTAGTGCGCAATCAGCGCATCCACAATCGGCTGCAGACGGCCTTCCATCACCAGGTCAAGCTGGTGCAGCGTGAGCCCGATGCGATGGTCGGTGAGCCGGTTCTGCGGGAAGTTGTAGGTACGGATCTTTTCGCTGCGGTCGCCCGAGCCCACCTGCGATTTGCGCGCCGCCGCCAGCTCCGCGTTCTGCTTCTCCATCTCCATCTCGTAGAGACGCGAACGCAGTACGCGCATTCCTTTTTCGCGATTCTTGATCTGCGATTTCTCGTCCTGGCAGCTCACCACGGTATTCGTCGGCAGGTGCGTGATGCGCACCGCCGAGTAGGTGGTATTCACGCTCTGTCCGCCGGGCCCCGACGAGCAGAACGTGTCGATGCGAATATCCTTGGCTTCGATCTTAATGTCCACGTCCTCGGCCTCGGGCAGCACCGCCACTGTAACGGCAGATGTGTGCACACGCCCCTGGGTCTCCGTGGCGGGCACGCGCTGCACGCGATGCACGCCGCTTTCGTACTTCAGTTGCGAATAGACGCGATCGCCTTCGATGATGGCAATCACTTCCTTGTATCCGCCCACCCCCGATTCCGAAATCGACATCACTTCCACCTTCCAGCGATGCTGCTCGGCAAAGCGCGTGTACATGCGGAAGATCTCGGCGGCGAACAGCGAAGCTTCGTCCCCACCTGTGCCCGCGCGGATTTCCAGGATGACGTTCTTTTCGTCATTGGGATCCCGCGGCAGGAGAAGAACTTTTATCTCCTCTTCCAGCGCTGCGACCCGCGGTTCCAGGACCGCAATTTCTTCTTCCGCCATGGCGCGCAGGTCGATGTCGCTCTCGGCCAGCATCCCCTTCGCGTCCGCCAGGCCCTGCCGCGCCTGCTTCAGCTCGCGGTACTTCTCCACCGGCGTCTCGATCTCGCGCAGCGCCTTGGCGGTCTTCTGATACTTCTCGTGATCGTTGATCACATCGGGCAGCGAGAACTGCGCCTGCAGTTCGTCGTAGCGCTGCTCCATCTGTTCCAAACGGCCTAGCATACTCAATCCTCTCGTCGCGCATCGGCGCGCGCTGGTTAATGCTTGTCAAAATTCGTCGGGAAAAGGGGCGCAGAATGGTGGCGGCGGGCGCCGCTAGAGGAGTGCCGGGATGGGCTGGTGCAGAATCATGTCGCTTTCTTCTATTCTAACGCCAGATGCGCTTCTTTCGGATCATTCGTGGTGGGTTAGTTTGAATCCGCAATCTCCGGTTGGCCCGTGATCCGGAAGTCGCTTCGGTACAGTTGAATGAAGGAGACAACAATGCTCGACCACATCATTCTGAGCGTTAGCAATGTCGAACGCTCGTTGGCATTCTATGAGGCAGCCTTGAAGCCTCTTGATATCAAGTTCTTCCTACCCTACAAGGGCGAAGGCGATCATCCCGATCTTTGGGGATTTGGTGACGGCAAGCGCGCGTTTTTCTGGCTCAAGCAAGGGAAACCTGATCCAGCGTCCATTCACTGGGGGTTCATGGCCGAAAACAACGATAAGGTCGATGAATTCTAGCCAAACATATTTGAAATTTGTCTCCGCCGGTCGTCTGTCCGATGATCTTGTTGTCTGGACGAGAACAGGGGAGGGCGACCGGTGGAGACGTTCACAAGACTGTTTGGCAGTCTGCTGCTTTTTGTATATCACT
>DASZLF010000105.1:0-37382 GCA_035552555.1 Occallatibacter sp.
ATGGATCAAGCAGCACTTGCGGATCAAAGCCTTCTACGGCACAAGCGAGAACGCGGTGAAGACGCAAATCTGGATCGCCGTCTCGGTCTACGTGCTGGTGGCGATTGTTCGCAAGCGGCTGGAAGTGGAAGCCAGTCTCTATCAAATCCTACAGGTCCTCAGTCTTACCCTCTTCGAGAAAACCCCCATTTTACGGGCACTTCAGAGCGTCGACTCCCAACTCGATTTACCCTGCCCCGACAACCAACTGAATCTGTTTAACTTATAGCCGGACAGCAGTGATTGCATCCCATCGACGGCCGCTGCTCCTCGGGCACGGGCTTGCCGGCAAGAACAAGGTCGATGGCGGCGCGCAGGTCCTGTCCCGTTACAGGTATTCCGTTGCCCGGGCGGCTGGCGTCGAATTGTCCGCGATATACCAGCTTCAGGTTTCCATCAAACAAGAAGATATCCGGTGTACATGCGGCCCTGTACGTCCGCGCTACTTGCTGCGTCTCGTCGTAGAGGTAAGGGAAGCGGAACCCCAGCCGTTCCGCTTGCTCCTTCAGGCCCTCCGGATTGTCCTCCGGATACATCTCCGCGTCATTGCTGCCGATGGCCACAATGCGCAGCGGCTTGGCCGCAAAATCGCGGGCGAGGTCGGCGACCCCCTGCTCAACGTGCTTCACAAACGGGCAGTGGGTGCAGAGGAACATCACCAGCAGCGCCTTTTGCCCGCGCAAATCGTCGCGGCGCACAGTCTTGCCGCTCACAACGTCGGGCAACGCGAAGTCCGGAGCCTCCGCTCCCAGCGCCAATTCCATTGTGGATTCAGTAAGTGCCATAAGTTCCTCCAGGTCAAGCGGAGTTAGCGGCGCCAGCAATCCGTCGCCGGAACTAACTCCTCTAACAAGCTGCGCAGCGGTGGATAACTCCGTCAACTCCGCGGCGCTCTTCAGAACAATCCCGGCTGCCGCCCCGGCATCGTCAAACCGAAATGCTCATACGCCAGCCGTGTGGCCACGCGCCCGCGCGGCGTGCGGTCCAGAAATCCGATCTGGATCAGAAACGGCTCGTACACCTCTTCCAATGCGTCTTCTTCTTCGGCCAGCGTGGCTGCCAGCGTGCCCAGCCCTACCGGTCCGCCATCGTATTTCTGCATGATTGCCAGCAGCAAGCGCCGGTCGATCTCATCGAATCCGTGCGCATCCACTTCGAGCATCGTGAGCGCCGCGTTGGCTGTTGCTCGATCGATGATGCCCGTTCCGCGCACCTGCGCGTAATCGCGCACCCGCCGCAGCAGCCGGTTGGCAATACGCGGCGTGCCGCGCGAACGCAGCGCGATCTCCGCCCCGCCATCGGCATCAATGGGCACGCCCAGCACTTCGGCCGAGCGCTCCACGATGAAGCGCAACTGGTCTTCGGTGTAAAACTCCAGGCGGAGCAGGATGCCGAACCGCGAGCGCAGCGGCGAGCTCAGCAGCCCGGGCCGCGTGGTGGCGCCGATAAACGTGAACGGCCTGATCTCCATCACGTGAGTGCGCGCCGCCGGCCCCTGCCCGATGATGATGTCGAGTTTGTAATCCTCGAGTGCGGTGTAGAGCTTCTCTTCCAGCACCGGCTGCATGCGGTGAATCTCATCCAGAAACAGCACCTGGCGCTCGCGCAGGTTGGTGAGGATTGCCGTGAGGTCGCCCTGGATCTGCAGCGCCGGCCCAGAAGTCTGTTGAAAGCCAACGTCCAATTCGTTCGCGATGATGGTGGCGAGGGTGGTCTTGCCCAGCCCCGGCGGCCCGAACAGCAGCACATGGTCCAGCGCTTCGCCGCGCGACTTCGCTGCTTTGAGCGCGATGTCGAGCTGCTCTTTGGCTTTGGATTGGCCGATGAATTCCCGCAGCCAGCGCGGGCGCAGCTTCAGCTCAAAGCTCTGCTCTTCATCGGCGCGCGAGGCGCTGACCAGCCGTTCCGGCGACTCTTTGCGAATGGCCATGCTAGCGAGAAGTGTAGCGGGCGGAGGTTGGAGTGGCAAAGTGATAGGGCTGGTTCTACGGATTCGGGTGAATGGCGGCGGTGGAACGGAAGCCCAGATGAAAGCCTGTCTAGTCTAGCGGGTTACAACTCCAGCAGTGATAGGTTCTGCGGCTCGAAAAGGGAGATCTGGTCTGGTCCGTCGGCGGCCTTTTTGGGCCAGAATACGCCGATGATCACCCATGACTTCGGATGAGCTAGCACGGTGCCAACGTAGAAGTGGGTGTCCCTATCGTCCGCGCAAAGCTGTTGGAGAAACTTTTGCTTGACCTTGCGGCATGCCTCCTCCGGTGTAGCCCCCTCGTCGACGCACCTCCAGTACAGGGCCCCGATTTCCCAATCCTCGATCATCATTTGGTGCCTTCCGTTACACCGAGCGTCGTCACAGGAGAACTTGTATTGGAATTTGAATGGCATTTTGCGAGGCGGCTCTCTGCTCGCCTTGCGATTCTCCCACAGCCTCTGCTGCATCAGCGCGGCTTTAAAGCCCGGCTTCCAGTCTGGGTCAGCGGGCGTGATGACGAGGTCAAAAACGCTCTTTGGACGGAAGATGCCAAGCGAGGTCTTGTCCTGCTCCTGTTTCACATACAATTCCTCCATCGACTGCGACCGCTTGGCGAGAACATAGCGTGCCCGTTCTGCCCAATTGTTACCTGCAGTTAACGGCTCTCCATGGATACGGATGGAGTCGCAATTTGGTCGATAGCTTTCCTTACGCGAATCTCGCCCAATATGTTTGGTGGCCTCGACCTCAAGCCATTGATATTTCTTGTACTGCGCGCTGAACGGAAGGTCGCAAAAGTTGATAGGGTACAAGCGAATGAAATCGCCGAATTCGTTTACGCCTGCAGTGCAGACAAGCTCGTCATATTTTGAGGAAGGAATTGGGAACGTCTTGACCGTGATAAGAACCTTGAGGTTTTCTGGCATATCAGAGGTGGACGATGTTCAAATCGGTGGCACTCGCTATGCGACGAGCCAGACGACTACGATGGCAGTCCACCGCCTCCTTCTCCATGCAGACTAGGACCGAAGGTGCGCTCTTTAGTATTTCGGCGACGCTCGCCACTGCGTCCGCTTTGGCTGGCAGAGTCTGACGCTCATAGTATCCGAAGAGTTCCCGGAATTCCGTAGGGGTGTGCGCTTCGCGCCGCTTAGCAGACGAGATTCCCAGTTCGGGAAAGTGGCAATAGCCAAGTCCCAGCTTTCCCGCCAAGGCGGAAAGAGAACTTCGGGCAAATCCGTATTTGCGGGACACGGGGTTCGCTCGAATATCGATGATCCGCCGGATACCTGATAGGAGCAACTGGTTGAGAAATCCGTCGATCGAAGTCTCTTCGTACCCGATCGTATAAATTGCTGTTGGCGCGGTCTTCGGCTTTGACTCTCTGATCGGAACGAGGTCCTTGAGTTCACTCTTGGAGGCGTACCACGGATAACGGTCATAGACATCCTTCAACAGGGTTTTCAGAGGCAACTTTTCGTATTTCGAAAGAATTGCCAGGACCGCGCGTGACGTATCGCTGTCCGCGTGACCTGCCTCAGTTCTGCCAAGGCTTGTCACGCCAACCGTCGAGTCTATGGATTCGATGTAGCCGTAAGTGGTTAGGGCTTCGATTTCCCGTTGGGCCGAGAACGAGTAGGCACCGAACCTGTAGGGCAGAAAGTCATAAAATGCGACATCCTTACCGAGGAACGTCTCTTCGCGAAGCAGAAAAATGAACTTTTGCAGCTGAGTGGCGGATAATCTGCCGTTAGCCTTTCTCAGGATCTCAAGGATTGTGCGTTGTCGGCGAAGCATAGACATAAACAGGATAACAACAATGCAAAACGCGGGAAGTGTCGAGAAGGGCACACGCCAAGTCGTTCTGGGCACTGAGATTGGCCACTTCCCTTTCAGCTTTCGAAAGAATCGCGCTGAACGATCTCGCGATCGAACTGCGGCGCGAAGCGGGAATAGGGCGCCGATCGCGTGTCAACCACCACATCGATCCGATTGCCGGTGAGCAGCCGCAGGAACTCCTCAGAAGAATGCGAGGAGTGGCCGACACTGTAGACAGTGCTCATCCGGGAATTCCTTTCGACCAGCATAGCACCGGTTGGGCGCGTCATCCTGGGCGTCCGCTCTCCGCGCTACGCCGGGACCTTGACCTCCGGCCAGTAACGAAAGCTGCGAAACGTGGCGTGGCCTTTGCCCGCGGCAAACACGGCCGGGCGCACGTCGAGAAATCCGCCCAGCACATTGTGATCCATACCGGAGGTCTCGGCCGACTCTTCGGTGCGTATCCACCTATCCCCTGGAAGGCGATAGTAGAAATCGACCTCCTGGTCATCATTCACCACGCGGAAGGTGGCGCGCGTGGCTCCTTGATGCGCACGGCTGGGCACGAAGTTGTTGGCGATGCGTACGCCGATTCCCTGGTCGTCGAGCAAAATGCCGGTCGCATGTTCGGGACTGTAGAAGAGCAGCAGGCCAGATGCGCATCCCGGCGTCACTTCGATGTCCATCTCGACGGTGTAGGAGTGTCCGCCCACAGCCGTGGTGAGCGCCGATGTGTTTTCCAGCGAGTCGCCCTTCGCCTGCAGCGTCATTGCCCCGTTGCCGGTGGCGAATCGCGCCGGATCGAAATCGTGCCAGAAGGCCCACTGCAGGCCGAGTTCGGGCGAGGTGAAGTCGTCGGACGGATTGGGAAACGGCTGCTGCGTTGATCCGGGAATCGGCACCGGAATCGCCGCGTCAGGTGGGATGCCGGGCGGCACACGGAACCAGCCGTCGCCGGTCCACTCGATGGGCAGCAGAAGCATCTGGCGGCCCAGCGTACGATAGCCGTTTTCATAAGAGTGGACCGTCATGTACCAGCGGCCGTCGGGCGTATCCACAAGGCGGCCGTGACCGACGCTCATCCAGCGGTCCTTGCGAGACGTGGTGCGCTCCACTGGGTTGTGCGGCGAGAACTCCCAGGGTCCATCCGCGTGGCGGCTGCGCGCGACCACGACCGAGTGGCTGGTTGCCGGCCCGGCAGTTCCGCCCTCGGCCACTGTGAGGTAGAAGTAGCCATTGTGCTGCAGCAGCTTCGGAGCTTCCAGGCAGGTGCACTCCATGCGCGGCGGCGTGGGCATGGGCCAGGGATCGAACACCTTGCGGGGCGGCGTCTTCACGGCGAGGCCGTCCGGCGTGAGTTCCGCCATCTGGCCGCCGTTCATGTAGAGAAACCGGCGGCCGTTCTCCGCAATGTGGGCGGGATCGATGGCCGCGATGCCCAGATCGACCGGCTGGCTCCATGGACCTGTGGGCTTGTCTGCGTGCACCACATGCAGACGCTGGTTGGATGGGAAGTAAATGTAGAAGCGGCCCTCGTACTCGCAGAGGTATGGCGCCCACACACCGCCGCTGTAACGGGGCAGCGCCGCAGCCACCGGTTTCCAGTTGACCAGGTCGCGCGAATGCCAGAGGAGCAGCCCGGGCGCGTAGTCGAAGCTCGAATGCGTGAGGTAGAAGTCGTTGCCCACGCGAATGGGGCTGGCATCGGGATGGTCTCCGGCCAGAATGGGGTTGTGGTAACGATTGCGGACCTCGGCCGCTGCCATCAGTGAGGCGGCGGAAGGCAGGGCAAGAGCGGCGGCGCTGTTGCGCAGGAACACGCGGCGTGTGAGCATGTCGGCCCAGTGTAGTTGGGCGGCGATGTCCGCGTAAAGCGATTCAGACGCCCATAAGGAAGCGACATTCAGTGCGGCCGCCTACGGCATTTAAACTGAATACAGGTCCATTCCGATCTGATGACCCATCGCTTTGCTCGCCTTCGCCGCTTCCACTTCAATCTGCCGCAGCGCATCGCCGCTGTTCTGCTCCTCATCTTCCTGGCGCAGAGCTTCTGGCTCACTGCGCACCAGACCCTGAGCGACCGCGATTACCAATACGCCCGCTGCGGCCGCGAGATGTGGGAGAAGCCTTCGCCGCTGGCCGGCTACTACACTAGCTGCGGCAACATCCACGATGGCGTTCTGGCCTATCGCGTCGCCGGCCTGCCGCTTACGCTGGACCTGCTTGCGGAGCGCGTCCTCGACCACTTCCGCAAGCCGGAAGATCGCGTCATCCAATCCACCGGCCAACAGAGCGCGCAACTCAGCACCTGGGAACTGCGTCATCAGCTCCCGCACATTCTTCTTCTCCTGCGCTTGCCGTTTCTCTTCGCGGGCTGCGTTCTCGGCGCCGCGCTGTGGTGGGTCACGCGCCGCCTCTACGGGAACTTCGGCGGCTACACGGCTCTTGCCCTCTATTGCTTCTCGCCGGCCATTCTCAAGGCGTCCATCTCCCCAGGCCCGGAGATACTGGCCGCGGTCGGAGTGTACGCCGGCGTCTATACGTGCATCGGCGTAGCCCATGCCATGCATGGCCCGCGCCGCAAATGGCGACCGCGCATCGTGCTCCTCGTGTGCAGCTTCGGACTCGCGGCCGCTTCGCACATCGCCGCACTGCCGGTGGTGGCGCTGCTCGGACTCCTGGCCATGTTCTGGATCGCCGAAGGCCGCCGCAGCCAGGTCCTACCTGTCGTCCTGCTTGCCTGCGCCGGTGCGCTCTTCATCGTCTTCGCGTGCTACGGCTTTTCGCCCGATGCTTTCAGCTATCTCTTCCGCTCCGCCGCCGGATTCCTCTGGTTCTCGCGCGATCCGGCTGTGCACTTCTTCGCCGAGCTTCCCAACGCCGCGACCCTCACTGCCGCTGCCTCCGCGCTCATCCTCTATCTCGCGCTTCCCCGTTCCCGCTACTTCGGCAACACCGCTCCGCTCTTTTGTGCCCTGTTCCTGTCTTTCCTCGTCACCACAGGCGTTCCCGCGTCCCCCTGGTTATGGGCGCTGCCGTTCTTGTTCACCTTCGTTGGAGGCGTGTTCGCCGACGCCTACGAAGGCCCGCGGCCACGGCTGGCGCTCGCCGCTGGCGGAGCGATCGTGGTGCTGCAGGCGGTGTTCTGCGTGCTGAGCCTGCCGGGGCTTCTGTAACAACACGGCTAGCCCGGAATGACGCCGCACGTAACATCGTCATGTAATCTGCCGATGATGAAGTAAGGAGCACGCAATGAGAAAGATTGCTGATCGTGAATGGAAAGACGTGGCATTGTCGAGCCGACCGAAGGCATATCCTTCAGAGCCGATTCTGGAATCGCTCGCTGACGAATCGACAAAGCAAAAGCTAGCCAAAGCTAGAGCCCAGGCTCGCGCCAAGTTAGCTCGGAAACTCAGGGTCAGCATGGGAACCGTGCGACATTCTGAGAAACGAATCGACCTCTATCTCTCAATCGCGCGAGAAAACCTCGAAAGGAGAGGCGGAAGTCTCTGGTTGCAGGTGGAGTTCCCCAATGAGCTTCCTGTTCGCTTGACGGGATTAGGCGGAGAGAACCGTAAAACGCCGAAAAAGAAAGCAGCCGCGACCGCCAAATCCAAGCCAAAATCCCGCCGCTCGGCGTAACGTGCCGGAGGCCCTCTCTCTGCTGTTTTCTGTCCCTGTAACTATTAGCAATTAAATGACTTATTCTGCGGCTTTCGCCTTGCTGAAAACGCCTTTGAGCGCGTAAAATAGAACCATAGCCCGCGGAGCCCCGGCCCATCAGCACAGGTTCCTTTCTGCCGCCCTTCGGCGGGCCTGAAAACCTCTATGGCAGACGATCAGAATCCCCAGCTCCCTCTCGATGGCGGCGGCCTTCCTCCGCGCAACAATCCCAGCCACATTCCCATCAATATCGAAGAGGAGATGCGCCGGTCGTATCTCGATTATTCGATGTCCGTCATCATCGGGCGCGCCCTGCCCGACGCCCGCGACGGGCTCAAGCCGGTGCATCGCCGCGTGCTCTACACCATGAGCGAGATGGGCCTGGAGCACAACAAGAAATACACCAAGTGCGCCAAGGTCGTCGGCCAGGCCATGGGCGTCTATCATCCTCACGGCGACTCCGCCATCTACGACACGCTGGTGCGCATGGCGCAGCCCTTCTCGCTGCGGTACACGCTGGTGGACGGCCAGGGAAATTTCGGGTCGGTTGACGGTGACCCGCCCGCGGCCATGCGCTACACCGAGTGCCGCATGGAGCGCATCGCGGGAGAACTGCTGGCCGATATCGAGATGGACACCGTGGACATGACTCCCAACTATGACGAGTCCACCCTGGAGCCTACGGTTCTTCCATCGCGCATTCCCAATCTGATCGTCAACGGGTCGAGCGGCATCGCGGTCGGCATGGCCACCAACATTCCGCCGCACAACCTGACGGAAATCATTAACGCCACGATTGAGCTGGTGAACGATCCGAAGGCCGGCCTGGCGGAAGTGCTCAAGCACGTGCAGGGGCCTGATTTCCCCACCGGCGGCTTTGTTTACGGCACCACCGGCATTGCACAGGCCTACAAAACCGGCCGCGGCCGCTTCATGATGCGTGCCAAGGTTGCCACTGAGAACCTGACCAAGGAAAAACAGGCGATCATCGTCACCGAAATTCCTTACCAGGTGAACAAGTCCAAGCTCATCGAGCGCATTGCCGAGCTGGCCAACGAAAAAATCATCGATGAGATCAGCGACGTGCGCGACGAGAGCGATCGCGACGGCATGCGCATCGTCATCGAGCTCAAGCGCGGCTCGCAGCCTGAGATCGTGCTCAACCAGCTCTACAAGCACACCCAGTTGCAGGAAAGCTTCTCCATGATTTTCCTGGCCGTGCTCAACGGTCAGCCACGCGAACTTGGCCTCGATCAGGCCATCCGCGCGTTCATCGATCATCGCGTCGACGTGGTGCAGCGGCGCACCGTCTTCCAGCTGCGCAAGGCGCGCGAACGCGAGCACATTCTCGAAGGCTACAAGATCGCCCTCGACAATCTCGACACTGTGATCCGCATCATCCGCGGATCGGGCTCGCGCGCTGAAGCCCGCGAAAATCTGTATGCCTGGGGCAAGGGAAAAGACATTGTTATCAACCTCGATCGCGAGCGCCTGCCGACCGAGGAGCGCGGCCTCACCCTTCGCCAGGTAGACGCCATTCTCGAACTGCAGCTCTATCGCCTGACCCAGCTCTCGGTGGACGAAATCCTCAACGAACTCGGCGAAATCCGCAAGAAGATCGCCGAGTACGAATCCATCCTCGCCAGCGATAAAAAACTGCGCAAGGTCATCGTCAAGGAACTCGAGGAAGTCCGCAGCAAGTACGGAGACGAGCGCCGCACGCAGATCGTCGATGAGTCCGCCGAGCTGCAACTCGAAGACCTCATCGCCGACGAGCAGGTGGCCGTCACCGTCAGCCACCAGGGCTATCTCAAGCGCACGCCGATCAGCATCTATCGCCAGCAGCGCCGCGGCGGCACCGGCCGCATGGGCATGAAGACGCGCGAGGAAGATTTCGTCGCCCAGCTCATCGTCGACTCCACGCACGCTTACCTGCTCTGCTTCACCAACGCCGGCCGTGTCTACTGGCTCAAGGTCTACGAAATTCCCGACGTGGGCGCAGCGGGCAAAGGCAAAAGCATGCAGAGCCTGCTCAACCTGCAGGCCGGCGAAAATGTTCGCGCCATCCTTCCCGTGCGCGATCTTGAAGAAGAGGGCAAGTACATCTTCTTCGCCACCCGCAACGGCACCGTGAAAAAGACACCGCTGAAGGACTTCAGCAATGTGATGGCCCGCGGCATTATCGCCATCGGCATCGATAAAGATGACGAGCTGGTCAAGGCGCGCATCACCGACGGCTCGCAGATCGTATTCCTCGCCACGCACCTCGGCATGGCCATCCGCTTCGACGAAGCCGATGTGCGCTCCATGGGCCGCCCGGCTTACGGCGTGCGCGGAATCGATCTCGGCAAAAGCGATTATGTAGTCGGCGTGGCCATCACGCCCAAGGAACACGAGCCCGGCGCGTATCGGATTCTTTCCGTAAGCGAGAACGGATTCGGCAAGCGCACCGACGTGGAGGAATACCGGCTGCAGACCCGTGGCGGCAAGGGCGTCAAGAACATGGCCGTCACCGACCGCATCGGCAAGGTCAACACCATCCAGCTGGTCGATGACACGAGCGAATTGATGGTCATCAGCCAGTACGGCAAGATCATCCGCGTCGACACCAAGAGCATCCGCGCCGCCGGCCGCGCCACGCAGGGTGTCCGCCTGCTCAACCTTGACGCGGAAGACAAGATCGCCGCCGCCGTAGTCATCCCGCCGGATGAAGTCAACGGCAAAGACGAGGACCAGGGAACGCTGTTGCAGTAAGGCTGCGCGTCCGGCGATACGTCCTGGGGCTCCAAATCGGGCCCTGGGGGCGCTCGGCAGCAGGAAAATCCTCAAATAACAGGAATGAAGCATCTTGCCGGGTTGTGCGTGAGGCGCTACACTTAACGCATGCTCAGGAGCTTCCGGCACGCGGGGATCGAGAAGTTCTTCAAGACCGGGAGCAAAGCAGGAATTCAACCCGCTCATGCCGCAAGGCTTTCCGTGCAGCTTTACGCGCTTGATGCGGCAAGAGGGCCGTCCGACCTGAACGCGCCGGGATGGCGTCTGCATTCGTTAAAAGGGGATCTGCATGGCCATTGGTCGATTCGCGTGAACGGCAATTGGCGGCTGACTTTCAAATTCGACGGAGAAGACGCAATTCTTGTTGACTATCAGGACTATCACCGGAGCTAGCACCATGACGCAAATGTTCAATCCTCCTCATCCGGGCAGGGTGTTGCGCGAATACCTCGGAGATATGGACGTAACCACCGCCGCCAAGCGCTTGCACGTTTCGCGCACCACGCTCTCGCGCATTCTCAACGGTGCAGCAGGAATCTCGGCGGACATGTCGCTGCGTCTGTCGGACGCGCTCGGAACTCACGCCGGCTTTTGGTACGATCTGCAGGCGGGTTACGATTTGTGGCAAGCTTCCCGCAGAAAGCGGCCCCGAATTCAACGCTTCGACGTCGCCGCGTAGGGCGGCGTCAATCGAGCCGGGACGCAGTTATCCCGCCTGAAGAGTTGAACGGCGAGGACGAGGAGCAGGGGACGCTGCTGCAGTAGGGGCACCTATATGGACAAGACACTTCGCCGCGTGACTGATTTCGACGAGCAGGAGGCCGAAACCTATCGGTATTGGCAAAGCCAGTCAATCGGCGCGCGTCTGATTGCCGTTTCAGAATTGAGTCAGGAAGCTTACGCCTTCGCAGCCGCATTCAGAGGAGCGTCTGACCATGATCAGCAAGGACTTTCAAGACATCCTGCGCGCGTTCAACGCTCACAAGGTTAAGTACCTGGTTGTCGGGGGCTTCGCTTTCGGTGTGCACTTGGAACCCCGCTCCACGAAGGATATCGACCTATGGATTCGCAACGACCCGGAGAATGCAAAGGCCGTGTTTCAAGCGCTCGCTGAGTTCGGCGCCCCGATTGCCGGGATGACGCCGAATGATCTCACGGATGGAACGATATTTCAGATGGGTCAACCGCCCGAGCGTATCGATATCCTGCAACAGGTTTCAGGACTGGATTTTGACAACGCCTGGGCGCACCGCCTGGAGGGGTTCATCGACGAGAATACTCCTGCGCTGGTCATATCCAGAGACGATCTGATCCAAAACAAACTGGCGAGCGGACGCGAACAGGATCTCCTCGATGTGAAGAAATTGCGAGCCGTTGAGCAGCGGGCAAAGTTGCCGCGGCGGTGATCATCCCGCCCGACTATGTGAACGGCAAGGACGAGGAGCAGGGGACGCTGCTGCATAGGACCAGACTCGGACTGGCTCGGGTTCACGGAATCCACTCCTGGAACCCTTGCCAGGCACACAGAAATCGGATACGAGGATGAGCCTCAACGAGACAACCCACACGACCAAAGCAGGACCCGTCAGACAACATAAATGCCGCGGTGATCATTCCCACCGGATTGGTTAAACGGCACCCTTCCTTGCCTAGCGCGCGTACGCGGATAGCTGATCATCCCCCGAACGAACCTCCCGAACTGCGCGAAATGCGAGGCTCCCCATCGAGAATTTCCCTGACAATGGATCCACGCGGCCGTCGAACACCATACGATAAACGCCTCCGTTCGCATCCTTGGAACCGGTCCACCAATAGATGATTCCGGTCTCCGGATTCCATAAAGGCGCTTCTTTGTCCGGCATCACGCGGAATTGTGCGGTCTTGTGCGTACGGTCCCAATAGCCGCCGGCATTGCGTCCTTCGCGCGTCATGGAGCGCGCCACTTCATCGACGGTCGGGAGTCTCCAGAAATTCTGTGGTGTGCTGGCTAGATACCTTCCATCGAAGCTCAGCATCCTGCATTGTTGTTCAGCATCGGCATATCTGACACCTCGATCCGGCCAGCCCGGTCCCTCCGGCGCCCAGACCAACTTCACGCTGTTTCCCGCCACAACGCGCGTACCCCGGAAGTGATCGTCAAAACGATGTGCGATCCGGTACACCGGCTCCGCAGCGCAGATAACGAACGCCAAGAGTGGCAACCCAACTGAAAGTAGGAAAGCCCACTTCTTCGGTTCCGGAGATCCAAACCACCAGAAGACTGCGATGAGTCCAAACGCTCCCATGAACGGAAGCCAACTGAGGATCACTGCCAGACTGTAATGAGTGCGCGTTGCGAGAATGAATATGCTCAGTGAAATTCCCAGGCTGAATACCGCGAGAGCTCCCACGCGCGGCCACTTAATCGCAATCACTCCGAGAATCGTCCACAGAATCGCCGCGCTCAGGTAGGCAAGTGACCAAAGAAGTTTCGCCCCAGGAGTTTTGCCGAACCATCCCTCATGGAAGTTTTCAACCGTACCCCAGATCGTCCATGAGCAGGAAACCACGCAATTCAAAGCAACGGCAATCCATCCCAGCGTTTGACGGCCAGTCATGCAAACTTCTTTCTCGGCCTCTCACTTCCGCGAACGAGCACCCCGTCGTCTCTCTCATCTACGGGCTCGTCGGGCTGCGGAATGCGATCATTCTACCCCAGCCCTCTTCCTAACCGCGGAAATAGCCTTACACCATCCAATCCTCCACAACCAGGCATTTCACTCTCTCTCGAACTCCCGCGTATCCGCCGTTACTCGCCACTCTTGCGTGCATCAATGGTATATACCATTACAGCTTCCCCAGCTTCTCCTCCAGCCCCGGCACATAGCTCAACTGCGCGTCCGGTTCCAGCTTCTTTGCTTCAGTCAGCGCCGTCGTCCACGCCGTCCGAGCCTCATCCTTCATGCCCAGTGCTCCCGCCGCGTCTCCCAGTGCAGTCTGCGCCATGATGTCCGTCGGATCCATCGCCACGGCCTCGCGAGCCAGCGGCAACGCTCCCGTCGCATTCCCCGTCCACAAATCCCGAAAGGCCAGGAACGCCCGGCTCTGAGCCGCAGCCTGCGCCATTGGGAAGCTCCCCTGGTACACCATCACGCCGTCATCGATCGTCTCCACCGGCTTCAGACTTTGGAATCCTCGAAAGCTGTTCATGCGCTCGCTCGGCCACTCGCATCCGCTCAAATCGCCCGCGCTGATCAGCACGTTTCCAGTGATCGTTGCCGGCACCGGCTCCGCTCTGCCCCCCCAGAACGAGTCGATATTCGGCAGATGATGGCACTTGATTCCATACATGGCCGGGTCGATCACGGGCCACGCGAAATACGCAAACCAGCACTCCTCGTCCGGATGCCGGTCCTGCCACGTCTTGACCTGGATCAGTTGCTGCGCCCAATCTGTACTCGCGTCGCTCAGCAGATTGTGCACGTTCTTCGGCCCGCCCCACGCTTCATTTGCGTACGGAATGTAATTGGGGAACGCGCTGAGCCCTGACGCCACATGCAGCGCGACCAGAATCCCGCAGGCCCACATCCACCCGCGCTGCCGGCCCATATTTAATGAAGCCACCGTTCCGCCCCCCAGGATCGCCGCCAGCGCGTATAGGGGCAGAATATGCCGTGAGCCGATGTTCATCCCGGAAGCCATCGCCACGCCCAGGTAAACCGCCCACGGAATCAGCAGGAACGCCAGTTCGCGCGCACCGCGCAGCCGCTTGGTTGCAATCGCAAACGCCGCCAGCGCCATCAGCGCCAGCATGCCCAGCGTGGTCTTGATCAGGATCACGACAGGGAAGTACCACCACACCCCATGCGCTAGTTGCTTGCCCAGAATGAACGTGGGATAGACCAGCGCCATCAGCTTCACATCCGCCAGGCCAATCAGATACGACTCAGGCAGCAGGTGCAGCTTGGCGAAGAAACCCAGTCCAGCCTGGTCAAAGTGGCTCAGATTGTGGCTATACTGCGCCACCGTCGGGAAACCCAATCCCGCGGGCCGCGCTGCATAGCGGAACCCATAAAACGCCCACAGCACCACCACCCCGATCGCAACAATCGCCGCAAACGCACCGCTCAGCCTCAGCGCCGTCCGGCCGCGCGCTCCCTTTGCCGCCGTGGCAATCTCCCACACGATCAGCAACACCAGCATCGGCGCCAGCAGAATTCCCGAGTGTTTCGTAGCCAGCAGCAGTCCCGCTACAACCCCCGCCAATGCCAATCGCGCCATCGTAGGCCGCTTCACGTAGCGATAGAACGCGTAGATGCTCGCCAGGAAGAACAGCGTCACCCCCAGATCTGTCGTCACCAGCGCCGAGTGCCCCAGCAGGTTCGGATCGAACGTCACCAGAACAAGCGCAATCAGCCCCGCCCCCGTGCCAAACCACTCCCGCGCCACCGCAAACACCACCAGCGACAAGCCGATCGCCAGCAGCCCCGCCGCCAGCCGCATCCTGAAGATCAGCCACTGGCTGCCGCCGTCGTTGCGCATCAGCCAGTCGCGCCCATCCAGGTAAGCCTCGGCCTTGAACTGGCGCCCCTTCAGCGGCGGCGTCCACAACTTCTCGCCCAGAATCGGCAACGTGGCCAGCAGTTTCACCAGCGGCGGATGTTCCGGATTAAGCCCGTAGTCGCCGGTCTTCCACATCATGTACCCGGCAAACATGTGGTTGCCCTCGTCAAATGTCAACGATTCGCGATGGACCACGTACGCAACCTGCCCGGCCTGAATCGCCAGCAGTACCAGAACCACCACCCACACCCACGTCTTGCCCATCGACACGATTTCGACTCCGTTCCCCGCAACTTCCATTCGTTTTCTGGGTTTGCCGAATTGTAAGCCTTCCGCTTTGACTGTGACCGGGGTGTCCCATTATCAGACTCAACCGCATTCGTCTTGATACTCTGCGCCCCGCCGCCCAGGCCCTACACTGGAATGGCTCTGGTTTCTCCGCACACCCCTCCATGTTGCGGCACGTGTTTTTCGTTCTTGTGTTCACCGCAATTTCCGTAACCGCCGCCGTGGACGCAATCCCGGCCGGCGCCGTACCCACGCGTTCCGTCCAGCCCCGTCCCTACACCACCCTTTCGGCACGCCGGCACCCGGGCCATCGCGCTCCGGCCCATTCCCGCACGAATTACCCCTCCGCGAGCCATTCCTACGCGCGCCGCAGCACCACCCGGGGCGCCACGCGTCGCCCGCAAGCCTCCCGGTTCCAGTACCATCCGGCTCGTCGAACCTCAACTCCAGCGGTCCGTTCCCCAGCGCCGGCACAATATGTAGACAGCCCGGTCGAGGAAGCCATTTCGCTCCGCTCCCAGCGGTTCGTCCCCATGCCCGGGCCGCTCCGCGGCTCCTTCGACTCACTGGCCCGGCAGAACGAGCGAGCCGAAGCCGAAGGCCTGGAGCGAATCCTCGACGAAGACGATCTGCGCGACCGCATTGCCCAAAGACTGCTGGTTCCCGTCCCCGCATCCGCATCCCTCGTGGTCAACGCCAACCTGCCGGCGACCCATCGCTACTGCCGCCCCTGGACTGCCCGGTTCCTCTCCGATTTCGCCCGTGCCCACGACGCACGTTTCCACCACCCCATCGAGGTCAGCTCCGCCGTCCGCACCGTCGCCTACCAGAAACAGCTCATGCTCACCAACGGCAATGCCGCCGCCGCCGAGGGCGACATCGTGAGCCCTCACCTGACCGGCGCCACCGTCGACATCGCCAAGAGCGGCATGTCCCGCTCCGAACTGGCCTGGATGCGCTCCTCCCTGCTGCGCCTGCAACTCGAAGGAAAGCTCGATGTCGAAGAGGAGTTCCAGCAGGCCTGCTTCCATATCACCGTGTACAAGAGCTACGTGCCTCCGCCGCCTCCTCCAGGAATCCGGCCTCGCCACCGCCGCCCGGTGTCGGGATTGCAACTCGCCTCCCGCGGCCGCTGATTCGCAGGCATTTCCCCCTTTCACGGAAAATCGGTTTCGCGCCGCCGCCCGTTCGGGATACAATCGCGGGCGAACACACCCAGCCGCCAGTTTTGCGCGAATTCACAACGGGCGGCAGTGTGGCGCTGACGCTGAAAGCGCAGCCAGGCGCGAACTAAGACGACCGAGCCGTCGCGCACGGTGCGGATCATCCGAATTCGAAAGGCATACATGAGTGACGCCAGCGTTCAACCCGCATCCCAATCAACTTCCGGCCTGTCGCAAATGCAGCGCGTGGTGAATACGTTCTCCGCGCCGTCCAAAACGTTCAACGATATCAAGAATGGGAACAAGAGCTGGTGGGTGCCATTTCTCATTGTGATCCTGACTGGCGCTTTTCTCTTCACCGCCATCACCAAGGAAGTCACCTGGAAGACTGTCTACGACAACCAGCAGAAGGCAATGCCGGAGTTTGCCAAGCGTATGCAGGATCAAATGCCCCCTGAGCAGAAGGCCGCGGCCGACCGTCGAGGCCCCATCACTCAGGAGATCACGTGGGCTATTTCACCGCTGGGCCTGCTAGGTATGAACGCCATTGCGGCTCTGATTCTATGGCCCACCATCAACTTGGGATTCGGCGGCAAGGCGACCTTCGGTTCCGTCTTCGCCGTCACCATGTATGCCACGCTGGTGCTGTGGCCGGTGAAGTTGCTACTCGGGGGCATCGCACTGTTTGCGGGCGCCACTCCTGACGCCTTTAATCTCCAGAACGTGGCGGGCACAAACTTCGGGTACTACATGGCCGACCAGACCGGCGCGCTTCACGCGTTGGCTACCGCCATCGATCCGCTGGTGATCTTGAACCTCGTCCTCACCGCGATCGGGATTGCCATTGTCGCCGGAGTCAAGCGCAGTTCCGGATACATTGCGGTCTTCGGCTGGTGGGCGTTGATAATGATCGTGATGATCGGCTTTACCGCCGCCTTCTCCTGATTTCCATCCACCCAGATGAAGCGGCGCGCATCGCCAGATGCGCGCCGTCGTTCTTTGTCCCCGGATTCGGCTCCTGGGCCTGGGTTCTACAACTCCGCCGAGATGGAAATGCTGGCTGGGGCGGAGATCACGCGCACTCGTCCGTGTCCGGGGTTGACAATGTGCCGGGAGCTGACGATGCCAAACTTCTCCAGCGCGGTTACGTCGCGCCGCACCGCACTTACATCGCGGCCCAACTCCCCGGCAAGTTCCTGGATCGAGACGGTCCGCTTCTTCACGGCCTGAAGCAGGTTGAGGCGCGTCGGCGTCAGCAGCCGCACCATGTCCGCCGGGCTCTCGAACGTAATGCCCCGCGACGGCGGAATACGGCGGCCTTCGTCTGCCGCCTTGGCCCTCACCCCAGCCCGCTTCGCCCATCCTCCCATTCCGTCGGTGTAAATCATGGTTTTCATAGCGGCGCCTTTCGCATCTTCAGCGTCTCGACTTCGGCCATAAAGCGTGACAAAATCTCGCTGTACGAAGCAGGTTCGATCATCTCGACATGACCCGCAAAGTGACGGTGGACCCGCCCATGCGCCGTATCGTAGCCGAGAACTCGTCCCTTGTCTCCGGAGAAAAGGTGAAAATTGATAAAGGCCAGATTGTAGCGCACAGGATCTCCCTGCGCGTCATCCCATCTTTCCTCACGAATCAACCCGATCCCGGCGGCACAGCGGACAACCGCTACCTCATCGGTCACCTTGACCGGCTTGCGGGACCGCTTCCTTGCTGCGGCCATGCAACGAAGGATAACACAGGTAGGACGAATTCAATCTTATCTGTGCTGAACGGATGGGTATCCAGCCGGTGGAAAGCCGGCCGTCTTCAACTGGCTCCTGACCGCTGCCTTACTCCGTCCACCGCCGCATGATCAGCGTGGCATTGATCCCGCCAAACCCGAACGAATTCGACAGCGCGACATCGAAGCTGCACGGCTGGGCCTGGTTGGCCACGTAATCCAGCCGGCACTCGGGGTCCACGTTGTCCAGGTTGATGGTGGGGGGAAGCATCTGGTTCTGCAGCGCCAGCACCGTGATGCCGGCCTCCAGCCCGCCCGCTCCGCCCAGCAGGTGCCCGGTCATCGACTTGGTCCCGCTCACCTTCAGCTTGTGGCTCAGCGCATGCTCGCCAAACACCTTCTCGATCGCCACCGACTCATTGCCGTCGCCCGCCGGCGTCGAGGTGGCATGGGCGTTCACATAGCCCACTTCCTCCGGCGCAATGCCCGCGTCTTTGAGCGCCGCCCGCATGCTGCGCTGCGCTCCCGCGCCTTCCGGTGCGATCCCCGTCATGTGGTGCGCGTCGGCGCTCATCCCGTAGCCAATCACCTCGGCCAGGATCTTCGCCCCGCGCTTCCTGGCAAACTCCAGCTCTTCCAGGATCAGCATTCCCGCGCCTTCGCCGATCACAAACCCATCGCGGTCCCTGTCGAACGGACGGCTGGCCTTTTGCGGCGCGTCGTTGCGCGTCGAGAGCGCCCGCATCGATGCGAATCCACCCACAGAAAGCGAGGTGACCGCCGCCTCCGATCCGCCGGCGATCATCACATCCGCATCGCCATGCATGATCATCCGCACCGAGTCGCCAATGGAATTGGCCGAGGTGGCACAAGCCGTGGCCGTGGCTGAGATCGGCCCCTGCGCCCCATAGCGAATCGAAATCTGTCCCGCCGCCATGTTGATGATCGTCGCGGGAATGAAGAACGGCGAGATCTTGCGCGGGCCGCCCTGCAGCAGGTTGGCGTGCTCGCGCTCGATAATCTCGAACCCGCCAATCCCCGAGCCGATAAATACCCCGGTGCGATCGGCAATCTCCGGGGTGATCTGCAGGCCCGACTGCGCCAGCGCTTCCTGGGTGGCGGCAAAGGCAAAATGAATGAAGCGCCCCATCTTGCGCGCTTCCTTCTTGTCCACGAAGTCCAGCGGGTCAAAGTTCTTGACCTCGCAGGCAAATGTGACCGGGAAACCAGTGGTGTCAAAGCCCTGGATGGGCGCCGCACCGCTGGCTCCGGCCAAAAGCTGCTGCCACACCTCTGGAGCGGTGTTGCCCACACCGCATACCAGCCCGAGGCCGGTAATGACGACTCGACGATTCACCGGCTACTTGCCTTTCGCGGTCTTTTCGTTCTTCTCGATGTAGTCGATGGCATCCTTGACGGTCTTGATCTTTTCCGCGTCCTCATCGGGAATCTCGAGGTCGAAGGCCTCTTCGAACTGCATCACCAGCTCCACCACGTCCAGCGAATCCGCACCCAGGTCTTCCTGGAAGCTGGCCCCCGGCGTGACTTCGGCCTCGTCCACCTGCAGTTGTTCCACAATGATCTGCTTCACCTTCTCTTCCACGGCCATGCGTGTTTCTCCTCGTTGTGTTCTGAAGCGTTCGGGGTCCGTTCAGGGCAGTTCCGCCTAAGCTCCGCCTGCCGAGAATACCGGCCCGCGGCGGGGTAGCACAACCGGCGGTGCGGAAAAAATCGCGCGAGGCCCTGAACTCCAAGTCTACCGGGCGCACCCAGGTGTGTAAAGGCGCGTCCGGCAAGAAGATCCGCGCCGAAACATCGAGGTCCGTCCTTTGAAAGGGCACGGATTTATCCGTGCCGCAAAAGTTGCTCAGAGTTTTCGCGGCTTCAGCCGCTGAGGGATGGTTTTGAGCACCCCTCACCCCACGATGGCCCGTTTCCGCAGCCTGTTGAGCCCTGCCACAAGGTCACCCGCTCTCGACCTCCACTTGCACAGCGACAAGGCGTAGAGTAACCACACAAGGGAAGGAAACGTTCATGCAGGCTCTCATCGCCGCTCTCGCGGCTGTCCTAGGCATTATTCTGGGCTACTGGCTGCGCCAGCTTTCGGCCAAAAGCGAGAAAGCTTCCGCTGAAAATGAGAAGGCCCAACTCGCGCAGCGCGCCGCCGAGCTTGCCGCCGACCTGGCCTCTCAGCGCGGCGAAATGGCCGTCCTGCGCGAGGTTGCCGATCACCGTGCTCCATTCGAGCAGCTCTGCATCGAGCGCCAGGGCATCAACGACCGCCTCACTGCCGAGCGCGACCGTATCGCGACCGATCTGCAGGCGAAGGCCGATTCGGAGCGCGCCTTGGCAGCGCAGGTCAGCCAGCTCAACGCTGACTTAGCCAACGAAAAAGGCAACGCCTCTGAGAAGATAGCATTGATGGAAGACAAGTTCCGAATCATCGCGTCTGCTGCAATCGACGATCTGGGAAAGAAATATGGCGAATCCAGCAAGGCGGAAATTGGTCATCTCCTTGCTCCGCTGCAAACACAGATCAAGGAATTCCGCGAAAAGGTCGAGCAGGCGCAGTCCGATTCCAAAACCGGAGTCACCAAGCTTGAAACGCTCATCGGCACGCTCGGCAACATGAACCAGCAGCTCACCGAGGAGGCGCGCAGCCTGACCACCGCGCTGCGCGGCTCGGCCAAGGCCCAAGGCGACTGGGGCGAACTGATCGTGCGCAATCTGCTGGAGAAAGCCGGCCTGCGCGAAGGCGAGCAGTTCCGCGTGCAGGAAACCTTTGACAGCGCAGCGAGCGAAGACGAGCGCCGCAAAGTCCGCCCCGACGTCATTCTCAACCTCCCCGGCAACCGCCATCTCATCATCGACTCCAAGGTGTCGCTCAACGCCTATGCCGATTCGGTGAACGCCGCCACCGAGGAGGAACGCAAGCTGGCGATGAAGCGCCACCTGGCCAGCATCCGCGCCCACGTCGACGGCCTGGCCGCGCGCAAGTACCACAAGCTCGATGCGCTCGACTCGCCGGATTTCGTGGTGATGTTTGTGCCCATCGAACCTGCATTCCTCGCCGCGCTTTACGAAGACGAAGGACTGTGGCGCTACGCGTATGAAAAAGAAGTGCTGCTCGTTGGTCCCACCACGCTGCTCTTCGTCATTCGTATCGTGGACAACCTTTGGCAGCAGGAGCTGCAGGCGCGCAACGTGCAGGAAGTGATGGATCGCGGGGCGGCGCTCTACGAGAAGTTCGTGAACTTTGTTAGCGATCTCGAAGGCGTCGGCAACGCGCTGCGCAACGTGGACAAGTGCTACACGGGTGCGATGAAGAAGCTGAGCGAAGGCCCCGGCAACCTGGTGCGCCAGGTGGAGATGCTGAAGCAACTTGGGGTGAAGAGCAGCAAGTCGCTGCCCAAGACGCTGCTCGACACGGCCGGAGTAGAGGAGCCGCTGGCGTTAGCGGCGAGTGCCGGGGAACCAGTCGCGGCGGAGTGACAAAGGCAGGGAGTAGGGAGCAGGTAATAGGGAATAGCAAGCACCCGGGCGCGTGCTTCTGGGGGCTTCCTCCATCACACTCCTTCACCAACATTCCCAATCACGGCAACTTTGGCCCGCTTGCCCAGGCGGACGGTAATACGGATGGGCAGGCTATCGAGGGTCAGCACCGGATTGGCGACGACCTCGCCATCCAGCCTGACGGCCTTTTCGCCGATTTTGCGGCTGGCTTCAGCGCCGCTGGCAGCGAGACTGAGCGCGACGAGCAGCCTGGGCAGGCGGATCTGCAGCGCTCCGGGTTCCCCGGAACCTGGAGCGGTTACGTCCGCGAATGCGATGTGCACCTCTTCGAGGTCCTCGCTCTCGCCTTTCTGCTGGAACATGCGCGCCCAATTTTCGCCGGCGTGGGTGGCGGCTTCTTCGCCGTGGAAGCCTGCGGTGATAGTCCGCGCCAGCCGCTTCTTCGCCTCCATTGGGTGCAGGCGGCCGGCCTCGACCTCGGCGCGCAGGTCGTCGATTTCCGACTGCTTGAGGTCGGTGAGGAAGACCCAGTACTTCCACATCACCTCATCGGAGATGGACATGAGCTTGCCGTACATCTCCGAGGGCGGCTCGTTGATGCCGATCGCGTTGCCCAGCGACTTGGACATCTTCTGCACTCCGTCCAAGCCTTCAAGAATCGGTGTCATCAACACAATCTGGGGCTTCTGGCCGTAGTCGCGCTGTAGCTCGCGGCCCATCAACAGGTTGAATTTCTGGTCCGTGCCGCCGAGTTCGACATCGCTGTTCAAGGCGACTGAGTCGTAGCCTTGCGCGAGCGGATACAGGAGTTCGTGCAGACGGATGTCCTGCTCCGCCCGGAAGCGCGTGAGGAACTCCTTGCGGTCGAGCATCTGCGAGAGCGTGACCTTTGCGGAGAGGCCAATCAGACCGGCGTAACCAAGCTTATCGAGCCACTCGGAGTTATAGCGGATCTCGGTGAGTTGCTCGTCTAGTATCTTGAAAACCTGATGCTTGTAGGTCTGGGCATTTTGGTCGATCTCCTCCCGCGTCAGCGGCTTGCGCGTCACGTTGCGTCCGGTGGGGTCGCCGATGAGGGCGGTCGAGTCACCGATGAGGAAGATGACCTGGTGGCCGAGTTGCTGGAAGTGGCGCAGCTTGCGCATGAGCACAGTGTGGCCGAGGTGCAGGTCGGGCGCCGTGGGGTCAAAGCCCGCTTTGATGCGCAGCGGACGGCCGGTTTTGCGGCTGTCTTCCAGGCGCTCGCGAAGGTCGGAGACGCGGATGATTTCGGCCGCGCCTTTCTCGAGCAGGTCAAGTTGTTCGTCTACGGGCAGGAACGTGCTCATTCTGATTCGAGTATATAAAGCGGAGCTGTCTGGGACCGAAGTCCGCGATCGTTGGGGATATGGTCTCTCGCAGGCGAGTTGATCCTAAATAGGTCGAGTCTTGTTTCCGGCTGCCTGGTCCACTCGTCCGATTCGGACTACCGCACTTGCCCCGACAGCGATTATTCGCTGAAATCGGGGTATTGCAGTGCGGTATAAGCCCGCAGAATGAGCACACCGAGGAGGGCAGAACATTATGACCACAGCCAATGCTATCCCTGAGGTGAAGAAGACCCTAACCGACCCTGGAGAAGCCGCCATTTGGAGACGGGACGCGGAGCCGATTCAGAACCGCGTTCCGGCGGACGCAGAGGAGGAGGAATTCGCGGAGTTGTGGGCGGGCGATCCGGGGAATCAGGGCGCTTAGATTTGAGCCGCATCGCGCGCCGCTTGCAGAAAGGCGGGATTCATGCCTCCAGAGGCCGAGGAGCGACACTTCGAGCGAATGACTGAATAGTAGATATAGCGCGAACGCCTGGCGCCGCGATGAGAGTGGGCGCGGATCGAGCCAAGTATTTCCCCTTTTGACCTGCGAATCGGAGTATCATGCGGCTACCTCTCCCGATAACGGTAGTGTCTCGAGGACACCTTGGCTGGAAAAAGACTCTGGCTTTCCGCGTGCCGCGGCGCCCTTCTCGGCGGCCTCGCGATCTATGGGACTGCGGCGCTGTCGCCCGCCCAGCAGCCCGTCCCGGTTCCGGATACGGCACCGGCCCTGCAGCCCGTGGTGGCGATCGTGCCGGTGCGGCCGGCGCCAAATCCGGGTGAAACCGGAACCGCCGCTCGACAGGTCAACCAGGAACTCGATCAGCGGGTGCTGGGGCTGGTGCCGAACTTTCTTGTGGTGTATTCGCCGCACCCCGTTCCGCTCACTTCGGGGCAGAAATTCCGGTTGGCCCTGCGCGAGTCCACCGATCCCATGGCGTTTGTCGCCGCCGGGCTTTCCGCGGCCTACGGCCAGGCCACCGACGATCCCCATGGCTTCGGCCAGGGCGCCAAGGGATTCGGCAAGAGGACGGGCGCCAGCTACGGCAGCACTTTCTTCGGCGAGATGACCGGCAAAGCCATTCTGCCTTCGCTGCTGAAACAGGACCCGCGCTATTTCTACAAAGGCACCGGCACGCGAAGCTCGCGCTTCTTTTATGCGGTGGCCAACTCATTCATCTGCATGGGTGACAACGGCCACTGGCAACTGAATGTCTCCGAAACCATGGGCAGCCTGGCGACGGCGGGCATTACGGAACTCGAATATCCCAAAAACGACCGCTACGATGTCGCTCGGGTCTTCGAGAACTTCGTCATCAGCAAAGCCGGTTACGGCGCAAAAAATATCTTTCAGGAGTTCTTCTCCCGGCATCTCACTCCCGGTTTGGGCAGTCCGCATCCATCCGCTCCCTGAGCCGAAAGGCGAAGCCTGGCGCATCCGGCCACGTGAGGAATACGAACCTGGCCCGGGTGAAGAGGATGACGGGATCGCGGCTATGCCTTGGCCATGCGGTTGCGCAGGCGCTTGAGCACATTGGGAGGGACGAGGCCGGTGACGTCCCCGCCGATGCTGAAGACCTCTTTGAGCATGCGGGAGCTGACGAAGGAGTAACGTCCGGCCGGCTGCAGGAAGACGGTTTCGACCTCGGGCGCAAGGCGGCGGTTCATCAGAGCCATCTGGAATTCATATTCGTAATCGGAGATGGCGCGGATGCCACGCAGTACGGCGGAGGCTCCCTGCTGGCGCGCGAACTCCACCATGAGGCCGTTGAAGGTTGCCACCGAAACGTTGCTGAGGGACCGCGTGGCCTCTTCCAGCATTTCCACGCGCTCGGCCACCGTGAACAGGGGATTTTTGCCGGGATTGTTGAGCACCGCGACGGTGAGGTGATCGAAGAGCTTCGAGCCGCGCTGAATGAGGTCGACGTGGCCGTTGGTCGGCGGGTCGAATGTGCCGGGATAGAGGGCTTTCACGGGCATGCGGGGCTCAAAGGGATTGTAGCAGCGCAGGTTGCGTCGCAATCGACGTCAGTAAGTCTGCACGAGTTCTTCGGGAACGGATCGGCGGTCGCAGGCTGCGATGTAGACGGAGATGACGGTAATGTCGTCGTTCTGGCCGAATCGCTTGGCGGTCTGCGCAATGTAGCGCGCGGATTCGTTGCTCACTTGCTGGGTGCGTTCGAAGCCGAAGAGCTCGCCGCTGGAGTTCTGCGCTTCGACCACTCCATCTGACAGGAAGATGATGCGGACGCCCTGCTCGAGCTGAAAGGAGACCTGCTCGTAGGTCATGCCCGGGATCACACCCAGCGGCAAACCTGGAGGCAGTTCGATCTCGCGCCCGTCGCGATAGGGGCTAAGGTGGCCGGCGTTGGCCACTTCCATGCCGCCGTCGCGGTAGATGCGGGCGCAAAGGCAGGTGGCGAAGCTCGCGATTGCGTCCTTGTCTCTGCTGCGCGCTTCCTGGGACCCGGACTCGGCGCCGATCAGCACGTTATTGAGGTGCTTGAGAATGGTGGCGGGGTCGTGCGAGAGTTCGTTGCGGAATGCTCCGACAATGGTGCTGGCGTTCATGGCCGCCTGCAGGCCTTTGCCGCTGACATCGCCGGCGATGACCAGAAGCGAGCCATCTTCGATGGGAAGCACCTGAAAGAAGTCGCCGCCGACGCCGTTCACGGGAACGTATGCGCTCTCCAGCATGAAGTAGCGGTTGGAAGGCAGCTCAGTGGGGATGAGCATCGCCTGCACGCTGCGGGCGGCGGCGATTTCCGCATTGGAGCGCTGCTCTTCCTGGCTCACGCGGACGAATCGGTAGAGGATGACGGCGATGAGGCTGGCAAGGAAGATCGCGTAGGTGAGGGCGCCGGTGCCGAATTCGATAGGCCCGACATGAAAGCGGTGGGAGGCGAAGCGCTCGGCAATCCAGTGCTTGTCGGCGAGGTAGCCGAGGACGGTGTCGATGGAGCTGGCGATGGCGGCAAGAAAGAACGGCACCAGCATCACGCCGGCTTCGCGGAAGCCGCGACGCCATGCGGCGAACAGCAGCCAGGTGACGAGCCCGCAGAAGAGGACCTCAGCGGTGACGGAAAGAGCGTCGAAGATCTGCTCCAGGTTGAGCAGGGCGATGAGGGGGAGCAGGAGAACGAAGATCTGGACGGCGCGGACGAAGCGGCGCTTCGGTTCCCCGGTAAAGCGCAGTATGAACTCCAGCGTAACCGCCATGAAAATGCGGCTGAGCCAGAGGTTCAGAGGAATGTAGACCGAGTACGGAATGAGTTGCAGATGCCACAGGTTGTCGTTGGCGGCGGTGAGGGAGACGGAGACGCAAAGGATGGCGAGCCAGAGGTACTCGGAGTGATGGCGCTGCGCGAGGTAGAGGATGGCGCCGAGCGCGGCCACGCAGAGGAACAGGAAGCTGAGGACCATGCCTGCAATGACCTCCTGATCCCAGCGGCGCGAGGTTGCAACAGCCAACCGATCGGCGATGTCCTTGGGCGCGCCGGCTTCGACGTGTTCGAGCAGGCCGTGGGAAATCTGCACACCCGGAGCGGCCCAGGTCCGCACCGCGATGAGAATGGGCGCACCCGATGCGGATTCAGGAAGGCTGACCTGGAGCGGCAGCGACTCGTACATCTGCGGCTGGCCGGTCAAGCCGCGGGTGTGGGCGATCTCAATCCCGTTGGCATATACCGAAAGCTGGCCGACGCCGTGGGTAGTGAAGAGCAGGCCGAGAGGCGAGCCTGGAAGGCCGTGCGGAATGGTTCGCGGATCAAGCCGGAGCAGGTACCAGGCAGCGCCGGCGTAGGTCTCGAAGCCATATTCAGAGAGCGGCTTACCCAGGGCCACCATGGGCCAGGCGGAGTCGTCGAAGCCCGTGTCGGCCCATTGCGGGTTGTCGCCGATCTGGAAACGCCAGGATCCGTCGAGGTCAACGATGGTGTGGATGTTCTGGGACTGGGTGGTTACTGGCGCGGCGCCGGGTTGGGGCGGCGGAGCAGTTTGAGACGAGGACACGACTGCGGAAAGACCGAGGAGCCCGGTCACGATGAGCGATAGCGCAGCTCGTCCGGCGAATCTCATGGGTGGTTCAAGTTTAGACGAGGTCTGGGAAATCTGCCGGGTTTCGCGCCCTCGCCGGGGAATATGAGTGGATACGGGAGGGGGCGGCGGGGGGTTCCTGAAGGCGTAACAACCAACGGGCCTGAACGATTAAGGGAGCAGCCGCGTTACCGTCTGCAAATCCAGACTTGCGATCCGCGCGATACCGGGAATCTGCAACGAGAGCAGTTTGCGGTCGTTGGTGAAAAAGAGATCCACCTGCGCCTTCGCCGCCGAGGCCAGGTGAATGGCGTCCGGGGGAGAAGCTGTTGTCCATGCACGAACGAAAGAGAATTGGTTTGCGGTCTCCATGTCGAAGGGGAGCACGCGCACGGTTCCTGCCGCAAAAAAACTGAGGACCCGGTCGGCGCCGGATTGGGAGCCGAGCTTCCGTGGACCGACGAGAACCTCTCCGACCGTGACGATGCTTGTGCAGAGCGTATCGCCACGGCGCATCATCGCTTCGTGCAGGCTTTTGGTTACGGAGAAATAGGCTGTATGCCGCTCAACAAGATAGACGAAGAGCATGGAATCCCAATAGACGAGGCTCATCCCGCTTTCCTGCCTTGGACGTCCTTCTCCATTGCAAGCTTCTCCCAGGGATCAGGTCCCCAAGCCTCCCGCTCGGCGCGAAGAAACGCCTCTCCACCGCCAAGTGCCTTGAACTCTTCTTCGAAGATTCCGTATAGCTTCTCCAGCCCTGCGCCATTCTGAACCGGCTTCCCGGATGGCTGGGATGTTTGCCTTGCAGTTCCCTCGTCCAATATCCGAAACACAAATTGCACGGTGGTGCTGGGACCACCCGACGGCGGCCCATCCCGCTTTTCAACCAGCTCCAGTCCCGCTTCGCGCTGGAATGCCCGCGAAGACAAGGTGGAGAAAACCGAGGGGGTGCGATTCGTCCAACCCAGCTCCTTCAGAACATTTCCCACTCGAACCTGGACGGTTTTCTCGCCTCGCTCCCGTGCCGGCCGAACGTAACGGGTAATTACGTGCTGCTTTGTAAGGTCTGTAGGCGTCATCGCAACCCCGTATTTGCATACATTACCATACCTACCTTACTCTGGAGCTAGAAAAATCAGCGGCTGCCCATTTTGGCAGCCGCTGGTCGTACTTCGAACTTTAGCCTCGGCGGCCGCGGACCGCTTCCTTTGCCTCAGCCGGACCGCTGGCCGGAACTTCAGGGACTTCGGCCTTGCTGTTGGCGGCTCCGATGTTGAGTTTCTTGCGCAATTCGGCATCCATTTTGGCGAAGATATCCTTGTTTTCCTTGAGGAACGTACGCGTATTCTCGCGTCCCTGGCCAATGCGCTCGCCGGCGTAGCTGTACCAGGCGCCGGACTTCTCCGCGATATTGTTGGCCACCGCGAGGTCGAGCACGTCGCCTTCGCGGCTGATGCCTTCGCCGTAGAGGATATCGAATTCGGCTTCGCGGAAGGGAGCGGCAACCTTGTTTTTTACGATCTTGACCTTGGTGCGGTTCCCGGTGACGGCGTCGCCTTCCTTGATGGCGGCGATGCGGCGAATATCGATGCGCACCGAGGAGTAGAACTTGAGGGCGCGGCCGCCGGTGGTGGTTTCGGGTTTGCCGAACATGACGCCGATCTTCTCGCGGATTTGGTTAATGAAGATGAGGGCAGTGCGTGATTTGGAGACGCTTCCAGTGAGTTTGCGGAGGGCCTGGGACATGAGCCGGGCCTGGAGGCCCATATGCGAGTCGCCCATTTCGCCGTCGAGTTCCGCCTTGGGGACGAGGGCGGCCACGGAGTCGACGACCAGCACGTCGATGGCGCCGGACTTGACCAGGGCCTCAGTGATTTCAAGGGCCTGCTCGCCGGAGTCGGGCTGCGAGACGAGGAGGTTGTCGACGTCCACGCCGAGCTTTTTGGCGTAGCCGGGATCGAGGGCGTGCTCCGCGTCGACGAAGGCAGCCAGGCCGCCCGCCTTTTGCGCCTCGGCGATCACCTGCAGGCAGATGGTGGTTTTGCCGGAGGATTCCGGGCCGAAGACCTCGGTCACGCGGCCGCGCGGAATTCCGCCCACCCCGAGGGCGGCGTCGAAGCTGATGGAACCAGTGGAGATGATGGAGATGGGCAGGAGGGCCTCGCGCGATCCCAGGCGGACGATCGATCCTTTGCCAAACTGTTTTTCGATTTGTGAGAGAGCTAGCTCAACGGCTTTGGCGCGATCTTCGGCAATGGCCATGCGGGTACGTCTCCTTCTGCGCACTCTGAAGTCTGCTTCCCGTGAAGGCGGAGCAAGCAAATTCCTGGAATGCAGTTCGATGGGATTGTAGCAGGAAAGACGCAAAGGCAGGGACCGGGGGAACAAGGGATCAGGGACCAGGAACCAGGATTCTGGGAGATGGGCCCGCGGGTGACTTGTTACCCGCGGGCTCTAGATGGATGGGGGAGGGTTGGGGCTGGCGATGGACGGTTAGTGGGTGGTTGCGGCCTGGACCAGCTTCTGAAGGTCGGGGAGGAAGACGAATTGGACCAGCGCGCTTGGTTTCCGGGCGTCGGTGAGGACGGCCTGCTGCTGCGCGAGCCAGTTGGCGGGCGGCGCGGCGTGGGCGTCGATCCAGGCTAACGATTCGAGGCCTGCCTTGGCGAGTTGACCCAACTGGCGAGCGCGGTCGCCGATGTCATTCAGGCGGTAGTTGCGCTGGGCCGCGGTTTCCAGCGAGGGTGCGGCTTGTTGCCAGGCTTCGAAGCGCTCGCGGAGGCGCTGCTCGGCGAGAGCGCGGTCGGAACCGTGCGCGTTGAGGACAGTGTCCACTTCGCGGGCGATTTGCTGGCGGGCGGGGGGGTCCGCGACTACCACGTCGACCAGGCGATCGAGGGCGGTATACCAGTCGGTGCGCTGGGTATCTTCGCGATCTCCGAAGTTGACGGGCTCGAGGACGGCGGCCAGGGTGTCGAGGGCCTCGGGGTGCGTGGAGCCGGCGATGTTGCGGCGCAGGCGCTCGGGGCCGGAGAGATGCCTGAGGCCGGCGTCCTCTAATTCCAGAGAGGCGATGCGCAGGCGGCGGTACATGTCGGCTACGTCGCGATCGGATTGCGGCGACCAGAAGCGTTCGGCCACCGCCATGGAGCGGGGCCAGATGCGGGAGTCGATAGTGTCGGGATTGATCTGCTCGGACCACATGCAGATTTCGCCCCCCAGGATGAGTTTCTGCTGATCGGGGGTCAGCTTGGTGTCGGCGGGAATGACGTCATCGAGGAACATCTGCTCCGACGTTTTCTGGTGGTCGAGGTAGTAGGGGGCAGAGAGGATGCCGGTATAGCCCTGGACGGCTCCCGCGGAGAGCGAGTCAACACCGCGCCAGCTTTGCACCATGATGTCTTTGGGCAGGGCGGGGTTGAGGATCTCGTCCCAGCCGACCATCTTCTTATGGTGCTTCTGGAGGATGGGGAGAAGGCGCTGATTGAAGAAGGCCTGGAGGTCGGCGGGAGTTTTGAAGCCCTTCTTATCCATGAAGGCCTTGACGCGGGGGTTGGCGAGCCAGGCTTTGCCCTCGGTTTCATCGCCGCCGATGTGGAAATAGGCGTCAGGGAAGATTTCCGACATTTCACCGACGAAGGCATCGATGAACTTGTAGGTCTTCTCGTTGGCGGGGTCCAGCTCGGCGTGGGGAGCTCCGTAGGTGAGGGGCAGCTCTTTGAGGTCTTCGCCGGAGCCGAATTCTGGATAGGCAAGGGCGGTAGAGGAGCTGTGGCCGGGCATATCGAACTCGGGCACCACGCGGATGCCGCGGGCGCGGGCGTAGGCGACGACTTCGCGCAACTGGTCCTGGGTATAGAAGAGGTCGCCGGAGGCGGATTCGGTCAATTTGGGAAATTTTTTGCTTTGGGCGCGGAAGCCCTGGTCGTCGCTGAGGTGCCAATGAAACACATTGAGCTTGGCGATGGCCATGCCGTCGAGGGTGTGTTCGATTTCATCGACGGGCTCGAAGTGGCGGACGACATCGAGCATGAAGCCGCGCCACGGGAAACGCGGGCTGTCGTCGATGGCGACGGCGGGTACTCGGCAGGCGCCGTCCTGCATGGCGACTAATTGGAGGAAGGTTTCCAGGCCGTGCATGACGCCGAGATCGTTGGCGGCAGTGAGGGTGGCCTGCTGGGGGGTGACGTTGAGCTTGTAGGATTCATCTTCTTCGACGCTCTGCACGGCTTGGCCGGGGCCTGCGACCTGGAGGGTGAGCAAGAAGGAGTTGCCGGGAGCGGCGGCGTGCTGCATGCGGCGGATGTCGCCGCACTGGCGGTCGAGGCGAGCGAGGAAGCGATCGAGCGCTGCGTCGACGCGGGCATCGTGGGCTCCGGAGAAGCCGGCGCGGAAGTGGGAATTGAGCGGGAGAAAGCCCTGGCCGGCCTGAATCGACGAAGGCAACGGCATAAGGTTCAGCCGGACAGCTCGATTCGGGTTGTCCTGTCCCCAGGACGCACCCCCGATAACCAACAGCAGGAGCATCAGGATCGGCGCGAAATGCGCGGAGCGGTACCCCGGCGCGAAGCATTTGCGATGGCCCTTAATTTGATTAGAACTCAAGATGACACCCCTTCCGCGTTGCGCACGGCGCCATTCCCGATGAGGAGAATGCGGCCGGAGCCAGAAAGTTTTTGACTGCTTCAGAGATCATACCTCGCCAAACTGATCAGGAGGGTGGAGTTCCTGCTGATTTTGTGGCGGGCGCGGATTGCACGGGGCAGAGGATCTGGCAGACCCGGCAAGCTGGCGGGCAGCGGGGCCACTCTGGAAACCAAACGAGCCGCGCGCCGCAGCCGAGCACCCACAGGTCAGAATAGTATATATCACACATTTCAGAGACGATGCGTAGTTAGAGACGCGCCGATACAGAGCCTCTCCGCGTCCCCACGGCTCGACCAGTGACGGGTGCTGCGTGGCGGAAGGATGTGGGAGGGGAAGCGGGATCGTGGGGGAGATGATTTCGGGGCGAAGGGGGCTCTCGCAATGAGTCGTGCAACGATTGTTTCTCCTACGTACAGCCAGTTATTTGTCCATTTGGTCTAGATTTGTTCAATTTTGTGCTTGTCACCGGACGAATTTCATCCTATTGTTGCTTAACAAGCGAAAGTTGCGAGCCTCATGAGCGTTTCTCGGGGAGGCACAAATGGTCCTCGATGACCGCGCATGAAAAGACGATGAAGCCCCGGCAACCAGTCTGAACGGAATGCCTTTTGGAGACGTGATGCAGGGAGTACTACGCGGAGTGCTGCACAAGGGCCGCAAAGCCGGCACCAAGCAGAAGCGCCTCTCTCCTTCATGAATCCTCCCGGTTCAGGATGGGATGCCGGAATCCACAAAGAATCTGAGTTTCTTCGGACAGACTTCGAGCGGCAGAGGTCGCTCGTATCCCAGTTGACAGAAGACAAGGTCGGCCGGAGTTCAAGACAAACTAAGGAGACATGCCATGGTCACAAGTGGAATTCAACGATGCTCTCATGCGGGGATATCCTCCCTAAACCGCAACGAGGCTCCAAACCGGCACAATTGGACGGGGCGTCTGCCGCAACGCTGTGCACTGCTGCTGACTCTGGCGGCACTTCTGCTGGTGTGCGTTTCGTGGATGGGCGCGCAGGAACTGGCGGCAACGCTGAGCGGGACGGTGACGGACACCAGCGGGGCGGTGATTCCCCACGCCACGGTCACAGTCACGCAGAACGGCGTGAACGCCGGCAAGCGCGTGATCATGTCGGACGATTCGGGCAACTACGTTGTGACCAACCTGCCCGCCGGAACCTACACGGTGAGCGTCGCTTCGAATGGTTTTGAGAGCTTCCTGGGCAAGAATGTGGTGCTGAACGTGGCCGAGAAGCGCGGATTGAACGTTCAGCTGAAGGCCGGCGCCGCCACCACCACGGTGACGGTGGAGGCCACCGCCGTGGCGGTCGAAACGGAAAGCGGTTCGCAGGCCGGGACCATTACCGGCGAGCAGATCACGGAACTGGAGTTGGCCAGCCGCAACTTCGAGCAACTGGTCACGCTGCAGCCTGGCGTGGTCAGCCAGTTGGGTGACGAAAGCCAAGCCGGCAATACGGCGCTGTCGGTAAACGGGGCGCGCACCACGGCCAATAACTGGACGATCGACGGCGCGGATATCAATGACTCGGGTTCAAACGGCACGGTGATCAACGCGCCAAACGTGGACGCGATCCAGGAATTCACACTGCAGCGCGGGAATTACGATGCGGGATATGGACGTTCCGGCGGCGGCCAGATCCTGGTGGCCACCAAGTCCGGCAGCAGCGCCTTCCACGGGGATGCCTATGAGTTTGCCCGCAACACCGCGTTCGATTCGAACGACTACTTCACCAAGCGGAGCCAGCTTGAGAACGGTCAGCCGAACAAGAACCCCGTAAACCATCACAACGTGTACGGATTTACCTTCGGCGGCCCGGTTTTCATTCCCAAGGTCTACAACACCGATAGGAAGAAGACCTTCTTCTTCTGGTCGGAAGAGTGGCGGAAGGAGAGCACGCCGGGCGGCGACTCCATGAAGGCGGCGACGTCCGACATGCTGGCGGGCAAGGTCGCAGGCGACTTCACCGCCGCGCCAGCCGGCTGCACCACCTACGATGCTGTCTCGAACACCACAACCATTTCACCGTCCTGCTACAGCAAGAACTCGCAGGTTTATCTCTCCAATGTGTTCGCCAAATATCCTGCCAACGACGGCAGCAACTACACCTTCGGCTTTTCCGCGCAGAACAACTTCCGCGACGATATCGTGCGCGTCGACCACTACTTCAACGACAAGGTCCACTTTTATGCGCGCGGCATGAACGACCAAATGCCGGTAGATGCACCGGAAGGCCTGTGGGCGGGGCAAAACTACCCCGGCCTCGTGGATACTCTGGTGAACTCGCCGGGCAAGAACGTGGTGGGCAACCTGACCTGGGCCATCAATCCGAAGGTTGTGAACGAGTTTGAGTTCGTGTGGTCGCAGGGCACTTACTTCTCAGCTATCAAGGGCGGGCAGTTTGCTACCTCGGCCACCATTAACGGCTCGCTTACCAACCAATGGTCGCCCGACCCCTACGGCAAGGTTCCTGGCATCGGCTTCCGCATCAGCGGACCTACCGGATTCAGCCCCGGCTCGGCTCCGTGGAATGAGCGAAACCTGGATCGCACCTACTTCGACAACCTGGCCTTCAACATGGGCAAGCACACGCTGCGCGCCGGCTTCCAGATCCAGCAGATGCTGAAGACGGAGAACGCGGTCAACGGCAATCCATCCTTCACGTTCAACACCTGGGGAGATTTCCTGGTCGGCAACGTCTACGCGTTCGGACAAACACTGCCGGACATCATTCCTGATCTGCACTTCGTCAACTCCGAGCTATATGCGCAGGACGACTGGAAGGTGACTCATCGCCTGACGATTAACCTGGGTGTGCGCTGGAGCCGGCTGCCTTCGGTGACAGACGTGAAGAACACGCTGTCGAACTTCGATCCTGCGCTCTACAGCGCGCAACTGGCGCCGCAGATCGACCCCGCCAGCGGCAACTTCGTCGCTGGGCAATCCATCAATGGCGTTTCACTGATTCCCGCCACCTACACCAACGGCATCATCTTCCCCACGGGAGCTGCTTGCTCCAAGGCGCAGTCGGTCTCGCCTTTCGTGAAGTGCTCGCCATTCGGTGCCTACGTGAACCCCAATTACAATGCCGACTTCGCACCGCGCATCGGCTTCAGCTACGATGTGACCGGACGCGGCAAGACCGTAGTGCGCGGCGGCTTCGGAGTCTTCTACGATCGCCTGCTGAATGGCATCTGGGAGCAGAACGCCTTCGTCAACCCGCCGCTGGCTCAGTCAACCACCATCAACAACGCGCCGTTTGACAACATCAAGGGCGGCTCAACCTCGGTTTCCTACGGCCCCAACGGCCTCACCGCCACCGGGACGCCGGCCTTCAAGGTGCCCAAGTACGTCAACTACAACCTCTCTGTCCAGCACCAGGTTTTGCCCAGCACGGTTGTGGAAGTAGCCTACGTCGGCGCCACGGCACGCAATCTTCTGGGACAGTTTGACGAGAACCAGCCCACCCTGGCCGCTCGCCTCGCTGACACCACCTCGGACGTGAACTACATCCGGCCCTTTAAGGGTTATGGGAAGATCAACTCGCGTTTCCCGTCCTTCACCAACAACTACAACTCGCTGCAGGTCAGTGCCAATCACCATTCGCATGGGCTGACTTTCGGCACTGCCTACACATGGTCTAAGGACATGACGCCTCAGTCCTACGATCGCAGCAACACTGCCACCAACAGCTACGACTTCAAGCTCGATTACGGCCCGGCTTCCTACAACACGCCGCAAGTCTTGTCGGCGAACGCTGTTTACGACCTCCCCATCTTCAGGAATCAGCAAGGCTTCCAAGGCCGTGTTCTGGGCGGATGGGAAGTTTCAGGAATTGTGGCTGCGACCTCCGGATCGAACTTCTCAGTTACACAAGGCGCCGATCCCTTCGACACCGGCAACCGCGGCATCGGCCTTGGTGGGGTTCGTCCCGACCAGGTGGCGCCCGTCCAAAAAAGCAAGAGCTTCGACAAGTGGTTCTCTACCAACTCCTTTGCCCACGCAGTCGGACATTTCGGCAGCGAGAGATCCAATCCGATTGTTGGACCCGGTTTCCAGAACTGGGACCTCGCGGGGATCAAGAACTTCCGTATCTTTGAGAGCGTCAACTTCCAATTCCGGGCAGAGTTCTTCAACGCCTTCAACCACGTCAACCCCTATGGCCCGGATGCAGGCCTGGACGACTCAGACTTCGGCGTCGTCACCGGTGACCACGAGCCCCGCCGTATCCAGTTCGGCGCCAAACTCAACTTCTAACCGGGGTTAAACCCAAGACAGAATGCCGGAGCGATCTGCTCCGGCATTCACTTTTGTGGGGAGTCTGTCGCAGGGGCAGGAGTTGTGGTCCGGGCGGGTATCTTCGACATGACCTTGAGCAGGTGGTCGTCTGCAGCCTTGTTGAGGGTCTTGGCTTTTCCGAACTCGATGTTGGCCTCCGCGGTACGGCCCGTGGCGCGGTAGAGGCGGGCGAGACGGTAGTGGGCGTTGACATCGCTGGGCGCGAGGCGAATGGAGTCTTCGAATTGGGCTGCCGCGTCCTGGTTATTGCCGCCGTCGGCATAGACGATGCCGAGATCGCGATGCGCCATGGCATCGTTCGGCAAAAGCCTGACGAGCTTCTCGAGCAGAGCCTTGGCGTCCTCTGAGTTTTGCAGCTGGATGTCGGAGTCGGCCAGGTAGAGCATGGCCTGGAGGTGCTGAGGATCGTTATTGAGCTCGGCCTGGAACTCGTGTGCTGCTTCGCCGTACTGGCCCTTGGTCCAGAGCAGGTATCCGAGGCCGAAGTGCACATCGGGCTCCTTGGGATTCACGGCGATGGCGGCGCGGAACTCGCGCTGTGCGCCCACGGGATCCTTCATCTCGTCGAGCGCTTCGCCGACCAGCATGTCTGCTTCAGCGGATTCGGCATTGAGGGCGACAATTTTGTGAAATGTATCGAGTACGCACGGGTACTCGCGAGCGAAGAGGCAGCTATGGGCGAGGGTGAGCAGCAGAGTGAGATTTTGCGGATCGCCGGTGGCGGCCTGCTTGAGGAAAGGGGTGGCGGCGGCATACTGGCCGAGGCCGTAGTGGGACATACCCATGAGAAGCGAGAGGCGGTAATCGCCGGGTTGGGCTTTGAGCAGGGGCGAGAACATCTCGATGGCCTGCTTGTAGTCGCCGTTTTTGAAGTAGGACAGGCCGAGGTTGGGCCTCAGGCCGGGCATGGTTGGCGCGATGGCCATGGCTTTGCGATAGTCACGAATGGCGTCGGGATAGCGCTGCTGGCGGGCTTCGAGCTGGCCCAGGTGGGCCAGGGGTTCGGGATCGGCGGGATGCTGCTCGGATTGGGCGCGCCAGGCGGCTTCGGCTTCGGCGGTTTTTCCCTGCTGCTCGAGGGCGATGGCGAGCTGCCTCTGGTCCTGCTGCGCCGGCGCCATCTGGGCAAGCAGGGCCAGCGCCAGGCAGAATGTCGAGATTCGATTCAGGACAAGCCTCCGGGGGTCTCATTTAGGATTCTCGCGCGGGGGAGTGGGGGCGCGCAATGGACGGTTCCGGAGCGCGGCGCCGGGAGCAGCGGTTGGAGGAGAGTGGGCCCGAGGACGAAAACATTTCGGCGCGGTGAGATGGGCGGCATGCGGGGTGCCGCGGCGAGGCTGCGCCGATGGGCAGGCTTTCGACGGGCTCAGGGCAGGCCCTGGGGCACCCCAGCGTGGATGCAGGTGCGGGCGCGGATGCCCGCACGACAGTCATCTGAGTTGTTCCAGTCAAGTGGGAAGACGAATTGTTTTGCGAAAATGCATCGGGTCTCCCGATTATGGCAGTGCTGGTTTGGCGAGGAGGGCTATCAGCGGTGAGC
>DASZLF010000106.1:0-16338 GCA_035552555.1 Occallatibacter sp.
CGCCAAGCGCACAGCCTGAACCTCAATTACCCCCGAATCGGCTCCGTCGCCATGGCAAGCAATCACCGCATGGAGCAAAACCTAATCAAACAACCGCCGTTGCACAGGGCCAACAGCGTTCTCACGCGGGCACTAAAGCCCGAATGATTCTGCGGCACTTACGGCACGACTAAAGTCGTGCCCTTTCAAAACCAGACTTCCACCACGGGCTGTTTAGCTGAGAACCGTTATCTCTGTTCATCGGGCCGGCGCTGTTTCAACCAGGCGCAGGCCCTTGATAAATCGAGCCACTTCGGAGGGCGCTGTCTCGGGAGTGGACCGCTCGATCAACTCCACAATTGCGCTGCCGATCACCGCAGCATCCGCAAACTCCGCTACCTGCTCCACATGCTGCGCGTTGGAGATGCCGAAACCCACGGCCACCGGCAGCGTGGTCCATCGGCGGATGCGCTCGACCAGTGCTGCTGCATCCGCGGTCATCGATTGCTGCTTGCCCGTGATGCCGGTGCGCGAAATGGCATAGACAAATCCGCGCGAGTGCGTGGCGATGGCCTCAAGCCGTGCATCCGGACTGGTGGGCGCAGCCAGAAATACCGGCGCCAGCCCCACTCGATCCATCTCCGCAAGATATTCGCCGGCCTCTTCGACAATCATGTCGGTGACCAGCACGCCATCAGCGCCAGCCGCCTTCGCCTCATCGGCAAAGCGCGCCAGCCCATAGCGAAGAATCGGATTCAGATAGGTAAAAAGGATCAACCCCGCCTGCGGGCGCGACGCGCGAATATCGCGCGCAATCGTCAGCACATCCTTCAGTCGCGTGCCGCGAGCCACCGCCCGCTCACTGGCGCGCTGAATGACTGGCCCATCGGCCAGCGGATCGCTGAATGGCACTCCCAGTTCGATCACGTCGGCGCCCGCATCCACCGCGGCCAGCGCGATCTCGCGCGTCGCGTCGAGACTCGGATCGCCGGCGGTGAGATACACCACCAGCCCCGGCCTGTGTTGGAAAACGATGGGCATTGGCATTTACGCTCCCTGGATATGCAGCTCCCGGGCCAGAATGCCCATGTCCTTATCGCCGCGTCCGGAGAGATTCACTATCAGTATGTCATGGGGCGCCATGGCCGGTGCGATGCGCAAGGCCTCGGCCACCGCGTGCGCGCTTTCGAGCGCGGGCAGAATCCCTTCGGTGCGCGCCAACTTGACCACCGCGCTCAGTGCAGCCGCATCGTCCTGCGATGTGTACTCCGCGCGGCCCGAGTCGTGCAGCATTGCGTGCTCCGGTCCGATCGATGCGTAATCCAGTCCTGCCGAGACGGAATGCGTCTGCGCGATCTGACCGTTTTCATCCTGCAGCACGTAGCTGAACGTGCCCTGCAGCACGCCCGGCACACCGCCGGAAAAACGCGCCGCATGCTCGCCCAGCGCGGTTCCGCGTCCGCCCGCCTCCACCCCGATCAGCCGCACCTGCTTGTCGTTGATGAACTCGTAAAACGCGCCGATGGCGTTTGAGCCTCCACCCACGCACGCAATCACTGCGTCGGGCAGCCGGCCTTCCTTCTCCAGGATTTGCTCCTTCATCTCCCGGCTGATGCAGCGGTGAAAATCGCGCACCATGGTCGGATAAGGATGCGCGCCCAGCGCGCTTCCCAGGATGTAATAAGTTGTCCGCACGTTGGTGACCCAGTCGCGCATGGCCTCGCTGATCGCGTCCTTCAGAGTCTTCGATCCCGAAGATACGCCGCGCACTTCCGCTCCCAGCAGCCGCATGCGCAGCACATTCAATTCCTGCCGCGCCATGTCCACATCGCCCATGTAGATCACGCAATCCAGGCCGAGAAGCGCGCACACCGTAGCGGTGGCCACGCCGTGCTGGCCGGCGCCGGTCTCGGCAATAATCCGCTTCTTGCCCATGCGCCTGGCAAGCAGCCCCTGGCCGAGCGCATTATTGATCTTGTGCGCGCCTGTATGCAGCAGGTCTTCGCGCTTGAGATAAATCTTTGCGCCGCTCAGCTCTTCGCTCAGGCGCTTGGCGAAATACAGCGGCGTGGGACGGCCGGCGAAATCCTTGAGCAGCATCGCCAACTCAGCCTGAAACGTCGCGTCGGCCTTGGCAGCATCGTACTCATGCTCCAGTTCGAGCAGCGCCGCCATCAGGGTTTCCGGCACATATCGTCCGCCATAAATGCCGAAGCGGCCGGGCCGCGACTCTGACGGCGCCGAGGGAAGAATGACGGATGACATATTGTGAGCCTCCCGCTGCACATCCCGCTGAAAACCGGGAACCCTTCAGTGTACTAGTAGTCGCGAATTACTGATGCGGCCGCGATACACTCTCACCAAGCTGTAAAAATGAAGCGGCTCGCCTCCATCCTGTTGTGTTACGTCAGCGTGGCCGCGGCAATGCCGCGTGCGGCTGCCCCCGCGCTATCACCCGCCGGCTCGCCCATCGATCTCTCTGCCCTATTCGCCCACATGAACACCGCCATGCAGTCCAACGGCAAACTCGCACAGCAATATACCTCCGACGAGCTCTGGCACAACCTCAACTACAACAAAAGCGGCAAACTCACCGACGATGAGTCCGCCCGCTACGAGAATGTCTTCGTCGAAGGCCTGCCCTACCGCAGGAAAGTGGAACAGAACGGAAAGCCTCTCACCGGCAAAGCCGCCGAACAGGAGGAGGCGCGCTATGAGAAAGCCGTGCGCGAGCGGCGCAGCCTCTCGCTCCAGCAGAAGCGCAGCCTCTTCCATTTCACTGCGCACTATTCCTGGCCGCTCTGCTGCCTCGCCACGCTCTTCGACAATCGCATTCTGCGGCGCGAACTCGTGAATGGCCGCGACATCGTCGTCGTCGAATCCACTCCCAAACCCGGCGCGCACCCTGCCAACGACCATGAGAAGACCTCACTCGATTGGAAGGAAACCACCTGGATCGATGTCGCCGAGGCCATGCCGGCCCGCATCGAAGTCGAGTCGCTCACTGACACACCCCACATGGAAAAAGGTGCGACAAACCGGCTCGATTTCATCCGCATCGCCGATACGTCAGCCAGCACAGACAAGCCCGCATCCGCGGTATGGCTCGAGAGCCACTTCCTGGCTTCCTTCCATTTCAAGGTGATGTGGGTGAACCTCTCCGGTTCAACCGAGCAGACCTGGTCCAACTTCAAGAAGTTCCGCGTGGACATGCGCCTGCTCGAAAACACCGTCGAGGAAATCACCCCGCCGACCCATTAACCTCGCCGCGTCAGCTCGTATGGTTCGCGCCGACCGGGGCTTACTTTTTCTCGATTCCGGTCAGTGCCTCATGCCGCCCGCCGCGCGCGCACTTGCCACAAACGCCCGCACCTTCTCCGCATCCTTTTTCCCCGGCTTCGCCTCGACGCCGCTCGCCACGTCCACGCCCCATGGCCGCAGGGTTGCGATGGCCTCGGCCACATTTTCCGGATGAAGGCCGCCTGCCGCAATCAACCTCACTTTGCTCATGCTGAAAATGGTCCGCGCAGCCTCATCCCAATCGAACGCGATTCCCGCACCCCCCATAGCCATCGCGGTGCACGAATCGACGAGCACCGCATCGACATTCGCATCCTCCGCGTAGCGCGCCGCGTGCACCGCTGCATCCGGACCGAAGTGCACCACGCGCACTACGCGCAAATCAGGCCCCAACTCCGCGCGCAACTGGGCCGGCAACTCCGCTCCTGCTTCCGAGTGCAATTGCACGCCCGTCAATTTGCACGCACGCACCGTGGACACAATCTCGTCCAGGCTCGCATCCACAAACACGCCGATCTTTTCAAGCCTTTCCGGCAGCCGCGGCGCAATCTCCGCCACCTGCTCCGCGGTCACGCGTCGCGGGCTGGGCGCAAACACGAAGCCCACCGCGTCGGCGCCGGCCTCGGCAGCCACCAACGCGTCGGCCAACGAAGTGTTGGCGCAGATTTTTACCCACAAGCTCATCGCGCCACCGCGGCTCCCGCCAGCAAATCCTTGAGCGCGGCGCCCGGATCAGATTGCCGCATCGGGCTCTCCCCAATCAGAAACGCGTCAAACCCAGCAACGCGCAGCCGGCGAATATCCTCCGCTGTTGCAATGCCGCTCTCGGCCACCCGCACCACGCTCGCCGGAATCCGCTGCGCCAGCTCCAGCGACCTCTCCAGCCGCACCTCAAAGGTCTTGAGATCGCGATTGTTCACTCCAATGGCATCGGCGCCGGTTTCCCCCAGAGAGTCCAGCACCCGATCCAACTCTTCGCCGGTGTGAACCTCCACCAGCGCATCCAGCCGCATCCCCCGTGCGGTCGCCGCAAATCGCTTGATTTCCTCGTCGCTCAGGGCCGCCGCAATCAGCAGAATAGCGTCGGCACGATGCGCGCGCGCTTCTACAATCTGATACTCGTCAATTGTAAAATCCTTGCGCAGGCAGGGAAGGGGAACCGCCGCGGATGCCAGCTCCAGGTTGCGCAGGCTGCCTTGAAAATACGGCTCATCCGTCAACACCGAAAGCGCCGCCGCTCCGCCCGCTCGGTAACGCCGCGCAATCCACTCCACGTCGAAGTCCGCCCTGATCAGCCCCTTCGACGGCGACGCCTTCTTGATTTCGGCAATCACCGCCGGCCCCTCGGCCGCCCGCCGCCGCAGCGCCGCGGCCCAGCCCCGCGGCTGGTGCGCCGCCGCCCGCCGCTCCAGTTCCTCCAACGTCACGCGTTCCCGCGCTGACGCAAGCCCGCGCCGTGTCGTCGCCAGAATGGTGTCCAGTTGGGTGATCATGCGCAGAGTTCCGGTGGGTCCCGAAGAGTCCGAACCGCAACCGGGAATTCCGAGTTTCGCTCCCCGGAGGATTCGGCATCAACCTAACCCACTGAAAACAAGCATATCGGAAGACCAGCCGCCCTTACTGGACGGAGATGCTGCACCATTGGATTTGTTGGGGTTAGCAGAACCGAGTGAGCCCGTGCGTCACAATCTACGTCGCTCACATTTGGTGTTTCCCACCAATCGACTGCACCGCCTGGGACTTCACAGGCGGGCACCGCGACGAATGCCCTCCGTCAGAAATAACGCTTGTAGCCACGTCACGCTCAGGCCTTAGAATCAATGCCAATACTCCGACAGGTGGATGGCTTCCAATTGACCATCTTTCACTGCCGTAATTCGAAAGGGTGAGCATGCCTGAATATTCCGTGAGTCCCAGCGGCGAGCAGTTCGCACTGCCCGATAAGTCAGATTATGCGGTTGAGTTGGAACGGGTCCGGGCACTCGCGGATGCCGCGCGCTTGCAGGGTCAAGAGGTTGTCGTGGTAATGGGCCTCGGTTTCGTCGGAGCCGTCATGGCCGCCATCGTGGCCGATACGGTCGATAAGGAGACGGGCCGCCCCAGCAAGTTCGTGATCGGATGCCAGCGGCCCAGCACGCGCAGCTACTGGAAAACACCGCTGTTAAACCGCGGTCAATCTCCGGTGAAATCGGAAGATCCCGAAGTGGACCCGATGATCGCCCGTTGCGTACTGGAGAAAAAGACGCTCACGGCTACTTACAATCCCGACTGCCTTGCCCTGGCTGACTGCGTCGTAGTCGATGTGCAGTGCGACTATACAAAGCATCATCTAGGCACCATGAAGACCGGTGAGGCCGAAATGGCGGCATTGGAAGCCACCCTGAAGACCATCGGCGAAAGGATCCAGCCGGAGTGCCTGGTGCTGATCGAGACCACAGTCGCCCCCGGCACCACGGAGTTCGTGGCGCTGCCGATTCTCAAGAAAGCCTTCCGCGCCCACGGCATCGAGAGCGAGCCGCTGCTCGCGCACAGCTTCGAGCGCGTCATGCCGGGCCGGGAATACGTGAAGAGTATCCGTGATTTCTGGCGGGTCTGTTCGGGCTGCAGCAACGAGGCCAGGAACCGCGTGACCAAGTTCCTGAGCGAAGTCCTCAATGTGGAGAAATACCCGCTTACCGTAATGGATCGGCCCATCGAATCCGAAACCACCAAGATTGTCGAAAACTCCTACCGCGCTACCATCCTGGCTTTCCTCAACGAGTGGTCAATGTTCGCCGAGCGGAATGGCGTCGATCTCATCAAGGTGGTCAACGCCATCAAGATGCGCCCCACGCACAGCAATATTATCTTTCCCGGTCCGGGCATAGGTGGCTACTGCTTACCCAAGGACGGCGGCCTGGGCTATTGGGCGTACAGTCATATCCTTGGCTTTGAGGATGGCGACAATATCTTCAAAATGAGCACCGCCGCCATCGACATCAACGACACGCGAGGCCTCCATGTGGCCGAACTCACGCGCGATGCGTTGCGCAATATGGGTCGTTACATCGCCGGCGCCCGCGTTCTGCTCGCCGGCGCAAGCTATCGGGAAGACGTGGGCGACACCCGGTATAGCGGAAGCGAGCTGGTGGTGCGGAAGCTGACCGAGATGGGTGCGGAAGTCAGCGTCCACGATCCCTATATCGATCATTGGTACGAACTGGAGAATCAGGACGAATATCCCGCGCCAGGACATTCGTGGTCGAGATTCTTCCGTGGACAGGATGACCTTCGCAGCATACGCGTGCAAAAGGATCTGCCCGAGGCTCTGCGAGGAGTGGAGGCTCTGGTGCTCGCCGTGCGGCACACGCCCTATCTGCAACTCAAGCCTGAGGAGGTCGTCCGCTGGGCCGGGGGGCCGATTAGCGTGATCGATTGTTTTGGCATTCTGAAAGATGCCGATATCCGCCAGTATTTCGAGCTTGGCTGCGAGGTAAAGGCTCTGGGCCGCGGCCACATCCAGCGCATCAAGGAAGATGTGCGCTCCGCCAGGAGGGATCTCGCTTCGGTCTGAACCTTTGCGGCGACTGTAGAGTGAAAGGCCGGAACCGCTAGTCCGGTTTCACAGTTGGTGTGGTGTGCTTCACAGTCCACCGCGCAAAGTTGCTTGATTCTATGGTGGGCCCGGAGGGATTTGAACCCCCAACCAAGGGATTATGAGTCCCCTGCTCTAACCGTTGAGCTACAGGCCCCGGCTTGTCAGTAACCATTGTAACTTCACAATTTCTCCACAGTCGCGAGTTCGTGCGACTGAGAAGAGATGGGCGGAACGCATCACCATCTGCAGTGTTCGATGACTCAGCCGCCCTGCCACTGTGCGCAGATCCGTGCCGGCCATGACAAGGCTGCTGCCAATGCAATCCCAGGTTGCGCCAGGCTGAGAGGAGAGCTATTGATGGGGGAAGCGATCCCGATACGTGGACCCTCGCACCCACCGAATAGGTGAAGGAACCTCAAATCATGCTGCGCAGCCACGTTGCCCAAATGCCCGGAGACCGTACCCGAGCGCCAGTGTCACAATCAATGCATGCCCACCGAGCCGATCGTGCTCACCGCCGCCCAAGCCCGCGTACTCGGGGCGCTCGTTGAGAAGGAAGTCACGACACCCGACTACTATCCCCTCTCGCTGAACGCGCTGATCAACGCCTGCAACCAGCGCTCCAACCGCGAGCCGGTGATGGACCTCGACGAAGAAGCTGTGCGCCAGGCGCTGCACGGACTAGAAGACCTGCGCCTCGCCGGCCGCGCACGCAACGCCGACAGCCGCGTCACCAAATACGAGCACTGGCTCGGCGAAGCCTTCAACTTCAGCCGCGCCGAGATGGCGCTCCTCTGCGTCCTGCTGCTGCGTGGACCACAGACTCCCGGCGAACTCCGCGGCCGCACCGAGCGCATGCACCGCTTCGATGAGATCAGCGACGTGCTCGCCGGCCTGCAAAAGCTGATAGAGCGCGAGCCGCCGCTTGTGGCCATCCTCCCGCGCCAGCCCGGCACCAAGGAATCGCGCTACGCCCACCTGCTCTCCGGCCCCGTCGAATCCATCGCTCAGCCGCAATCGCAGTCCTACGCCGCTTCGCCGGGAATGGGCGCCCCACCCAATCCCGAGCACGAGCCTCGGATAACCCAGCTTGAATCCACGGTTGCCGAACTGCAAAAGGAAATCGCCGCGCTGCGCCAGAAGATCGACGACCTCTTCGGCTGAGCGCGGCGATTGAATATGCTCTTTATGCTCCCTGGTGTGGGGAGGATTGAGAAAATATTTCGGCGAAACTTGCAGCATCTAGGCGGTAAAGACATCCTGCAGGGGCTAAAGCCCGAGGTGCTTTTAGCGCCTTGCGGCACGACTGAAGTCGTGCCCTGGCACGTGTCGTCTGTCCCGAAGCGTTTTTCCGCATCCTGTAAAGCCCGAGAGATTTTTAGCGCCTTACGGCATGACTGAAGTCGTGCCCTGACACAAAGCAATGCGACCGATGGCGTTTTTCCGCAACCTGTGAAGTCATGTCCTGAAATGTCCTGATAGAAGGCCACTGCACCAATATCTGATTTGCTCTAAATCAATTCATACCCCGCAAACCAGTACCCGATCTCGAACGCCGCCGTATCTTCCGCGTCCGAACCGTGAATCGCGTTCTCCTCGATCGATCCGGCAAACTTCTTTCGGATCGTGCCTTCCTCCGCGTTCGCCGGATTGGTGGCGCCCATCAGGTTGCGCAGATCGGCAATCGCGTTCTCCTTCTCCAGGACCATCATCACCAGCGGCCCACCCGATATAAACGTGGTCAGCGAATCGAAAAACGGCCGGGCGCTGTGCACGGCATAAAACCCCTTCGCCTGCTCCTTCGAAATCGACAGCTTCTTGATGGCAATAATCTGGAAACCGGCCTTCTCAATCTCGGCCAGGATCGCTCCTGTGTGTCCCTTGCGGACCGCGTCCGGCTTGATGATACTGAACGTGCGCTGTGCCACTTGTCTTGCTCCTCTGGGGAAAATTTCCCTGCTCCTTCATTCTACCGGGCCGGCTGCGAGCCCCCCTATGGTCTCATCGCCCGGCTCATCGCCGATTCAACGAGAGCTGCCGCATGCACACTGCCCCGACAGCATGTATTCTGCGCAACGACAGCTTCAGGGGAGAATTCCATGACCATTACCCGAAGAGAAGCGCTGCGCCTGGTCGCGGCAGGCTCGGCCGCGACTGCCGGGATAACACGCCGCGCCGAGGCAGCATCCCTGGAAGACAACCGATACGCAGCAACCTGGGACTCTCTCCAGCAGCACACATGCCCCAAGTGGTTCCGCGACGCAAAGTTCGGAATCTACTTCCATTGGGGACTGTATTCGGTGCCGGCGTTCGGCAATGAATGGTACCCGCACTGGATGTATCTGCCCGGCCGGCCTGAGTACGAGCATCACCTGTCTACTTACGGCCCGCTCGATCGTTTCGGCTATAAGGACTTCGCCGCCCAGTTCACCGCGGAGCACTTCGACGCGGACGCCTGGGTGACTTTGTTCCGGGAGTCGGGCGCACGCTATGTCGGGCCGGTAGCGGAACACGCCGACGGCTTTTCCATGTGGGCAAGCCGCGTCAACCGCTGGAATGCCGCGCGCATGGGCCCGCGCCGCGACATTGTCGGGGAAATGGAGAGAGCGGTGCGAAAGCAGGGGCTGAAGTTCTACACCAGCTTCCATCACCAATGGTTGTGGGGCTGGTATTCGAGCCCGGTGGCTTCAGCAGATATCTACCACCCCGCTTATGCCGATCTGTATTGGCCGCAGAAATATGCCTGGGGTAGTCCCCCGCCAAAGGACTACTCCGCCCAGGCCTCCGGAGCGTTCAACTACGCGCATCCCGATCCGCCGCCATCCCCCCATTTTTGCGCCGTGTGCGCGACAAGGTGATCGAGGTCATCGACCGCTATCACCCCGACATCCTTTATTTCGACAGCCGGACCTTCATCATTCCCGAAAGTTACCGCCTCGAGATGCTCGCGCACTACTACAACAGCAGCCGCCACACCGGGCGTGAGGTCACCATTACATATAAGGAGAATGATTTCAGAACCGGCACCGGGCTGATGGACTATGAAGCTGGCCAGCTTGCCGACAAGGCAAGCTTCGTGTGGCAGACCGATGATGTCCTTGACTGGGACTCCTGGGCATACCTGAAGAAGCCGAACTACAAGCCCGCCGGACGCATCGTTCACCAGTTGATTGATGTGGTGTCGAAGAACGGAAACCTGCTGCTCGACGTCGGTCCGCGCGCGGATGGAACCATACCCGAGGAGGTGGTGAGCCGCCTCAAGGTCATCGGCGCATGGCTCAAGACCAACGGAGAAGCAATCTACGGCACCCGGCCATGGCAGCGTTTTGGCGAGGGCCCCACGCGCGTGAAGGAGGGAATGTACGTCGCCGACCACAACACCGATTTCACGCCCCAGGATATCCGCTTCACAACGCGCGGACGTTTCCTCTATCTGCTCGTCATGGGCAATCAAGGGGTCACGGCTCTGGTGCAATCCATCCGGCGCGATACTCCGCTGCCCTTCGGCTCGTTGTCGGCCGCTCGAATGCTCGGAGGCGCCAACGTCGCCTGGAGTTGGACACCCGACGGTCTGCTTCTGCACCTCCCGCAAACAAAGCCATCGCAGGATGCGATTGCGTTCGAGTTGAGCTGATCAGGCGGCGTCGCCGGAACGCAACGGGCAAACCTCACCTCGCGCTTCAATTTCATCCATCGCCGTTCGGCGCGCAGTTTTGATACAGTTTCGGCATGCAAAGGTCCACCGCACTCTCGCTGCGCTGCATGCTCGTCCTCGCCGCCGTCGTTTTCTCCGTTCTCGCCCCGGGCCAGTCCCACGCCCAATCGGCCGCGACCTCCACTCCCTCGCCCTCCGAGCTGCGCGTCTTCGATCCCTCGCTGATCGATACCTCCGTCGACCCCTGTGAAAACTTTTATCGCTACAGTTGCAACGGCTGGTTCAAAAAGAACCCGCTCCCGGCCGACCAGACTTCCTACGGCCGATTTACCGAACTGTACGAGTTAAACCGAGTTCACCTGCGCCAGATCCTTGAAAGCGCCGCTGCCCAGCATCCTGAAGCGCGCAGTGCCAACGAGCAGAAGATTGGCGACGAATACGCCAGTTGCATGGATACCGCGGCCATCGATAAGGCCGGCATGGCGCCGCTCCAGCACGAGCTCGATCGCATAGCCGCCCTCAAGTCCGTCAACGACCTCCCCGCCTTGCTCGGCCATCTCCACCGCATCGGCGTCAACGCATTCTTCGCCATGAGTTCCAACCAGGACTTCGCCGACGCCAGCCAGGTGATCAGCTTTTACTATGCCGCCGGCCTCGGCTTGCCCGAGCGCGACTACTACACCCGCACCGACGCTAAGTCCGTCGAGCAGCGCAAACAATACGTCGAGCACGTTACAAAAATGTTCACGTTGGCCGGCGAGCCCGCGGCTCAGGCTGCGCGGGATGCCCAGGACGTGCTCAATCTCGAAACCCGCCTCGCCAAGGCCTCTCTCACCATCACCGAGCAGCGCAACCCGCAGAACCTGAATCATCCCACTGAAATTGCCAGCTTCGGCAAGGAGCTCACCCACTTCTCTCTCGCGTCCTATGACCAGGCCGCCCACGCACCCGTCAGCGGCAAAATGAATGACGCCGAGCCGAAGTTTTTCGCGGAATTCAATACCGTCCTCGCCGAGACGCCGCTCGACCAGATCAAGACCTATCTGCGCTGGCACCTCCTCCACGCCTACGCCGGCACGTCCATGCCCGAACTCTTCGAGCAGGAAAGCTGGAACTTCTACGCCCACATTCTCAATGGCGCCGAAAAGCAGCAGGAGCGATGGAAGCGCTGCACCAGCCGCGTCGATCGCGAAATGGGCGAAGCCCTCGGGCAAGCCTATGTCGCAAAATATTTTCCCCCGGAAGCCAAGCAGCATGCGCTGGGCATGACCATCGCCATTGAAGACGCCATGGGCAAAGACATCGACTCGCTCGACTGGATGAGCGCTGAAACCAAGATCAAGGCCAGAGAAAAACTCCACACCGTGATGAACAAGATCGGGTACCCCGATAAGTGGCGTGACTATTCCAAGGTAGAAATCGTGCGCGGCGACGCCCTCGGCAACCAGATGCGCGTGCGCGAATTCGACTTCGACCGCGAGCTCGCCAAGATCGGTAAGCCCGTCGACAAGGGCGAGTGGTACATGTCGCCGCCCACCGTCAACGCCTACTACGACCCGCAGCAGAACAACGTCAACTTTCCCGCCGGCTACTTCCAGCCGCCCTTCTTCAGCGATAAGGAAGATGACGCCGCCAATTACGGCGACATGGGCTCCACCATCGGCCACGAGCTCACCCATGGCTTCGACGACGAAGGCCGCCAGTACGACAAAGACGGCAGCCTCCGCAACTGGTGGACCAAAGAGGACGAGCAGGAATTCAATGACCGCGCCGAGTGCATGGTCAGGCAATACGACGCTATCGAGGCCGTTCCGGGGGTGCACCTCAACGGCAAGCTTACCCTGGGCGAAAATCTCGCCGACCTCGGGGGCCTGTGGCTGGCCTGGGTCGCGTGGCTCGACAAAACCGAAGCCGCGCATCTCGACATGGCGGCAAAGACCGACGGCTACACGCCCGACCAGCGCTTCTGGATCGCCTATGCGCAGCAGTGGTGCACCCAGACTCGCCCCGAGCAGCTCCGCACCCAGTCGCTGAGCAACGAGCACGCCCCCGACGAGTACCGCACCAACGTCGTCCTGGAGGACCTGCCCGAATTCGCCAAGAGCTTCAGTTGCAAAAAGGACAGCAAGATGGTCGCGGAGAAGCCCTGCCGGGTGTGGTAATGTCCGCCTTGGAATTTTGGATGTAAGACACCGTAAGGCAACGCCGTATCCCCGGAAGCCCCGTGATTCCGCCCGATGTTGTGGAATCGGCTCACGATCTCCGGAAACGGGTGTCTTACGCCGTCTCACCCCGTCTGGCCTCTGTCTTACGCCGAAAAACGTGCTGTCTTACGGCGTCTTACAGCGCCCGACGCAGGAACTCCCCCACTCCCCGATCGCGCCCAAATCATGCTTTGCCCTTCGCCGCCTTCTTCCGACCCGCCACCGCCTTCTTCCGCTCGTGAATCATTTTCTTCCGATCCGCATCCGGCAGCGCCAGGACCGCCTTGGTCCGCTTGGGCAGCTTCTCGTAAATCAACTCATACGCCCGCTTCAGTTCCTCTTCCAACTGCCGCGGGCGCAGCGCATCCCAGCGCTCCAACGTTACCCAATGCGCCTTGGCCAGATAGGGCGAAGCGGAAATCCCGTCGAACTCGAGCAGCTCATGAAATCGCTCCGCCCCGCAATGAAACCACAGCGCGCCAAACCCGGTTCCGTCCACATCCGTCATCGCGAACATCTTTCCGCCGATATCCCGGTCGCCGGCCCAGTACACCAGGTGATGGCCCCAGTTAAGCGTTTCCGCCACATGAGGCATCGCCATGCAGATCGCCCTGATACGTTCGTTGTCCATGCCCCCTCCCGCTCGTCCCGCAAGTTCGCCGCGAAAATCGCCAGATAGCGAGTTAGGTTCCTTTGCTATAGCCGGGCAGCTTTGGCGTCATCCGGCGCGAAAAAAATTCCTCGAAAATATTCTCCCCTGCAGCCGTCAGCTTGCCGATGCCGATCGCCGTAAAGAGAGTCTTGACGTTGTTGCGATCCCCCGCGGGATAGTAAAGGTTCGCGATTTCCCCAATGCCAAAATCGGCGATCAGGTTCGAGTAGTTCGGCTGCCATCTGCCGTTATCGCTCTTGCATACCACCGTGTTCACAATCGCATACAGCACACGCGACCGCTTGCTGCCGGCCCCTTTATAGAAATACCGCGGATCCTGTTTCAGCATCGCAGGTAAAATCGCGGTGCCGATAAAAGTGCCGATCACATTGTCCCCGTAAGCCGCGCCGAAACGCCGCGCATAACCTGCCGCCCCTTGTCCGTAGCCCTTGAATGAGTTGCTCGCCTGCTCCATCCCCGCGGTCGCGCCCGTCCCCAAAAACGTGAGCGGGTCAACGGACATCCGGAACGCCAGTTGAAACTTCTGCCCCCGGCTGAGCGGCGAAGCGTTCTTTGCGTAGACCACGTTGAAATTCGGAAACACGCCCAGGATGCGCTGCTGCTCTTCATCCTTGAGTTGCTGCTGCGCAATGTCGTAGCGCGATGCGGTCACGCGCACTTCAGCCGTCGCCGCGCTCATGGACAGCACCGCCGGACTCATCTCCAGGCTTTCGCCCGCCCGCAACGTGCCGCTCACCATCTGCGGCCTGAATCCTGGCGCCGTAACGGTGAGCGTGAAATCGCCTGCGGAAACTTCCGCGAATCGGAACCGTCCGTTGCTGTCGGAGTTTGTCACCCGTGTGGCGCCGCCGCCGGCAAACGAGACCTGCGCTCCCTCGTACACGCTGCCTTCGCGGTTCATCACCACGCCGTGCACGCTGCCCGTCTGCGGCAAATCCGGTTGCGCGATGCAATCCTGCGCCCACATCTGCGCCATCGAAATCGCCGTCACCAGCAGCGCGCGACCCGTCGCCCGCAACGCCCAATCCCATTTCCCAGCCCACCTACTCAACATCTGCACCGCAAACCCCCGCCACCTCTTCATCCGCTCCAACCATCACCCCGGATCGTTTTCCGTTCTCAGAACTTCGCCTCGAATTCCCTGAATCGCCGCTCCAGTTCCCACTGCGCCGCCGCTTTCTCGCTCTCATCCAGAAACTGCTTGCACTCCGTCGACGGCTGCTCTCGGCCCAACTCCTGGCCATGGCACGCGCCGCGAGCCGCGGTGAACTCATCCGCTTGCGCCCACAGGCTCTCGCCCGGAAGAAAATCGTGCTCCATGCCGGTGCGCGCCAGTTGCTTCAGATCCGGATAACTCAGGTGATAGTCCAGCGCCGCGCGCTGATATTCGTGGGTGATCTCAATCCGGCTCACTCCCTCGTCATCGGTCGAGAGCGCCACCGGCACATGCGCCGCACGATAGATCGGAAACGGATGCTCCGCGCCCTTCACTCCCAGGATCCCTTCGTTCGAGCTCAAGTTGATTTCGATCATCACGTGTTTGCGCGCAAGTTCCTTCAGCAGCTCCTGCGCATCGCGCTCATACATCACGTCCACGCCGTGCCCGATACGTTCCGCGTGGCCCAGTTCCACTGCCTGCCGGATGTGGAAGCGCAATCCCTCCGGCGGCACCAGTCCCGGCGCCAGCTCCCCCGCGTGCAGGGTGATGTGCGCCTTGGGATAGACGGAGTGCAGATACTCCAGCATCTTCATCTGCAGCGTGTAATCGTGCATGGAGACGAACCCGTCCTCCGGCTGCACGAAATTGATCCCCACAAATCCCGGCTCCCCCATTTCCATCGTGCGCTGGATGGTTTCAAATCCCAGCAGCGTCTGCGCAAAAACCACCTCCGGCGGGTTGGCGCGCAGAACCTGGTAAATGTAGCGCACCTCCACCTGGCACGCGGGTACAGCCTGCGGCTTTCCACAATGCTCCAGCGTGCGCCGCTGCGCCTCTGCGCCGCGCACGTCCTCCATATCGGCCGCAATCTCGTCCCGCAAGCCGTGATCCAGAAGCGCCTGCCGCAACTGCGCAAAATTCACCGGCTCGCCGCTTGGCCATCCCATTTGTTTCGCCGTCAGCGCTGCATGCGAGAACGGCGGCGTCTGCATCAGTTCCAGGTACTGTTGATTCTGCGCCGCCGCGCGGCCGGCCACCTCGTCCACCCACTCCCCGGCGTGCCGCTTGTCAATTCCGCCAAACTTCGCAAAGGTCGCAAAGAACTGATCATGCCCGCTGAACCCCGGCGTGGGCACAAAACTGCGCATCGAAAACGAATTGATCAGCCGGTCGTAGAGATCCTGGTCCGACGAGTTCAACGCCCGCGAAAGACGCGCCGCCGGAACCAGTTCTCCGGTGCAGGGCGGCCGCACAAACTTCAGTGCCGCCGGATCCACGCAAAGCCCATCCTCTCCGGCGTCCCGGATAAACGTCTCCGCATACACCGCGCCCGACAAATGCACGTGCAGGTCGGCTCCTTTGGGAAAGGAAGCCAGGAATCCATACACCGCCGGCGGCCCCGCATGGACTGCCGCATCGTAGGCGCGCGCCGCCCGCGCTTCCGCTCCCCGCGCGTCCACCGCGACGGATTCCCTCGCCGTTTCCCGCTTGGCGGCTGCTCCGGGCTGCGCGGTGAGAGAGACGTTGCAAGCAATGCCGGCGAGAACACACACCAGCCCGTAGACGACCGTCCTGTTGAGGGTGCGCATAATTGCTTCCCAGTGTAGGGCAGCCGGCAGCGATCGGGATTGAAAAAATCACCGATCCGCCCTAAGGAACCTCTGAAAATCGGCGAGTTATAGAACTGCGCTGCTGCGGCGTGGCCACATCTGCTCAAAAATCGCTGATTTTGCGGCTATCCGATATGCCATTTTGCCCGCCGGAGGCTCACGCGGCCTCCGGCAGGCACAC
>DASZLF010000107.1:0-37781 GCA_035552555.1 Occallatibacter sp.
CAAAGCTGCGAAGCGCTCCACCGGCACCCTCTGGGAAGCGATCGCAGGTCTGCTCGAGTCCGTCTCCTCCCAGGAATGCTCGAACTATTTTACCGCCTGCGGGTATGTAAACACTTAAATCAGAAATGCTCTAAAGCCCGAGTGATTCTGCGGCACTTACGGCACCCTTCGACTACGCTCAGGGCAGGCCAGAAGTCGTGCCCCCTCAAAACTAGTCTTCACTACAGGCTGCTAACCGCCGGCGCCGGGGATGTAGGTGTACTGGATTTTGGTGGGCCGCCTGGGGTCGCCGGTGAGGTCGTGGGTGTGCCAGGTAACGCTTTCGGCGGCAACTTCGGGATGTTTGCCGAGGAATTCCAGGGCGTAGGTGGAGGCGGTGGGGTCGTCCTTCTGGTCGGCGAACTTGGCGGATTCTATGGCGGCGCGCTGCTTGTCGCCGAGGCGGCGATAGAGAATGGCTAACTGGTAATGGGCGGCGAGGTCGTCGGGATCGATGGCCTGCAGTTGCCGGTAGGCGTCGCGCGCGGCGGGGTAATCGTGTTTCTGGTAATAGGAGAAGCCGAGCTCGCGCCAGCCGTCCTTGGCCCGCGGATACTTTGCCAGCATGGCTTCAAGATCGGTGATGGCTTCATCGACCTGGCCGGCGTTGCGCTCGACCAGAGCGCGGTAGTAGAGGGCGCGGGGATCGCTGGGGAGAAGGGTGAGTGCCCGGGCGAGGTTGGCCTTGGCGTCGTCGTAGCGCTCCCAGGAAATTTCCACCACGGCCATGTTGGTGAAGGCGTCGGCATAATTGGGGCGCAGAGCGGCGACACGCTCGAAGGCATGCACGGCGGCGGCGTACTGCTGGGCGTCAAGGAGCGCGATGCCGTAGTTGTTCCAGCGCATCCACTCCTGCGCGGAGGGCGAACGTTCTCCGGCTCCTGGGGTGGCATCCGGCGGGTTGTCGCCTACGCACAGGGTGCGGGTCTGCGAAGCGACTTCAACCACGATCTGCGGGTAGTGCTTCTGGTCCATCGCGTAGTCGACGAAATGCTGGTTGAATCGGCGGTACTTCACAGTCGCCGTGACGGTGAATTTGCCGTTGGCGTCCTTGGGCAGGCGGAAGCGATAACGCACCACCTGGGAGCGGCCCGACTGCACGGTGTTGTTATAAGCGAGCACGCGGTTGTGCCAGATCTGGTGCAGGTCGTTCAACTCGCCCTTGGTGTTGATGAGGCGATTGGTGAAGGAATGCGCCGACGGGTCGAGGTTGCCGTCAGGCTGGATGGATCCGCTTTCGACAATGGTTTTGCCGGAGGCGTCTTTGACCACGAAATCGACCCAGGCCTCATAGAAGTCGCGCTGCTCGGGGATGAAGGAGTGGCCGATGCCCTTGTTCTGGATGACGACGTCGGCGGTGAGGGTCTCGCCGGGAGCAATGGCGTAGTGGGTGAGGCCGAGCGGAGCCACCAGCACGTCGTCGCTGGCGGTGGCGGCGGCGCTTTCTTTTTCGAGGGCAAAGATGTCCACGTTGAGGACGCCGTTGCCGTCGGGGCCGTTGCGCAGGAAGTCGACCAGCTTTTTGGTCTGTTCGTCAAACTTGTAAAACTGCGGGTTGAGGGTGTTGCCGCCGAGCCAGCGATGGGAGGCAAATTTGCCGTCCTTGGCGCCGGGATCGTCGGAGCCGTCAGGCAAGGCCTGGCGTTGCATGTGGCAGGTCTGGCACGTGGAGACCACGTCTTTGCGATAGAAGGGAAGCGGGTTCTGCTTGCTGAAACTGGCGCCCTGCCACTCGTCGTAGACAGAGAAGGCGCGGAGGAATTTGTAGTCGTCGAGCGAAGAGGGGATGGCGGCCTTGTGGCAGGCGGCGCAGAACTCCGGCTTCTGCAGCAGCGGGCGCATCACGGCTTTGGAGTGCCGATCAAGGTGGGCCAGGATCTCGGCGTCGGAAACCGGGCGGGTGATGGGCGCGCCGCTTTCGTCCAACAGGACGGCGGGAGTGCCCATCACGTAGCTGCCGGTTCCGGTGGCGTCAGTGGACTGGATGGAGTGGCAGGTAGAGCAGGTGACGCCTTCGTCCTCGAAGGGGCGCTTTTTCGGCATTCCCTGGGAAAGTGCGCCGGAGAGCAGGGCGACCGGGTTGTGACAGCCTTCGCAGTGGCGCGAGAACTGCACACCCTTCTCGTCGATCAGCGCGTTGACGTTTTTGAGGTACCAGGGGGCGCGAAAGGCGTTGGAGTGCACCGACTCGCGCCACTGGCGATAGGCCTCCTTGTGGCAATGGCCGCAGTACTGGGCGGTAAAGAAGCTTTTTGGGCTCATGAACTGCCCGTTGGCCGACATGGCGTTGGAGGGCAGAAAAGGCGATTCCTTGCCGAAGGCGTAGTTATAGCGAGAGGCGACGGAGTTATGAAAAGCCGTGGTGGGGCCGGTGAGCTGGATGGCGGAGGTGTAGGCGGCGCCGGGGTTGGGAGTGTCTGCGGGCGCGGGAGCCGCGGGGGTGGAGGAATTGCTGCCAGCCGGGTCGGTGGCCGCGCGTACCGCCCATGTGATGGTAAGGCAAAGCGCCGAAACAGCGACGGTAAGCAGCCAGCGGCGCATGGCGGTCCTCAACATCGGGCGGCGATCTCCAGGGAAGGTGAAACCCGCCGCAAACCGGTGTGGAACATGCGGCGGGGATTAGAGGAAGGGTAACAGGTGCGAGATGAGAGTTGTCTCCACCGAAGGGTGGAGGGCGCAGGACAGTTGCGAAATTGTCACAGGGGGGCGCGCGGTGGGGTTGGAGCGCGGCTACTTTCAGCTTCAGGAGGCAGTTGAAGACCATGAAGAAGCTGATTGCAATGATGATGACGGTGGCGATGGTGGCGGCTTATACGCCGGCCGGTGTGGCCGAGGAAATGGATGCGGTTTACAGGTACGGCACGGAGTCGGCAATCGCGGACGGCTCGGCCGGAAAGCTGGACACGTCGTCGATGAGTGGGATGAATTTCCATGCGGGCTCGGCGCAGTTTTCAATCCCTTGGAGCGGGATTGAGAGGGCGAAGTATTGCGAGACGAACCGTTTCCGCCTGGGGGTGCTGGGAGCGATCGCGGTGGGACTGGTGAAGGCGCGTTCGAAGCGGCACCTGGTGACGCTCACCTGGAACGATGAGCATGCGGTGGCCCAGACAGTGACGTTCGAGGTGTCGAAGGAAAAGTCGGCGGCGTTGTGGAGCGCGCTGAGAGTGCGCGGGCCGCAACTGAATTTGAAAGAGATGGCTTCGACATGCGCGTCGGGGTGGCCGAACTGAGGCTGCGTGACGGCGATGCGGAGGGTGAGGGCCGGCGCTGGACGCGCCGCCCATTTCCCTCGAAATTGGCGTATCCGCCCTGCGAACCAGACCGCCGGGCTGCCGATTACTGCTGCCGATTACTGCTTTTGATAGCTGCAGGTGGTTCCGTAGAAGCTGCCACCGTCGGAGTTGAGATCGATGTTCGGTCCCCGGGTGAGCTTGGCTCCGTTCTGCTTCAGTGGACCGCTCTCAAAGACGATCTTGCGGGAGGGCTCGACGTGGAATTTTCCGGAGCCGGCTTTTGTGGAGTAGGTGTTGGGGCCTGTAATGCGAATGTCGAGGAACGTGTATTCGCGGCCGGCGTAGCACGCATAGCGGCCGGGGATGAGCTTGTCATCGGTTTCAGAGCTTTTGCCTTCCGGGTGCAGCATCCAGAAGATGTAGGCATAAGAGTCGGATGAGTGGTCGTCGCGCTTGACGTAGCACATCACGTTATCGACGCGGACGATGGTTCCGGTGTGATTGGTGTTGTCGGCAACCCGCATGCCGACTACGCATTCCTTGGCGGACTTGAATTCTTCAGCTGACGCGGCTGAGGACAAGACGACGACGAGGCAGGCCACCGCTACCGCTAATTTGAGCATGTGTTCTCCCGAAAGCTCTGATGGAAGCCATATGAAACCGTGCAGAAATCGATGAAATGAAAGCGGTCTGGGGGTTTTCCTGCCACGAATATAGAGATCAGGAGTGGTTTGCGCAAGGATATTGCACCGGCGGGAAATGGCGCGGAGAGTGGTCCCGGCACGCGCGGCCAGGATGTGAGCCGGAATACGCCGGACAAGGCCGGGTTGCAGCCAATGGTTCATAGAGTGGGATGAATGGGGAAAAATGCTGTTTCAACGGTGAGCGTGCTCACATCCTCTTCGCCAGACAAGGCCTCAAACTGGTAGCTTAAGGGAGAGGGATTGCGCTTCGAAGATGGCAACAAGTCCTTATTTTTCTCTGGCTATTCTGTTTGCGGCCGCGCTGGCATTCGGGCTCACTCCGCTGGGGCTGGCGTGGATGTGGGCGCGGGTGTTTTCCCCGGCCAAGCCGAACCGGATCAAGAACGCCATTTACGAGTGCGGGCTGGAATCCAAAGGCGATGCCTGGGTGCAGTTCCGTTCGGCATACTACCTCTACGCCATCATCTTTCTCATTTTTGATGTGGAAGCGATTTTTCTGCTGCCCTTTGCGGTAGCGTTTACCGGGCTGGGCGCGGCTGCCTGCGTGGCCATGCTGGTGTTTGTGCTGCTGCTGGTGGAAGGACTGGCATGGGCGTGGGCCAAGGGCGTGCTGACGTGGGCGTGACGAAGGCAGTGAAGAAGTGAGGAAGTGAAAGAGTGAAGAAGTGAATAAGTGAGTTAGTGAAGCAGTGAATAAGTGAAGCCGCTGATCGAACTGATTCGCCCTTTCATCCCTTCACTTTTTTACTGGAGCGAAGCGACAAGATGGCTGTTGAACAGGAACTGAAGATCGAACTCGGCAAGCAGGGCGTGTTCGTCACGACCATCGAGGAACTGTATAACTGGGGCCGGCGGAACTCGGTGTGGCCGATGCAGTTCGGGCTGGCGTGCTGCGCCATCGAGATGATTGCGACCACCATGGCGCGGTACGACCTGGCGCGATTCGGGGCGGAGGTGTTTCGTCCGTCGCCGCGGCAGGCGGATTTGATGATCATCTCCGGCACCGTGACCAAGAAGATGGCTCCGCAGGTGGTGCGGCTCTATAACCAGATGGCCGAGCCCAAGTACGTGATCGCCATGGGGGCGTGCGCCATCTCCGGCGGGCCATTCAAGCAGGGCTACAACGTGCTGAAGGGAATCGACCGCTACATCCCGGTGGATGTGCATATTCCGGGGTGCCCTCCGCGGCCTGAAGCGCTGCTGCAGGCTTTCATCACATTGCAGAAGAAGATCGATGAACAGAGTTTGACAGGCGAGAATCGCCCGCGCCACCTGGATGCGGAGGCGCAGGGTGAGTTTCCCGTGCCCGAACAAGGGGAGCACGACCTGGTGCCGCCGTCGAATCCGGGCGTGTGGCCGGTGCAGATTAAGTGAAGAAGTGAAAGAGTGAAAAAGTGAAAGAGTGAAGCAGTGGACAGGGAACAGTGGAAGAGCATGGTGTGGCGTTGAAGACGGTGGAAGAGATCAAGGCGGCGATTGAGGCGGCGGTGCCGGGCGCGAGGGTGACGATGGTGCCCAATGCCAGCCCCAGCGGTCAACATTCGCTGCTGCTGGAGCCGGCGCATGCGTTGGCGGTGGCGAAGTTTCTGCGCGATGACGCGGAGCTGGCGCTCGATTTTCTGTCCAACGTGACCGGGGTGGACTGGCTGGACAAAGAGATCACCGAGAAGGTGAAGGTCACGAAGCAGGTTCCGAAAGAAGTGGACGGCCCAGACGGGAAACAGGTCCAGATGGTTGATGAGACCGTGGAAGAGCAGCGCAAGCACGTCGAGCCCGGGTATCTGGAAGCTGTCTATCATTTTTTCTCGATGAAGAAAAAGTCCGCCGCGGCGGAGCCGGTGGTGCTGCGGATGCGCACCAAGAACCGCACGGACCAGGTGGAGCTGCCTTCGTTTACGCCGATATGGCGTTCGGCGGATTTCCAGGAGCGCGAGATTTTCGATTTGTACGGGATCGTGTTCACGGGACATCCCGACCTGCGGCGGTTGCTTATGTGGGAGGGATTCAAGGATCATCCGATGCGCAAGGATTATGTGGAGCCGGACGATTTCGAGTACGAGCCGACCGCGCATGACAAAGTGCTGCAGCGGGCGACGGAGCACAAAAGCAGGGAGTAGGGATTAGGGATTAGGGATTAGGGAACAAGGACTCGATGAGTTTGGTGGACGAAAAGACGGAGAGAGTGCCGGGCTGGAACCGGCCGCCGGTGATTGCTCCCGATGGCGAAGGCGAGCTGCTGGAAGTTTCGATGGGGCCGCATCACCCGTCGACGCACGGGGTGTTCCGGATGGATTTGTCGCTGGACGGCGAGCGCGTGGTGAAGCTGAAGCCGGTATTCGGCTATCTACACCGAAATCACGAGCAGATCGCGGAAACGGCCAGCTACCTGGGCATGATGCCCTACACCGACCGTTTGGACTACATCTGCTCGCTTACCAACAATTGGGCGTATGCGCTGGCGGTGGAGAAGCTAGTGGGCCAAGCGGTGCCGGAACGCGCGGAATATATTCGCGTGATTACGGCGGAGCTGACGCGGGTGCAGAATCACGCGTCGGCGATCGGGTTTCTGATTCAGGAGATGGGCGCCAGCGGAACTCCGCTGATGTACGCGTTCAAAGAACGCGAGAAGATTCTGGATTTATTCGAGAGCCTGACCGGTTCGCGCATGATGTGCAACTACATGCGATTCGGCGGGTGCCGCGTGGATGTTTCGGCGGCGTGGCTGGATGCGACGCGCAAGGTGGTTGCCGGGCTGCCGCAATTTGTGGATGAATTTGAGGCGCTGCTGACGGGCAATGAAATCCTGATGGCGCGCACGCAGGGTGTTGGCGTGCTGCGGCCCGACCTGGCCGTAAACGCGGGCGTGACGGGGCCGATGCTGCGCGGCTCGGGCGTGAATTACGACATTCGCAAGGTGGATCACTACGGGATCTACGATCGCTTCAAGTTCCGCGTGCCGCTGGGCGATCACGGCGATGTTTACGACCGCTACATGGTTCGCATCCTGGAGATGCGGGAGTCGATCGGCATTCTGGAACAGGCGCTGAAGGAGTTGCCCGGCGGACCGGTGATGGATGCGAAAGCGAAGATTCGCGGCTTCAGGCCCAAGCCCGGCGAGGCGTATGGCCGCATCGAGGCGCCCAAGGGCGAGCTTGGTTTTTATTTGATCAGCACCGGCGGCGCGGAACCGTATCGTTATCGCGTGCGTCCGCCGAGCCTGATCAACCTGACGGTTTTGGAAGATATGTGCCTCGGCCACAACGTGGCCGACGTGGTGCTGATTTTCGGAAGCGTGGATATTGTGCTGGGAGAAGTGGACAGATGAGCTCGTAGCTCGTAGCCGGTAGCTTGTAGCTTTGAGCGCCGACGTATGAAGCCGAGATGGTTCCCGGTCTGTGAGCTACAGGCTACAGGCTACCGGCTAGTTTTAAGGAGCTTGATTTGCTGGGTGAAGGCATTCTGAAAGGGCTGAGGGAGACGGCGAGAAACTTCGCCGGCAGTTTTGTCTCCGCGGATCGGCTGACGACGGTGGAGTATCCGGAGCAGCGGCTGCCGCTGCCCGAGGCCTCGCGCAATTTTCCGTTCCTGGTGTACGACGGGACGGATTGGCAGGCGGGCATGCGCTGCGTGGCGTGCCAGATCTGCGAAAAAGAGTGCCCGCCCAAGTGCATCTACATCGAGAAAAGCAAGGATAAGAAGCCGGACGCGTTGGGCAAGCCGCAGTTTTATCCGGCAAAGTTCGACATCGACATCTCGGTGTGCATGAGCTGCCAGATCTGCGTGGAGGTGTGCCCGTTCGAAGCCATCAAGATGGATACGGAATTTGAGCTGTCAACCGACGATCGTTTCGGCGGACTGCTGCTCGATCGCAAGGAGCTGTCGAAGTCGAACGAGTACTATCACCAGATTCATCCCACGGAAGCGTCTGAAGTGGACGCGCATCTGGCGGAAGAAAAAGCCAAGGCCGACGCGAAGGCGAAAGCCGCCGCCGCCGCGCCCAAGCCTGCTTCGCCTGCTGCTGCAAAGACGGAGACGCCCGCTGCCGCCGCACCGGCTGCGAATACCTCGGCGGCGCCGGCTTCTGAAATTTCCGCCGGCCCCGCTGCGGTGAACCCCTCGGGCGCGCCGACCGCCGCGGCCACCGCGCCACCCGCCGAGAAGAATGCCGTGCCCAACGCGGACGCGCCGCGAACCCCGAAAGAAGGAGAAGCAAGCTAGATCATGGCAACAACGCTCGACCAGATCTTCGTTCTCCTCAAGCATTGGATCGTTTCTCCTCTACCCGTCGCGTTGCAGCCCATCGCCGGCATTCTGCTGAGCGTGGTGGCCATCATCGCCGTGTATCCAACGCTGTTTGCGCTGGCCGTGCTGATGGAGCGCAAGGGGCTGGGTCGCATGCAGAATCGCTACGGCCCGAATCGCGTGGGACCCTTCGGCCTGCTGCAGCCCATCGCCGACGGCATCAAGTCGCTGACCAAAGAAGATATTGTGCCGCGGAGCGCGGATGCGATCGTGCACTTCCTCGCTCCGCTGGTTCTGGTGGTGGCAGTCTTCATGAGCTTCGCGGTGCTGCCCATGGGCCGCAATATGGTTCTGGCGGACATGGACACGGGCCTGCTGTTTTTCTTCGCCACGGTCGCGTCGACGGAGCTGTCGGTGTTCATGGCCGGCTGGTCGAGCCGCAACAAATATTCGCTGCTGGGCGCTATGCGTGCGGTCGCGCAGATGATCAGCTACGAGGTGCCCCTGCTGCTGTCGAGCCTGGCGATCGTGATGATGGCGGGGTCGCTCTCGCTGGCGAAGATTGTGGAAGCGCAGAACCAGTACACCTTTGGCCTGCCGCACTGGTACGTTTTCACGCCATGGGGATTCGTGGGATTCGCGATCTTTGTAGTCGCGTCAACGGCTGAGACGAACCGCTCGCCGTTCGATTTGCCGGAAGGCGAGTCGGAGCTGGTGGCGGGATATTTTACGGAGTATTCGGGATTCAAATTCGCGCTCTTTTTCCTGGGCGAGTACGTGGAAATGTTTGCCGTCGCGGGCTTGGGCTCCACACTGTTTCTGGGCGGATGGTCGGCGCCGCTCTCATTTCTCAACTGGGCGCCGTCGTGGTTCTGGTACTTCGCCAAAGTCGAGGTCTGGATTTGCGCGTTCATTTGGATTCGCGGAACACTGCCGCGTCTGCGCCAGGATCAGCTGATGAACTTCGCCTGGAAATTTGTGCTGCCCATGACCCTGCTGAATTTGTTTGTGGCTGCATTGTGGCGATTCATGGGCGACGGGTGGCTGCGCTGGGTGGTCTGCTCGGCGATTCTGATTGCGGCCTACGTGAGTGCGGCCATCGGCGGCATGCGGCGCAAACACTACGGGCCGAGGAGTTACCGCTATGCCGAATGAGAGACAGGGGCCAAGCCACCCCATCGAGCAAAGAACGCTCGCTGGGGACCCCGGCCGGGACCAAGGGAACAAGGGAACGAATATCCTCTCGACACTGTTGCAACGCTTGGAGCGCGGGGTGCACCCATGAACGTTGTCTTCTGGATTCTCGCGGTGGTGACGGTGGCGGGAGCCCTGGCCGCGGTGACGCTCAAGAACACTGTGCACTGCGCGCTGGCATTGACCACGGCGTTCGCCGGCCTGGCGTTGCTCTTCCTCGAACTCGATGCGCAGTTCGCCGGCTTCGCGCAGATTCTGGTTTACATTGGCGCGGTAGCGATTTTGGTGGTGTTTGCAATCTTGCTGACGCGCGGCTCCGAGACGCCGGATTCGGGTGTATTCAGCCGCACGTGGTTTGCGGGATTGCTGATTGCGGCTGCGGTTTTCGCGGTGCTTGGCTGGGCTGTGCTGCACAGCACTGCGGCGCTGCCGGGCTCCGAGGGTTCCGCAATGGCGCCGGCCGTAACCGTGCAGCAGATCGGCAACGCGCTGATGAGCCGTTATGTTCTGCCGCTGGAGATTGTGGCGTTGCTGCTGACGTCGGCCATGATCGGCGCGGTCATCGTCGCCTTGCACGAGAAGGGAGAGCAGCCCAAGTGACTCCTCTTGCTGGATACCTGCTGGTTGCCGCGCTGGTGTTTGCCATCGGCCTTGCCGGTGCGCTCACGCGCCGCAACGCCATCCTGGTGCTTATCGGCATCGAGTTGATGCTGAACGCCGCCAATCTGAATTTCGTGGCGTTCTGGCGCTATTTGCCGCATCCTGAAGCGCTGACCGGAATGATGTTTGCGGTATTTTCCATCGCCGTGGCTGCCGCCGAGGCGGCCGTCGGACTGGGTCTTGTGATTGCGATTTATCGACACGCACACACTACCGATCTGGACGAAATGAACAGGATGAAAGGGTGAGCCGATAATGCAAGAGGCCGTTCAGTTCACTCCGTATACGGTTGCGTCCGCGATGGGAAAGATTCTCTGGCTGATACCGGCGCTGCCCATCGTGGCCGCGGGCATCCTCGCGCTGCTCAAGCAGCCGCGGCGCAAACTTGCCTCGTCATTGGCGATCGGGTCGCTGTCGATTTCTCTGCTGCTGGCGCTGGCGGCGTTTGGCGATGTGCTGGCTGGCTGGGCGAGCGGACACGCAGTCCGCGAGACGGTGAACTTTGCGTGGCTGCACTTCGGCGCCACACCCATGGATCTCGGATGGATCCTCGATCCGCTCTCCGCTGTGATGCTGGTGATGGTGACGCTGGTCGGGCTGCTCATTTTCATCTACTCCACCGGCTACATGGCGCAGGACGAGAACTATACGCGGTTCTTCTGCTTTCTCTCGCTGTTTGCCGGAGCCATGCTGGGCGTGGTGATCGCCAATAGCCTGCTGTTGCTGTTCATGTGCTGGGAGATCGTGGGGCTCACGTCGTATCTGCTGATCGGCTTCTGGTATCAAAAGCCCTCGGCCGCTGCCGCTGCGAAGAAAGCATTTCTCACCACGCGAGTGGGCGACATCTTTTTTATTCTCGGCATCGTGTGGCTGTTTGCGCAGACGGGCACGCTGTTGTTTTACAACCAGGGAGCGGGCAACATGGAGCCGCTGGCTCTGGGCGGATTGCTCGCCGCGCCCGCCGCCTGGGGATTGAGCGCCGCAACTGTAATCGGGCTGCTGATCTTTGCCGGAGCGGCAGGGAAGAGCGGCCAGCTTCCGCTGCACGTGTGGCTGCCCGATGCGATGGAAGGCCCCACGCCCGTTTCCGCGCTGATTCATGCGGCGACCATGGTGGCCGCCGGCGTGTATCTCATTGCGCGTGTGTATCCGCTGATGTCAGCCGGCATCATTGCCGGTGGAACCACCACGGCGCTCACCGTGGTCACCTGGGTGGGCGCTTCTACAGCCGTTTTTGCGGCGCTGATCGCTGTGGCGCAGAACGACATCAAGCGCATCCTCGCCTACTCCACCATTTCGCAGCTTGGGTACATGATGGCGGGCCTGGGGCTCGGCGGCGTGGCCGTGGGCATGTTCCATTTGATCACGCACGCATTTTTCAAGGCGCTGCTTTTCATGGGCGCGGGCTCGGTGATTCACGGGTGCCACGAGGAGCAGGACGTGCGCCGTATGGGCGGGTTGTGGAAGGCAATGCCATGGACCTTCGGGACGTATGCGGTCGGCATGCTGGCGCTGAGCGGTTTTCCGCTGGTCTTCTCCGGCTTCTGGAGCAAGGACGCGATTCTCGAATCGGCGCATAAGTGGCACGCGGGGCAGGGGCCATATTTCCTGCTGGTGTTCGGCGCGCTGCTCACCGCGTTTTATATGACGCGGCAGGTGAGCTATGTGTTTTTCGGCAAGTATCGCGGCCACGGACACGCGCACGAAAGCCCGCGCGTAATGACGGCGCCGCTGGCTATTCTGGCGTTCTTCGCGATTGCGCTGGGGGTGGTAGGCACGCCGGCTTGGCCATGGTTCCGCAGCTTCCTTACGGATCGTCCAGCGAGCTTCGGACTGACCGGCTTCAGCGAGCCGGGCCTGTTCATCCTGATGGCGACATCGACGCTGGTGGTGTTCCTCGGTCTCGCGCTGGGTTGGGCGCTCTACGGCAACAAGTCGCCGCGCGCGGAAGAGCCCGATACGCTGGAGCGTGCGATGCCGCCGGTGTGGCGCGCGCTGAGCAATCGCCTTTACGTCGATGAGTTCTATGGCGCGACCTTCATCGCGTTTTACCATTGGTGGGCGCGCGTGGCCGACTGGCTCGACCGCCGCGTGTGGGGCGGCATGGTTGCGGCTGTGATGTGGTTCTTCGGGTTGTGGGCGCGCTTCAATCGATTCCTCGATGAAGACTGGGTGAACGGCGGGTTCGACAAAGGCTGCGAAGAGCTTTCCGTGGGCGGAGGCCTGCTGGCGCGAGTGCAATCAGGGCGCGTGCAAACTTATCTGCGGCTGCTTGCGCTGGCGGTGGTGGTGCTGGCCGCAATTCTGATCTGGAGCGCGCGCGGATGAACGGAATTCCGATACTGACGCTGTTAACCGCGCTGCCCGTCGTTGGAGCCGCGATTGCGCTTGTGACCGGCAAGCATGCGCGCGGCGTGGCCATGATTACCGCGCTTGCGTCGTTGGCCATTTCGCTGGTGGTGTGGATGCACATTCCCGCCGACGGCAGCATCGGGCTTATCGAGCATCACGCGTGGGCGCCTTCGTTGGGCATTGCGTATCAGCTCGGCGTGGACGGCCTGGGAGCGCTGATGCTGGTGCTTTCCGCGATTGTCGCGCTGATGGCGATCGACGCATCGCATCGTGTGCATCACCAGCCGGGACTCTACTTCGGATTGGTGCTGCTGCTGCAGGCGGGGCTTTTCGGCACGTTTACCGCGCTGAATTTCTACCATTGGTTCCTTTACTGGGAACTGAGTTTGATTCCCGCGTTCTTTCTGATCAAGCTGTGGGGCGGGCCGAAGCGCGGCTCGGCAGCGACGCAGTTTTTCGTCTACACCATGGCGGGATCGGTGGGGCTGCTGCTGTCGTTTCTCGCGGTGTTTCTGGCAACAGGCACTGCGACAGCGCCCGGCAGCATGGATTTTCATCACCTATCTCTGCTCGCTTACACCGGTGAACTGGAGCAGATGGTGACCACGCATTTCGGCGCGCATGCGATGCTGTGGCTTGCCATCGGAGTGCTTGCCGGCTTCGCGGTAAAGGTGCCGCTGATGCCGTTCCATACATGGCTGCCGGCGGCTTACGCTGAAGCGCCTTCGCCGGTGACCATGCTGCTGACGGGCACCATGTCGAAGATGGGCGTGTACGGTTTGCTGCGCATCGCACTGCCGCTCTTCGGACATGAGATCGCGCGGATGCGCACGCCGTTACTGGTGCTGGCGGTGCTCACGGTGGTGATGGGCGCGTGGGCGTCCGCGGCGCAAAAGGATCTCAAGCGCCTGTTTGCCTACTCGTCGATCAATCACCTGGGCTATTGCCAACTGGCCATTTTCGCGCTGGCCGTTCCCGCGACCGGCGCGGCGATGTCCGCCGCGGCGGACCAGGCGGCGGCGCTGAATGGCGTGATCCTGCAGATGTTCAACCACGGAATCACGGCGGCGGCACTGTTCTGGTTCATCAGCATGCTGCAGCAGCGGTCGGGCGGACTGCGCGGCATCGACGATTTTGGAGGCCTGCGCAGACCCGCGCCGGTGTTCGCCGGGCTGATGGGATTCGCGCTCTTTTCTTCGCTCGGATTGCCGGGACTTAACGGCTTCGTGGGCGAGTTTCTCATCTTCCGCGGCGTGTTTCCGCTGTCGTGGGTGGCAGGGACGATCTCCGTTCTCGGCCTGCTGATTACCGCGGCCGTCATTCTTACCATGATTCAAAAAGTGTTTACCGGGCCGCTGCCGGAACGGTGGGCAGCGTTCCCCGATCTGCATCCCGGAGAACGTCTCGCCGTGGCGCCCGTGATCGGTCTCATGATCCTCATCGGCCTCGTGCCCCAACTTATTACAGACAGCGTGAACCCCACCGTGGTGAACCTGCTGGCGCACTGGAGATTTTAGATGTTAGCGTGGACGATCTATCTCTCGTTTGCCGGCGCCCTGGTTGAGGTGCTGCTGCCCAGGGGCAGGGCAGGACTGGCGCGCGTGGTGGCGCTGCTCTTCGCGCTGGCCGGATTTGGCCTCGCCATCGCTGGCTTTGCTTTCGGCATGGGACAGCCGCGGACCACCATCGTGGATGTAATGTGGGTGCCTTCCCTGGGCATTCACTACTTGCTCGCCGCTGACGGCATCAGCCTGGTGCTGGTATTGCTCACCGGCCTGGCTGCGGTTGCGGGCGTGCTCTTCAGTTGGAACATCGATCTGCGCACCAACGAGTTCTTCGCCTTCTTTCTGGCGCTGATCGGCGGCGTCTACGGCGTCTTTCTCAGCTTCGATTTATTCCTGCTGTTCGTGTTTTATGAAGTCGCCATCGTGCCGAAGTACTTCCTGATCGCTATCTGGGGATCGACGCGCCGCGAGTATGCCGCGATGAAACTGGCGCTCTACTCGTTCGTGGGATCGTCCATGGTGCTCATCGTGTTGCTCGCCGCGTATGCCACATCGGGCAGCCACTCGACGTCGCTGGTCGATCTTGCGCACGCGGGTTTGTCGCCGCAATTCCAGATGTGGGCGTTTCCGCTGATCTTTGTGGGCTTTGGGATTCTCGCCGGCCTGTGGCCGTTCCACACGTGGGCGCCCACCGGGCACGTGGCTGCGCCGACCGCCGCATCGATGGTGCTGGCGGGCGTGATCATGAAGCTCGGCGCGTATGGCTGCCTTCGCGTGGCGATGGGGTTGTTTCCGCATGGCATGGATCCGTGGGGTTCCTCGCTTATCGGCATTGGGTCGTGGCGCGATGTATTCGCGATTCTTGCCGTGATCGGCATTGTTTATGGCGCGCGGGTGGCGCTGGTGCAGACCGACTTCAAGTTTGTAATCGGCTACTCCAGCGTGAGCCACATGGGCTTTGTGCTGCTGGGCCTGATGACGCTGAACCAGATCGGCCTCACCGGCGCGGTGCTGCAAATGTTCTCGCACGGCGTGCTCGCGGGCTTGCTCTTCGCCATTGTGGGCCGCGTGGTTTACGACCGCACGCATACGCGGCAGTTCGCGGATCTGGAAGGGATGCATCTTTCCAAGCGCCTGCCGTTTGCGGCGTGGGGATTCGTGATTGCCGGCATGGCGTCGATGGGATTGCCGGGCTTCTCGGGATTCATCGCGGAGTTGCAGGTGCTGATCGGTTCGTGGCATGCGAACCCGTGGTGGACCGGCGCTGCGGGCGTCGGCATTGTGGTTGGCGTGGCGTATACGTGGCGCGCGCTGCAACGCGCGTTCTTTTCGGACAGGATTCCCACGGCACACCAACTCGAATTGGAGCATGGGCACGCGTTGGCCGCGATCACGTGGCCTGAGGTGGCGGGGTTCAGTTTGCTCACCGCGGCCAGCCTTGTCGTCGGCTTGTATCCGAAGATTCTGCTCGACGCGATTGAACCGGCGGTGAAGACGCTGCTCGCGGGAGGAGTGCAATGAATTACGCCGAGCTCTTCCGCGCCACGCTGCCGGAGACGGTACTGGAAATTGCGGCACTGCTGGTGCTGGTTGTCGATCTGGGTTTCGTGCGCAAGGCCGCGATGAAAACCCGCGCCGGTTGCGCCGCGTTGGTGGGCATCGCGGGCTGTATTGCCGCGCTGTGGGTGCTGCCTCTCGCCGGCACGTATAGCGCGGGCAAGGAAAGGCTGCTGGCCGCGGGCGGCTCCGCCGGCGTCGCGCAGGCCGGCATCCTCATCCTCACCGCGCTCACGCTCTTTCTGCTGATCGATTCAAAGTTTTCCCGCAATCCCGGCGAATATGTTGCAGTGGTGCTGATGTCCGCTGCCGGCGGCATGATCATCTCCGCCGCGCAGGATCTGCTGGTGATCTTCATCGGACTTGAGTTGCTCTCGCTTGGACTCTACATCCTGACTGCATTTGCCAAGCAGTCGGGCAAGAGCGCTGAAGCCGCAGTGAAGTACTACTTGTTCGGCGGCATGTCGGCGGCGTTTTTGCTCTTCGGGTTCAGCTACCTTTACGGGCTTAGCGGCTCAACCAGCCTGCCGCGGGTTGTACTGGGAACGTACGTGGCGGCTGGGAATGGCGGATCGCCGCTTCTCTACATCGCGCTGGTGATGGTCGCCGCCGGCCTCGGATTCAAAGTCGCCGCCGTGCCCTTCCATCTGTGGGCGCCCGACACCTACGAAGGCGCTCCCGCTCCCGCCGCCGCCTTTATCGCATCGGTCTCCAAGGTCGCCAGCTTCGCGCTGCTTATCTCCATCAGCTCAGTTGGCATTCACTTCATGGAGAGCCTTCCCCTCACCGGTGGCCGGATGATCTTGAGAGCATTCACATCCGGAACGCCGCAGCCGCCGGTTGTGTTGGGCCTGCCTTACGGCTGGGGATTGATCCTGACCGTGCTCTCGGCCGCGTCGATGCTGGTCGGAAATCTAGCCGCTCTTGCGCAATTGAGCGTGCGCCGCCTGCTGGCCTACTCCGCCATCGCCCACGCCGGCTACATCCTGCTCGGCCTCGCATTCTTCTCGTGGACGAATGCCAGCGCGCAGGCCATCCTCTATTACATTCTCACCTACGGCCTTACGACGGTCGGCGCATTCGGCGTGGTGGGCGTGGTGGAGCGCGCGACCGGTACGGATCGCTTCGACGGATTCCTCGGGCTGCACAAGCGCAATCCGCTGCTGGCGGCTGTGCTGCTGGTGCTGTTCCTGTCGCTGGCGGGAATTCCGCCGCTGGTGGGTTTCTGGGCCAAGTTCAATTTGTTTGCGGCGGTGCTTGGCGTGGGCGGAGGTGTGGTGCCGTTTGCGCTTGTGGCACTGGCCGTTGGCTTCAGCGCCGTGTCGCTCTACTACTATCTCCAGGTATTGAAGCGGGCGTATGTGATGCCGCCGATCGACGAGACGCCCATCAAGGTGAATGCAGTCACGATGGCTGCGCTGATGCTGATTGCGGCGGGCGTGGTGGTTTTCGGATGCTTCCCGGCGCTGCTGCAGAATTGGATTGCGAGCTTCGATCCTGTGCTTTAAGACGCTTCCAGCTATGGTGTACCCGGCCGTCGCGGCGTCCCACCCTTGCGACAGAAAGAAGTCGCAAAGATGGGGCACGGGGGTATATGGGTTCATCTGGCGCTCGTCCCACCCAAGCGAGAAAAACAAGGACCTCGCGTGGGTGGGGCACCCATTTTTCACCTTCGAAAACGGGGGGCATTGCGAAGGGCTGCGGCGAAATTATTTGCGCAGCCAGTCCTTCACCTTCTGCGCCATCACGTCGCGGCCCACATCGCTGATGGCATCGGTCAGCGGAATGCTCTTGGGGCAGGCCTCGACGCAGTTCTGCGCGTAGCCGCACTCCTGAATGCCGCCGTCGCCGGCCAGCGCGCGCAGACGCTCTTCCTTGAACACCTTGCCTGTGGGGTGATTGTTGAAGAGCTTGACCTGCGCGATGGTTGCCGCGCCCACGAAGCCTGTCGCGTCATTGAATTGCGGGCAGACTTCCATGCAGCAGGTGCAACTGATGCAGTTGGAGAGCGGGTAATTCGCCTCCTGCTGCTGCGGGAAGACGCGCGGGCCGGAGCCGAGATCATAGGTGCCGTCGACGGGAACCCAGGCCTTGACGCGCATCAGGTTCTCGAACAGGACCGAGCGGTCGACCTGCAGATCGCGCACCAGGGGAAACTTCGATAGCGGCTCCAGCTTGATGGGCTGCTGAAGATTCTCGACCAGCGCGGAGCAGGCCATGCGCGCCTTGCCGTTGATGAGCATGGCGCACGAGCCGCAAATCTCTTCCAGGCAATTGGAGTCGTAGGTGATGGGCGTGGTGGGCTTGCCTTCCGCGGTGGTCGGATTGGCGGCGATCTCCATCATGGCGGAGATGACGTTCATGCCCGGCCGCCATTCCAGTTCAAACTTTTCCCACATCGCGGGCGAGTCAGGGTTGGCCTGGCGCCTGATTTCGAATTGAACCGTCTTGTTTGCCATGATCCCTCAGGGGCTAAAGCCCCGAAATTCTTCTCAGCTCGTTCGGCACGGCTAAAGCCGTGCCCTGTTACGAAGCCAAAAGCAACCGCAGATCCTTCGACTTCGCTCAGGATGACAGCGGCAAAAATCATGCCGCTGTCATTTCGCGGCGTCGTAACGGCGCGGGCGCGGCTTGATGAACTGCGTATCCACTTCTTCATACTCGAAGCGCGGGCCCTCAATGGTTCCGGTGAAGCTTGCCTTGGTGGTCTTGAGAAACTTTTCGTCGTTGCGCTCGGGGAAGTCGGGTTTGTAATGCGCGCCGCGGGATTCATCGCGACGGATGGCTCCCTGCACCACCACGCGCGATAGCTCCAGCATATTTTTTAACTGGCGGGCAAAGGCGAAGCTGGTGTTGGCCCACTGGCTTTTGTCGCTCAGGTTCACCTTGTCGTAGCGCTCGATGAGCTCGACAATTTTCTGGTCCGATTCCTGCAATCCCTTGTTGTAGCGAATGACGGTGGCGTGCTCGGTCATGGACACGCCCAGTTCGCGCCACAGCTTGAACGGATTTTCGGTTCCTTCGTTCTGTATCAGCTTGCGATTGATTTCCGCCTGGCGAGCGACTTCGGCGGCCGCGCCGCCATCGCCCTCGACGGCATCGACATTCTTTGCGTATTTCAGCGCGATCGGCCCGGCGGAGAAACCTCCATGGATGCAGCTCACCAGCGAGTTCGCGCCCAGGCGATTGGCGCCGTGGTACTGGTATTCGCATTCGCCGGCGGCAAAGATGCCGGGGATGTTGGTCATCTGGTTGAAATCGACCCAGAGGCCGCCCATGGTGTAGTGCATGCCGGGAAAGATCTTCATGGGCACTTCGCGCGGATCGTCGCCGACGAACTTTTCGTAGATTTCGAGAATGCCTTCGAGCTTTCGGTTCAGCGTCTCACGCGGAATGTGGGTCAGGTCGAGATAGACCATCGGCTGGCCCTCGAGGCCGAGGCCGAGCTCGTACACGACCTTGTGAATGGCGCGCGTGGCCACGTCGCGAGGGACGAGATTGCCGTATTTGGGATACCACTCCTCAAGGAAGTAGAAGCGTTCCGGCTCGGGAATCTGCTTGAATGGGCGCTTGTCGCCTTTGGCGCGCGGCACCCAAACGCGGCCGCCTTCGCCGCGGGCCGACTCTGACATCAGGCGCAGCTTGTCTTCGCCGGGGATACAGGTGGGGTGAACCTGGATGAACTCGCCGTTGGCATAGTACGCGCCCTGCTGGAAGATGGCAGATTGTGCTGAGCCGGTGCATACGACAGAATTTGTGCTTTTGCCGAAAATGGCGCCGATGCCGCCAGTGGCCAGGATAATGGCTTCGGCGGGGAAGGCGCGCAGCTCCATGGTGCGCAGGTCGAGAGCGGCGATGCCGCGGGCCACGCCTTTGGAATCGATGATCGCGGAGAGAAATTCCCAGCCCTCGTATTTCTTGACCTTGCCGTCGGCCTCGTAGCGGCGTACCTGCTCGTCGAGCGCATAGAGAAGCTGCTGGCCGGTGGTGGCTCCGGCGAAGGCGGTGCGGTTGTAGAGCGTGCCGCCGAAGCGGCGAAAATCGAGCAGGCCCTCGGGGGTGCGATTGAACGGCACGCCCATGCGGTCGAGCAGGTCGATGATGCCCGGCGCGGCTTCGCACATGGCCTTCACCGGCGTCTGGTTGGCCAGGAAGTCGCCGCCGTAAATGGTGTCGTCAAAGTGCTGCCAGGTGGTATCGCCTTCGCCCTTGAGATTCTTGGCGGCGTTGATGCCGCCCTGCGCACAGACGGAATGAGAGCGTTTTACCGGGACAATCGAGAACAGGTCCACGTTGCCGCCGGCCTCGGCGATCTTGATGACCGCCGCGAGGCCAGCCAGGCCGCCGCCGACCACGATGATTCTGGGTGATGCCATGCCCTTGAGACCTTTCGTACAGAAGCGAACAAGTTCAGAGTTCGCAGTTCACAGTTCGTAGTTCACAGCAAGCTGACCCTCGGAGACCGGCAATACGCATGCAACGTTTGCGGAAGCCGCAGGCACAACACGAATTGAAATAGGGACATTTTCCGGCGCGTTCTGATATTTCGGTTCGATAAATGCCCAGATGCTGGCCAGTCCCACAACGCAGAGTACGATGCCGCCGGCCAGGCATACCCATGCAAAACGGCGGCGCGCGGTTTCGCCGGGGGTGATGCCCCACTTGGCGGCGAACAGCCAGATGCCATAGGCGAAATGCCAGCAAACCGCGATCATGGCGATGATGTAGATGGCGAGCATGATGGGGTTGGCCAACTCGTGCTGCACTTTCCAGAAGGCCGCACCGGGATTCTCTGGCAGGCTCACGCCCGCGAACCTCTGACGCCAGACATGCTGCCCGATGTAGAGGAACGCGATGAAGCCGGTCCAGCGCTGCGCCACGTAGAGCCAGTTGCCGGCCCAGGGGTAATAGACCACGTTCGACTTGCCGCGCAGCCAGATGTAGATACCGTAGACGCCGTGATAGAGCAGCGGAATAAAGATGAACGTCCACTCGAGAATGCGCACCAGCGGCAGCGCATTGAGGAATTTCACCTGGGCGGCGTAAGCGGCGGGTCCCTTGAGCGCCTCGAAGTTCGACAGAAGGTGCTCGAGCAGAAAAGCGCCGATGGGGATGATGCCGAGCAGGGAATGCAGCTTTCGCCAGATGAACGAGTTACCCTGGCCCGCGCGCAGAGGCTGCACTCCGGCGCGAAGTTTATGCGCCGCAGGATGTTGGGCAGTTGCCATGGAATTGTCAGCTCCTAGAGGCTGCGGATCCGGATCCCGGACGGTTTGCGTTTCGGATAGAGAGACGAGAGCGTGACGCAGATTACAAAAGCATTATTGGAAACGCAGCTTAGGATCGTCAAGGATGGCAGCGAGATAAAGCGGTTTGCTGCATGATTTTCCGCGATGTGACACACATCACCACTTTCGCGCGAAGTCGGTAAAAAGGCGGCCGGGGTTGTCGGCGATCGCAACGCCCTCCGTGCCTGCGCCGAGGTCGAGCATCAGTTGCTTGATTGCGCCGTCGTGCAAGACGTTGTCTTTGATGACGCAGTTGCGCAGGCTGCGATGGATGATGCCGTATGCGGGGCTCCATACGCCGCTCCCGCCGTCGTCGCGGCCAGCCTGAAGCGAGTTGCCGATGCAGGTTACGCCTTCGCATTCCTCAAGGAGAATTTGCGCGGAATCGTGGCTGGCCGCGTCGGACAGCTTGCCGCTGCGCTTGATGAAGTTGCCGGTGATGGTAACTTGCGTGCACGGAACGCGGCCTTTGCGCAGCGCGATGCCGACCGTTCCCGCGCGATCGAAGAAGTTGCCGGTGATCTGGTAACCGTCGCCTCCGGTGACCACCATGTTCTCTTCGCCGTTCCACTCGATGCGGTTGGCGGTGAAGGTCACTGAGGCATTCTCCTGCCGCGCGGCGTAGCCGGCACGCTTGTTGCCGGAGAACCAGTTGTCGATAAGAAAGCCGTCCCAGCCGCGCAGGCTGAGGCCGTCGCCGGCGTTGTAGCCCATCATGCAATGGCGCACGCTGAAGCACCACGCACACTCGAGATGCACGCCATCGCCGCTGAAACGGACGATTTGGCAGCCTTCGATGCGGAAGCCGTCCTCGTGCGGGCCCCAGTTGGCGCGCTTGGTCGCGATGCCATGAATGCCGGCGCCAAGGTGGAGGCCGTCGAGCGCGAGGCCCTGGATGGTGGCTCCGCGCGCGTCGGTGAGATTGAGCACGCACGTGGCGTTGGTATCGGCCAGTTGCAGCACCGATCCGCCGGGGCCGCTGTAATTCCACCCAGGCAGGCCGATCATGGCCACGTCGGCGGGCACGCGCAGTTCGCCGGTGAGATAAATGCCGGGGGGAAGAAACAGCGCGCCGCTGGTGTGGCCAATGGCGTCGAGTGCGCGTTGCAGCGCGGCGGTGTCGTTGGTTTTGCCGTCGCCGGCGGCGCCAAACTGGCGCGCGTCGATGAATGAGCGGCCCTCGCCTGGGCCCTGCGCGGCCAGACCAGCCGGCGTAAACAGCAGGGATGAGGCGCCCATTGCGGCGCCCATGGCCAACTGCCGCCGGTTCAAATGAGAGTTACCTTGTTCCATCACTTCTTCGCTTCCTTGCGCGCCAGTGCGCGCCCCGGTTATGCAGATCGGGATTCGAGCTTTTGCAGCAACGCTTCGATGGCGCGACCGCGATGGCTGAGCGTCAGCTTCTTCTCCAGGCTGATCTCGGCCATGGTAAATCCGAACTCCGGCAGATAGAACAGCGGGTCATAGCCAAAGCCGCCGGTGCCGCGGGGAGCGGTGAGGATCGTGCCTTCCACCCAACCGTCGGCGGTTTCGATGACACGGCTGTCGCGAGCAACCACCAGCACGCATCGGTAGCGGGCGGTGCGCCGATCCGGTGCGATGCCGGCCATGCGCTGCAACAGTACCATGTTGTTCCACACGTCGGTGTTGTCGAGGGGCGCGTCGGGCGAATCCACCAGGCCGGCGTCGGCGGCGAAGCGGGCGGACCGCACACCGGGCGCGCCGTCGAGCGCGTCTACCTCGAGCCCGGAGTCATCGGCCACCACCGGCTCGCCGGACGCAAATTGCGAGTAGTAAACGGCCTTCAGCCGCGCGTTGGCTTCAAAAGTGGCTCCATCCTCGTCTGGCGGAGCAATGGCTGCCAGCCCCGGCAGCGGATCGATGGCGATTCCGTGGGCGATGGCGGCGGTGCGAAAATCGCGCAGCTTGCCCAGGCTGGAGGTTGCCGCATAGAGCCGAAGACCCATGCTGCCAGTGTAGCGGAGCTTTGCAAAGCTGCGGTGCAACCGGCACAATGGTCACGCTTTGCAAATGGAGATAGCAACACGATGAAACATCTTGTCGGATGCGGGAACAGCCGGAGACTCCTTGTTGTCACCGGGTCCATGGTGCTGTGGACCGCGGCCATGTCGAACGCGGCGGTGCCCACCGCCGGTCCGGTGGAGCTGCGCGTGGACAATCTCACCACGCCGCTGGGCATCGACGATCCAGCGCCCAGCTTCTCGTGGCAACTGAGCGACTCCGCGCGCGGGGCTCGCCAGACCGCCTACGAACTGATGATCGCCACCAACCCCGACGTGCTGCGTTCCGGCAAGCCGGATGTGTGGACCAGCGGCCGGGTTCCATCGATGCAGTCGCTCAACGTGCGCTACGCCGGGCCGGCGCTGAAGCCGTCCACGCGCTACTACTGGCGAGTGAAGGTGTGGGGCGTTGCGGGCGAACCGTATTCCGCGAGCGAACCTGGGTGGTGGGAGACCGGCTTGATGACCCAGGATGCGTGGAAGGCGCAGTGGATCGGCTACGAGACTGCCGAAGAAGCGGCAGTGCGTCATGCGCCGGCGGAGTGGATCGCCAGCCCCGACGCAAAGGCGCTTGCCGGGGAAGAGCGGATGCCGAAACGGTTCGCTTACCGCGCTGCCGTCAAGCTCGACAAACCTGTTCAGCACGCGGTGCTCTATGCCACTGGCCAGGATGCTGTTTCCGTGTGGATCGACGGGGCGCAGGTTCTTGAGGCCGCGGCGTTCCCCGCGTGGCGCCAGATGCCGTGGAAGAAATTTGTTCACGCCGACGCGACCGGCAAGCTCAAGCCGGGGGCAAACACCATCGCGTTGGAGTCGGTGCTTTATTCCGCCGCGGCCTATGGCCCTCCCACAACGCCGCCGGTGATTGCCACGCTTTTTGTCGAATACAACGATGGAAGCACGGCGACGTTTGCCAGCGGCCCGGAGTGGAAGACTGCGATCCACGTGCCGGAAGGCTGGCAGCAGGCGGCCTTCGACGACTCCGGCTGGAAGAATGCCGAGGAATGGAAGCAGCCGGCCGGGCCTATATCCGCGCCACTGGGCCATCCGTGGATTCCCGATTCCGTGAAGGCGCTGCGCGATGAGTTTGATGTGAGCAAGCCGGTAAAGAGCGCGCGGCTGTATGCGACGGCGCTGGGCGAGTACGAAATGTTTTTGAACGGCAAGCGGGTCAGCGACGACGTGTTTGCACCGGGGTGGACGGATTATCGCGAGCGCGTGGTGTACCAGACGTACGATGTGACGGCGCTGCTGGCTCAAGGCAAAAATGCGATGGGTGCGCTGTTGGCTCCGGGGTGGTACTCGACGCCGCTGGAGTGGTTTCAGCAGCCGAACAATTACGGCGATACACCGCCGGCGCTGCGGGCGCAGTTGCGGATCGAGTACACCGACGGCTCGGTCGATTGGGTCACGACGGACACGAACTGGCAGGCGAATACGTCGCACATTTTGCATGCAGAACTTTACGATGGCGAGACGCAGGATGCTCGTAAAACGTTCCCGACCATAGGCGCATTCGTGACCAGCGTGATCGCAAGGGATTGGCCGACTGTCGAAGCGATCCAGCCCAAGCCCATCGAGATTGTCGCCCAGGATTTCCAGCCGATCCGTGTGGAGCGCACCATCTCCGCGAAATCCCTCGCGCAGCCCCAGCCCGGCGTTTATGTCTACGACTTTGGCCAGAACCTCGCGGGCGTGGAGCATCTGCGCATTTCGGGTCCGCGGGGCACGGACGTGCGCATTCGCTTCGCTGAAATTCTCAATGACGACGGAACGCTCTATACCGAAAATCTGCGCACCGCCAAAGCCACCGACCACTTCATCCTGGCGGGGAACGGAGTCGAAGAGTTCACGCCGCAGTTCACCTTCCACGGTTTCCGTTACGCCGAAATCACCGGCGTGAACACACCGCCGCCGCAGGATGCGCTTACCGTCGAAGTTCTTCACACCGATGCGCCGTTTGCCGCCGAGCTTAAGACCGGCAACGCCATGGTCAATCAGCTCTTGAGCAATATTCTCTGGGGCCAGCGGTCCAACTTCGTGGGCGTGCCCACCGACTGCCCGCAGCGCGACGAGCGCCTGGGGTGGATGGCCGATGCGCAGGTGTTCTGGCGAACGGCGAGCTACAACATGGACCTGGCGCCGTTCTCGCGGAAGTTTGCGCGCGACATGCGCGGGACCCAGGCCGGCACTTCGATGTACGGCATCTACGCGCCGGGCACGGCCGCGGAGAACTCCGGTTTTGGGCCGGGATGGAGCGATGCCGGCGTCATCATCCCCTGGACGTCGTGGCTGCAGACGGGCGACGTGCGCGTAATTGAGCAGAACTGGGACGCCATGGAGAAATATCTCGCGGGCATTGCGGACGCCAATCCCGACGGGCTGTGGAAGAACCAGGGCGGGATTGCGTTCGGCGACTGGCTTTCGCCGGAAGGCAAGACGAACCAGGTGCTGATTGCCACCGCGTATTGGGCCTATGACGTGACGCTGATGCAGCAGATGGCGCATGCCACCGGGCGCGCTGCCGATGAGCAGAAGTACGCTGCGCTTTTTGAAAAGATTCGCGTCGCGTTTCAAAAGCAGTTTGTGCATGCGGATGGATTCGTTGCCGGCGCGGACCGCAGCCCGTCGGCGTTCGGCGAACGCACCCGGCCGAGCGGCGCCGCGGACGATACGCAAACCGGATACGTGCTGGCGTTGCACATGAACCTGCTGCCGGAAAATGTTCGCGCGGCGGCGGCGCAGAAGCTGGTGGATAAGATTGCAGCCAATCATGGGCGGCTGGCCACCGGGTTTCTGGGCACGCCGTACCTGCTGGAAGAGCTGACCAAGACCGGCCACGCGGATGTTGCTTACCAGTTGCTGCTGAATACGCAGTATCCCTCGTGGGGATACCTGATCGAGCACGGCGCCACCACCACCTGGGAACGCTGGAATGGCGACCAGATGAAGAGCGATCCCAGCATGAATTCGTATAACCACTACGCGTACGGCGCGGTGGCGGACTGGATCTACCGCTACGCGGCCGGCGTGGATGCGACGCCGCTCGATGCGGGGTTCCATACGGTGGTGCTGCATCCGGTGTTCGACAAGAGGCTGGGGCCGGTGGACTTCACGTATCCGTCGTCGTACGGCACAATCCACTCCGCATGGACGGTCGAGGGAGGCATGGCCACATGGCGCATTACCATCCCCGCCAACACCACCGGGTGGATGAGCGAGGCTGAGACATCGTCAATCAAGAGCATGAGGTACTACGACGAAGTCATGCACTCTGGTCCCGGTCCAAATGGTGAACCCGGCGTGCGCCTCGAACCCGGCACTTACACATTCACCGCACATCTCTGACGAGCGCGTCACTTATTCACTTATTCACTGACTCGCAAACTGACCACTGATCACTGTCCACTGACTCACTAACCACTAACCACAGAGAGCAAATGGCGAACATCCTGGCGGGAATCGGCTGGCACATAGTGGGTGCGGCGTCGGCTGCGTCGTTCTATGCGCCCATTGAAAAAGTGAAGAAGTGGTCGTGGGAGACGACGTGGGCCGTGGCCGGGCTGTTTTCGTGGATCCTGCTGCCCATCGGGGTGAGCCTTTTTCTGCTGCCCGATTTCCGCGGCTTCTACGCGTCGATGCCCGCCGCGCTGCTGCTCAAAGTGGCTTTGTTCGGCGCGATGTGGGGCATCGGCAACGTGAGCTACGGCCTCACCATGCGGCATCTCGGCATGTCGCTGGGCATTGGCGTGGCCATCGGTGTGGTGCTGGTGGTGGGAACGCTGGCGCCGCCGCTGATGCATGGCCAGGCCGCAATGCTCTTTGAGACCCGCGGTGGCCTGTTCACCATGGCCGGCGTGCTGGTCGCGCTCATCGGCGTGGCCATTGTCTCCTGGGCCGGACACAAGAAGGAAGTCCAGCTCAAGGGCCAACTCGAAGGGTTCAATGTCAGCCGGGGGCTCATGCTCGCCGTCCTCTGCGGCATCTTCTCGTCGGGCATGTCGTTTGCCATTGACGCGGCGCAACCCATGCAGGCGGCAGCAGTCAAGCTGGGCGTCAATCCGCTGTACGCGGCTCTGCCCAGCTACGTCTTCATCATGGGCGGGGGCGCGGTCATCAATCTCGCCTACTGCTTCATCCGGCTCGCCGCCGTCAAAACGCTCTCGGTGCGCGACGATCTGCGGCAGCCCACGCCGACGTTGGCGAAAAACGCGGCCCTGGCCTCCGCCGGCGGCATCATGTGGTATCTGCAGTTTTTCTTCTATGCGTGGGGCCAGGCCAACATCCCGGCCAGCATGTCCTATGTGAACTGGATGCTGCACATGAGCATCTACGTGCTCTGCGGCGCTATCGTCGGCCTGTCACTGCGCGAGTGGACCGGAGTGCGTCGCAATCTTGTTATGCTCCTCTGGGCCGGCATCGTTGTCATCATCGCCGCCGCCAACCTGGTTGGGCTGGGCATGGCTTACGGAGTGCAATAAGGTCGTGGCGAAACCGCATCGTATTCGGGCCGCCGCGAGTCAGGCCGCGTCGAGATAGAGGCGCTTACCCAATGCTCGGAGCGCAACATCGATGCGGTCGATCTTGGTCGGATGCCTGAGATTCGTAAGCCTGTTGACTTCCTGTTTCGTGGTGCCGATACGCCGCGCCAGTTCGACGGGACGGACGTTCTGTCGGAGCATTTCGTTCAGCAGGAGAACCTTTGCCGCTACGCTGGGGGATAACTCCACCACTGCCTGACCGCGCTTGGGCGCAGAGGGCATTGGAACCCGGCGCTTGTCGTCGAAGTAGAACTCCATGGACAGTTCGAGAGCTTCCTTTGCCATTTCGAGAGCGTGGGCGCGATTGGTGCCAAAGGTATGCGCCTCGGGGATGTCGGGGATTCTGACAACGATGAATTTGCCATCTTTGCGGAGATTCACTGGATACCCGCGCATAGGATCACTCCTTGTCTTTGAGGCCGAATTGTCTCTTGATGTCCTGTACCAGGCCTTTAGGAAGGTCTTTGCCGTGCATGGGCAAAACCGATAGCCGCCCGTTGAAGAATAGCCTTAGATGGGAACCGTTCTGAGTCCCGAACGTTACTCCCTGTTTGGCCAGCCAGCGCTTGAATTCCGTGCTCTTCATCGCAGGTCCCAAATGGCAGTTTCATAGTACGCAATTTTGTTTACCGCCGCAAGCCGGACGAAATTCGATTTCCAGCGGAGATGACGTGGGGCGGCACGATGCGCCGCGCCGCCCGGCCTGCGTGCCGATTTCCCGAGCTAGTCGATCTCCCGATGCACCGGCAAATTGCGCGACGATCCGCCTGCGCTTACGGTGCGTTTGCTGGTGACCGTCACCCACTTGCCGTCCTTCGTGGACCAGTATTGGAGCTGGCGTTCGGGCACGTGGAGGGTTACGGTGCGGGACTCGCCGGGGGCGAGGTGGATGCGGTCGAAAGCAGCCAGCGCGCGGACGGGGAACTGCACGCCTTCAGGGATTTCGCCGGGCGCACCGAGGTAGACCTGGGGCACTTCGTCCGACGCCATGGAGCCGGTGTTTTTGATCTTCACGGAGACGTCGAGGCCGCGGTCGATGGCCTTGGCCACCTTCATATCGGAGTAGTCGAAGGTGGTATAGCTGAGGCCGTGGCCGAAGGCGAACAGCGGCTCGATGTTCTGCTTGTCAAACCAGCGATAGCCCACGTTGACGCCTTCGCTGTAGGTGGTCTTGTGGTCGACGCCCCTCTTTGAGCGCTCGGGATAGCGGGGGTCGGTGGCGGCATAGTCTTCGAGGCGCTTGCCCCAGGTGACGGGGAGGCGTCCGGCGGGCGAGACCTTGCCGAGAAGCAGATTGGCCGTGGACCATCCGCCCTCATCGCCGGGCCACCACATTTCGAGTACGGCTTTGACCTTGTCGACCCAGGGCAGGGCGACCGGCTGGCTGGTGTTGAGCACCACGATGGTGTTGGGATTGACGGCGGCGATTTCGTCCACCAGTTTGTCCTGATCGCCGGGTAGGCCGAAGACCGGCTGCAGGCGGGTCCACACGAAGACCACGGCGACCTTGGCGTTTTTGGCCGCGGCAATGGCGGCATCGTGATCGGCCTGGCGCTGATCGGGGGTGTACCAGTTGAGGCGAATCTGTACCGGGGCGTTCGAGGTGTCGGACGAGGTTTGGATTTCGACGTCGTGGGGTCCGGCGGTGAGGTCAATGGCGCGGCGCACGTTATCGAGGCCATCGGGCGTGGGGACGACGTTGTCCTGGTTGGCCTGGAGGATGTCGCCGTGGACGCCGCCCTGGAATGCGCCGGTGCGGACGAAGCCCTTGCCGTCCAGCATCATGGTGGCGTTGGCGCCGAGCGCCTGCAGATAGATCCAGTAATTGCCGGCTTGGGGCACACCCAGCGTGCCCTTCCACGTGACGCTGGAGTTGGGCGGGAGAGCAGTACCGGCCTTGGTGGTGAAGTTGAGCTGGGGATCCACACTGGGTTGCCCGGCGCCGGTGCGCATCAGGCCCGGCTTGCCGTCATGGCTCAGCAAATTCGCGGGAACGGTATTGCCGGTCATGTCATCGGCGACGGCGAACTGGATGTCGTCGTTGCCGGAGATTTTGCGCATGGCGGCCAGCGGGCCCACCTGTCGCCAGGGCAGGCCGACGGAGCGCTCGCCGTTGATGCCGATGGAATCGACCTGGGCGGCGGTGGGGCCGATGAGAACCACGGAATCGAGATCGGCGGCCTTGAGCGGCAGGACGTTGTCTTCGTTCTTGAGCAGCACCGCGGCATCCTCGCCGGTCTTTTCGATGATTTTGGCGTTGGCCTCGATGGCCTGCTGGGTGACGGCATGTTTCTGCTGGCCGCTCATGTAGCCGAAGTGAACGATTTCATAGAGGACGTGTCCGGCGGCGCGGGTGACAGCGGCTTCGTTGACGGTGCCGTCCTTGAGGGCTTCCGGCATTTTTTCAGGATTGAGCTTGACGCCCCAGTTGCCGCCGTTGAAGTCATTTTTCGGCGCGGGCTCCTCGGGGATGTGGCCGCCGAACATGCCCGAGTTGTCTTCGGCCGCGTGCGGCGGCGGGGGCGGCGGAACAGGTTTGGAGTCGAAGAACGACGGGATGTTGAAGCCCGCCTTGGGGTCCGGCTCGCCGGGCATTTCCATGTCGAGGCCGGCGTTGATGAAGTTGACGGCGTGGACGGCGCCCCAGTCGGAGGTGACGAAGCCCTTGAAGCCGATCTGATCGCGGAGAATGGTGGTCAGCGTGTCCTTGTTGCCGCAGGCGAAGGCGCCGTTGAGGCGGTTATAGGAACACATGATGGAGGAGACGCCGGCCTGCACCGCGGCGTCGAAAGGGGCCACGTAGACTTCGTGCAGCGTCTGGTCGTCGATGAAGGTGTTTTCGTTGTCGGAGTCGTAGCCGACGAAGTGCTTGACCTGGGCCATGACGCGCTGCGACTGGATGCCGTTGATTTCGGCGGCGCCCATGACGGAGGTGAGGTAAGGGTCTTCGCCGAAGGTGTTGTAGCCGCGGCCGAACTCGAGGTCGCGATCGATGTTGACGAAGGGCTGCAGGGAGACGTCGATGCCCAGGGAGCGATCTTCGCGGCCGATCACGATGCCATTGTCCTGGGCATCTTTGGCGCTGAAGGTGGCGGCCACGCCCATAGTGGCGGTTTCGCCCTGGGAGGGGACGCGAGTGAGTGCGCCGGGAGGTCCGTCGGCGAAGCGCAGGCCGGGAATGCCGAGCCGGGGCACGCCGCCAAGGTAGCCGGCCTGGCCCTGGTAGACGGCGGGATTTTCGTGGGTGCCGTGGATCAGCGTCAGCTTTTCTTCGAGGGTCATCTGGCTGAGGATTTTGTCGACGCGGGGGTCGCCGGTGACCACCGGCACGGTTTGCGCGACGGCGGCGGCGGTGACGAGCAGCGATGCGGCGCTCAGGACCAGGGCGCGTGGGAACAGGAAGCGTTGGAAAAGGATGCGTTGGACCAACGGAGATAAGGCCATGATGTTCCCCTTTGGACGGTCGCCGCGATAAGAACCGTCCGTTTCCAGTGGGTTCCGGGCAGGCGGCCGCTGGACGGGGAGAAGTGTACCATCCACAGAACCCGCGATGGGGCTTTCCCTCAGTGGCTAAAGCCGGGCTCGATTCAGGGCAGTTATCGGCACGACTAAAGTCGTGCCCCTTCAAAACAGGGCGTTTTCATCACCTTGGGTGAGCCGCAGGCTTCAGGGGAGCGGCAGGCCGTGGTCGCCGGCGCGGGCCAGCTCTTCGCGCAGGCGGTCGATGGTGGTGAATTCGATGGCGGGCATGCCGAGGGCGCGGGCGGCGTCGATATTGGGGCGCTTGTCGTCGATAAAGAGGGTTTCGGCGGGCGGAGTGCCGAGCTGCTCCAGGGTGTGGCGATAGATGGCGGGGTCGGGCTTGGCGACGCCGAGCTGAAAGCTCCACACGAGGACGTCGAAGTTGCGAATCCAGGCAAATTCGCGCTCGATGTTGGCAAGCACCGAGTCGCCCATATTGGAGAGGATGGCGGTGCGCAGTCCATTTTGGCGGATGCGCTGCTGCCATTCGACCATAGCGGGGTCGCAGGTGGTCCACATGCGGGCGTCGAGGCGATTGAGTTGGTCGAGCTGCGCGGGAGTGAAAGCGATGCCGCTGTCGCGGGCGAATTTCTGCCAGAAAGCGACGCCGGTGAGCTTGCCTTCGTCGTAGGCATGGCGATCGGCCCAGTAGAGCGTCTCAAACTGCTCCGCGGCGAGGCCGGTGATGCGCACCATGGCGTCGTGTGCTTGCTGGTTGGGTGGGCCGGTGAGAACCATTCCGTAATCGAAGACGACCGCGCGCAGGGACAAAAATCCTCCTCGGTGAACGTGTTTGCGGCGCCAGGCGCCTGCTTCCATTGTGCACGATGGCAGGGGAGAGGAGGGTATGCTGGGGTGAGTCCGCGGGGCGATGGGCGGGAAGAGCGCGATGCGGTTTTCGCAACGAACCAACTGGAATACCGAAGAGAGCGAGCTGTCGCGGGCGCATCGGGAGCGCCTGGCGGCGGGGCTGCCGGTGGCGGACCTGACGGCGTCGAATCCAACCCGCTGCGGGTTGACTTACCCCGAGGACTTGCTGGATGCGCTGCGCAATCCGCGGGCGCTGGATTACGATCCCAGTCCGCGGGGGCTGCTGAGGGCGCGCCAGGCGGTTTGCGCCTACTACGCGGATCATGGGGCGCGGGTCGAGCCGCAACAGGTGATGCTGACCACCAGCACCAGCGAGGCATACAGCTACTTGTTTCGCCTGCTGTGCGATCCGGGGAGCGAGATCCTGGCGCCGCAGCCGGGCTATCCGCTGTTCGATTACCTGGCGGCGCTGGATGACGTGCGGCTGCGGACCGCTCCCCTGGTTTATGACCACCAGTGGCAGATCGATCCCGAGGGGTTTCGGCGGTCGATTTCGCAGGCCACGCGGGCCATCGTGCTGGTGCATCCCAACAATCCCACCGGGCACTTTACGCAGGCGTGGGAGGCGAGGGAGCTGGCGGGGCTGTGCCGGGAATTCGGGCTGTCGCTGATTGTGGATGAGGTGTTTCTGGATTATGCGTTCGATGCCGCGGACCGGCCGCGCACGTTTGCCGCGGGACTGGAAGATGTGCCGGTGTTTGTGGTGAGCGGGCTGAGCAAGATTGCCGGGCTGCCGCAGATGAAGGCGGCGTGGCTGGTGGCGACGGGGCCGGAGCGGGAGGCGGCGCTGGATCGGCTGGAGGTGGTTGCGGACACGTTTCTGTCAATGAATGCGCCGGTGCAGTGGGCGATGCCGGCGTGGCTGGGGGGGAGGCACGGGATTCAGAAGCAGATTCTGGCGCGCGTGCGGGCGAACCTTGCAGAGCTGGACCGGCAGCTCGCCGGAGAGCCGGTGGTGCGGCGGCTGGAGGTGGAGGGCGGGTGGTACGCGGTGCTGCGCATTGCGGCGCTGGAGCCGGATGAGGTAACCGCGGCGAAACTGCTGGAGCGCGGGGTCTGGGTGCATCCGGGACACTTTTTCGGGATGCCGGAAGCGGGATGGCTGGTGCTAAGCCTGCTGGCGCCTGTTGAGGAATTTCGCACAGGGGTAACCATATTGCTTAACTCTTTAGGAACGCATCAGGAGGGTAACAGTACGGGGGGAGTAGGTTAAGTGATAGATGAGGTATTGATTGTAAGTTGATGGAAATAGTCAAGAATAGCTTTGTAGATCGCTGAGGAATCATTGGATCGAAAAGCTTCCCGCAGCGGCTAAAGCCCGGGTCTTTTCTAGCGGCCTTTCGGCGCGACTCAAGTCGTGCCCTTGCGCGTTTTGCCCTTCTCAGGGCTACGAATTCAGGAATGGGTTGTGTTCGCGCTCCTGGCCTATGGTGGTTTCGGGGCCGTGGCCGGGGAGGACGCGGGTGTCGTCGGGGAGGGCCATCAGGCGCGTCTCGATGGAACGGATGATCTGGCGGCCGTCGCCTCCGGGGAGGTCGGTGCGGCCAATGCTGCCGGCGAAGAGAGTGTCGCCGGCGAAGATCATGTTGAGCGGCGCGAAGTGAAGGCAGACCGAACCCTGGGTATGGCCGGGCGTGTGGACCACCTGGGCGGGGTAGCGTTCAAGCCCGACGGTAAGGCCCTCGGTGAGGCCGGCGTCCGGCGGCGCCGTTTCCGGCTCGGGGACGCCCACCCACGCGGCCTGCTGGTTCATGCTCTGGAGCAAGGGGAGATCGGCTTGGTTGAGCAGGATGGGGGCGCCGGTGAGCCGCTTGAGCTTGAGCGCTCCGCCGACGTGGTCGATGTGGGCGTGGGTGACGAGGATCTGCTTCAGTTTGAGGCCGAGCTCGGTGAGGCGGCGCTGGATGCGGCCCACCTCGTCGCCAGGGTCGATAACGATGGCCTCGCCGGCGGCTTCGTCGCCGAGGATGGTGCAGTTGCATTGCAGCGGGCCGACCGGAAATGTCTCCAGGATCATGGGTTCAATTGTAGTGGGGTCTGAGGTCAGCAGTCAGTGATGAGCGCAACTGAACGGATCGCATCCGCGCCGATCCGGTCCGGCGGCGGCCGGTTTCCTGCTGAGGGTCGTGGGGCGCGGAGAGTTGGGTACGGGCGCGTGGTGGGTTCCCACCCTTGCGACAGGAAAAAGTCGCAAAGATGGGGCACGGTGAGTTGGGTACGGGCGCATGGTGGGTTCCCACCCTTGCGACAGGAAATCCGCCGCGGCGGACGCAAGGATGGGGCACGGAGACTTAGGCAGAGGCGCTTTTCGGCGTTGCGTCTGCGAAGCCTACTTGCCCGTCTTGGCGGGAGCGGACGTGGGCGCCGTGCCGGAAAGCACGGAGCGGGAGTGAGTGCCGCGCACGTAAAGGATGGTGAGGCTGAGGGACGTGATCATGAAAATGATGGCGCACCAGGTGGTGAGGCGGGTGAGCACGTTGGCTGCGGCGCGGGGTCCGAAGGCGGTCTGCGAACCCTGTCCCCCGAATGCGCCAGCCAGGTCAGCCGAGCGTCCCTGCTGGACAAGGATGACGCCGATGAGGAAGGTGCACACGATCACGTGCACGGTGATGATGAAGTAGAAGAGAATGTTCATTTTAAGCTGCTTTCCGGCGGAAAAAATTCCTGGTGCGGAGGAGGGGACTTGAACCCCTATGCCTTGCGGCGCAAGCACCTCAAGCTTGTGCGTCTGCCAATTTCGCCACCTCCGCAGGTGAACCCCTTGAGTATATCAAAGGCCGAGGTTGCAGGGCGGCGGGCGAAGGCCGGATATTACGGAGCGCCTGCCGGGCCGGCCGCCATACGGGCGCGAAGGCGTCTTTCGGCGCTGTTGCTCCAGTATTTGCAGTTGAGGCGGAGGAAGACGGACGAGTAGGGCACGGTCATATTGGTCTTGAGCACCAGCACGTGGACCTTGCGCCCCGCCTGATCGACCTGATCGATTAGCTGCTGGTGGGGAACGGATTCGACCGCCTGGCCGGCGAGCAGATCGCGGATCTCGGCGCGGTATTTCGACACCCCCGGCGCGTCTGCTTCGGGAACGAACGGCAGTTCGGCATCCATAAGAATGTCGGGACGGACGTGAATGGAGCGGCCCACGGCGTGCATCACGAAGCGAATCACATCGAACTCGTCGGCGCCGGTTTCGATGGTCTCGATGCCGTCGGAGGACTGCAGCGGGTACGCCGAGTCGACGATGAGGATCCAGTTGCGATGGCCGAGCAGGGGCATCTCGCGCAGCACCTGCTGCTGCCAATCGGGATGCTGGGGTTCGAGGCGGTCGGCGGCCTGGCCAGGCGCGGCGATGGAAGCGGACACAAGCAGGCAGAAAACGAAAACGATGCGGCGCATGAGATTCTCCTCCGCGGAGTTTCTTTGGAACGGGAGAATCTTATCGCAGCCAGGGCTGGATCGGAATCGACGTACTCAACTGTCGTAGCGTCCCACCCTTGCGACAGAAATCCGCCGCGGCGGACGCAAAGATGGGGCACGGAGATGTGGGTATAAGCGCTGCTTTAGCTTCGGAGCGCCGCTGACTTTGCATCGCCAGCCGCCGATGTGGACGGCTCGGCGGGCTGGCGCAGCAACCAGTACTGGAAGCCGTCGAGGATGGCCAGGAGGGCGGCCTGGTTCATGTCGGAGGAAATTCCGGCGGTGACCCATGGGGTTATCTCGCGGCCTTCGGGGCCCTCGGCCTGGAAGCTGACGGTGACGCGGACGTGGGCGGCGGAGTCGTGGGCGGAGACGTCGAGTGCAGTGACGCTGAAGCGGCCCAGGTGCATGTTTTTGAGCGCGGGATACCACTTTTCAAGTTCGAGGCGCATGGCGCGGGTGAGTGCGTCCACGGGGCCGGCGCCCTCGGCGCGAGTGGTGACGATGGCGCCGTCAGCGAGGCCGAGAGACATGAAGGCCTGCACGAATCGGGTGCCCGCCTCATCGGATTCGTCGAACACGCGCCAGGTGCGCACGGTGAAGAAATCGGGGAGGGTGTGGAGCACGCGCATGCAGGCCAGTCGGAAGGAGACCTCGCTGGCGGTGAATCCGCCGCCGTCGACCATGGCGCGGTTGGCGTCGATCAGCTTCTGCGCCTGGGGTCCGGTGAGGGGCACGCCGAGCTGCTCTGAGAGCAGGACCACGTTGGCGCGGCCGGATTGGGCGTTGACGCCGATGGCGGGAGTGGCGCCCACGCGCGCGGGATCGCACCAGAGATACGCGCCGGGGTTCTTGCGCTCGCTGGAGCCGTGCATGCCCGCCCAGGTGCCGAACGCGCCGGGGCCGACGATGGGCGCGCCGTGGGGAATGTCGAGTCCAAAGGCGGCGAAGGCGGAGTGGGCGAGGCTGGTGAGGCCGGCGAGCGATTCGGGAGGGACGAATTCGGCTTCGCCGCGCAGTTGCATGCCGCCGAGGACAGTGGTGAGATTGACGTTGCCGCAGCGCTCGCCGGTGCCGAGCAGCGTGCCCTGGACCTGGACCGCTCCGGAGAGGATGGCGGCGCGGGCGTTGGCTACGCCGAGTCCGCGATCGGTGTGGCCGTGAAAGCCGAAGCGCGCGGAGGGGAAGTCTTGGGCGAAGCGCGTGAACAGCGATGTGACTTCTTCCGGGCTGGCGCCGCCGGTGGTGTCGCAGACGACGATGCGGCTGACCTGCTGGCGGGCGCACTGTTCGACGACCTGGTGAAAGTAGTCGCGGGTGCGCGCGGCGAAATCGGCGTCGCAGGGCGCGCCCATTTCGCGGCGGGCGCAGAACGCGTCCATGGAGTGTTCGAGATCGACGAGGACTTCCAGGCCGTTGTCCTGCAGGCAGGCGATGGTTTCCTGCGCCATGCGGAGGTTTTCCTCGGGAGTGGTTTCAAGCGAGCGCTCAACGTCAAGCAGGCGCGACTTGAGCACGACGACGGCGACGGGAACGCGCTGCTTGTGCTCGAGGATGAAGCGCACGTCGGGCCAGTCCTCGACGCGCGTGCCGCGTCCGCGGGTACGTCCGAAGAGAGCGAGCTTCATGGAGCCGGTCTGCGCGCGATCGAGCGCCTGGCAAAGTTGCGCAACAAATTGGTTGGCGCCGGCGAAGCCGATTTCCGCGTAGTGGACGCCGAAGGCGCCCATGCGCTGGAGCAGGCTGACGGCGGCGGGCACGGAGATTTCGAGGTTGGGCTGCTGCATGCCGTCGCGCAGGCTGGTGTCAAACAGTTCGACTCGTGGCGTGGGTTTCATCGGGTCCTGCTTTCGTTTGCGGGGAGTGGGGCGGCAAGACGGTCCATCCAGCGGGCGAGTTCGCGCTGGTCGTCGTTGCCTGTGGCTTGAGCGTCGCGGACGTTTTGGCGCTCGGGTTCGGCGCGGTTCTGGCTGAGTTTGAATTTGCCTTCGATACGCGCAATGGGGATGCGGAAACCCATGATGCCGGCGAGCATGGTGCGGCGATAGCCTTCGGGCATGGTGCGCCAGCGGTCGCCGTAAGAGGGATCGTGGACGGCGATCAGTTCTTCGACGAGGCGAGCTTTATCGGCGTCGTCTGCGATGAGTTCGAGCGTGCCATAAGCGTGGATGGCGATGTAGTTCCAGGTGGGGACGGAGAGCGGTTCGACGTAGAGCGAGGGCGAGACGTAGCTGTGCGGGCCGGGGAATACGACCAGGGTTTCGCGGCCGGCGAGGGCCTGCCAGAGCTGGTTGGCGCGCGCGAAGTGGCCTTCGAGGAGGCCGTGTTCGCCTTCGTCCTTTACCAGCAGGGGAAGGTGCGTGGCCGTGGGAGCGCCGTCGGCGGCGGAGCCGAAGAGGATGGCGAAGGAGTAGGCGCGCATGGCTTCGAGGAGCGTGGCGTGATCGGCGATCTTGTTGAACTTCGGTGTGTACATTCGTTGGTCCCGTTGGAGCGTTGGCGCAGGGGCTAAAGTGTCTGCGTGAGAACTACACAAGGTACTTGTAATTCACAACCGCGTTGGGCGACAAGATAGGTATGTCGCGATTCAAGGTTTACAGTCCGGATCAGGCTTATCTTCTGCCTCCGAGTGTGCGGGACGA
>DASZLF010000108.1:0-43264 GCA_035552555.1 Occallatibacter sp.
GCAGCGCGCCTTTTGCGCTGCGGAGTCGAAGGATCTGCGGTTGTTCTTCAGTCTCCCCCGCGCAAACGCCCATCAGCAAAATCTGGCTTTTCCCCGTTCCAGAAGGACATTGCTTTTCCAAGGTTCAATAGCCCCTGCGGGATGGGTTTCTCGAGTTTTGCCACCGGCTGTTAGCGAAATCTCAGTATGTGGTCACCTGGTTGGTGTGGCGGCGCAGATACCAGCATGGCATGTAACCATCCTGCGGATAGACCGTGAGGGAACAGGGCTCATCTTCCGAACCGATAAAGTCGATTTCCTGCTTATTGTTTTTGAGCGGAGCGGATACAAAGTGACTCACCGTGAATTTGGATTTGGGCGACCCGGTCAGCTTGAATACGGTCCAATCGAGGGCAAAAGAGATGACGCCGAAAGCCGCCAGCCCGAGGATCGCCGCGCGCAGCCAACGCATCATGCCCGCCTCCCTTTCGTTCCCATCGGCGTATTTGCCGCTCCGATATCTTCGCCCGGCTCCAGGCGCACCCCAAGGGCGCAAAGAAGGCCAGCCGCGTGGCTGGCCTTCGGTCCCTGCAAATCCATGCCGCGGCTAGTTATGGACGGAAGCCGCTCGCGGCGACACTCCGCTCAACTCGGCGGCGCGCGCCTCGGCATAGGCGGCGGCGCCCAGCACGGCGGCGCGGCTTTCCAGGATCACCCGCACCGGCATGTTGACGAGCAATTGGCTCAGGCGGCCCTTGTCGGTGAAGGCCTTCATGAAAGTGCCGTCCTTCAGCTTCTCCAGTATCCGCGGAGCTATGCCGCCGCCGATGTAGAGCCCGCCCACGGAGAGAATCTTCAGCGCCAGGTTGCCCGCCTCGGCGCCGTATGCGGAGACAAACATGTCCAGCGTTTTTACGCAGATTTCGCTTTCGCCGCTCAAGCCCTTTTCGGTGATCACGGAGTTGCAGTCGTCGGCGGCGTCCATTTCTTTCGCCAGGCCTGGCTCGACTTCCATGCCGCGCACGTCGCGCAGGAACTCATAGATGCTGGTCATGCCCATGCCGCTGACCACGCGCTCCCAACTGATGCGGCCATTGTATTTCTGCTTGAGGAACCGGAGCAGGTCGATCTCGTCCTCGTTGCGCGGAGCATAGTCGGCGTGGCCGCCCTCGGAAGGATAGGGAACATGGATGCGGCCGTTCCAGGTGAGCAGTCCTTCGCCCAGGCCGGTCCCGGCGGCGATGAGCGCGCGGTTGCCGATCTGGCTGGGGTCGCCTTCGCTGAGGGTGTAAATCTGGTTCGGCTGCAGCTCGGCGATGCCGTAGCCGTTGGCCTCAAGGTCGTTGATCAGAAACACATGCTGGATGCCCAGGCTGGCGGAGAGTTCGCGGCTATCCAGCGTCCAGGGCAGGTTGGTCAGGCGCAGGCGTCCGTCGCGAACTGGTCCGGGAACGCCAAAACATGCCGCGGTCGCCTTGTCGGCGCCCAGAAACTCTTTTACGATCGCCTCAAGCCCTGAATAGTCCTTGGCCGGGAACCGCTCCTCGCGCCGGTGATCCAGTTTTCCATTGCTAAAGTCATACAGCGCCAGGTGAACCTTGGTGCCGCCTACGTCGCCGGCCAGAATCATCTTTCTCTCTCCAAAACCCCACAGCCTTCCCCATCTGTCGCGGGCAAAAGCGCAGCAGCGGCCTTATCCAGGAACAGAGTGAGTATACCGCTTGCGGGCCATATCAGTTGACTGGGCAGGCGTTCGGGGTCGCGGGGGCCGAGGAAAACTTCGTGAACGCGCTGTGCCTTTTCGGCCCCGGCGATGAGGAAGAAGACCGAGCTGGCGTGGTTGATCACCGGCCAGGTGAGAGTGATGCGCCAGGTGTCCTTCTGGGGAACGTGGTTGGCGGTGACCAGGCGGCCCATTTCATGAATGGCCTGGGTGTGGGGAAAGAGAGAGGCGGTGTGCCCGTCGTCGCCCATACCCAGCGCCACCAGGTCGAAGCGCGGCGTTTCGGCGCCCTCCAGGCGGAAGGTGTTGCGCAACTCCGACTCGTAGCGCGCGGCGGCGACCTGGGGATCGAGCTCGCCCTCGATGCGGTGAATCTGCGCGGGAGGGAGCGGCACATGGTCAAGGAGGGTTTCGCGGGTCATGCGGTAGTTGGAATCGGGATCGTCCGGCGGCACGGTGCGTTCGTCCACCCAGTAGAGTTCCAGGTTGTTCCAGGGCATGCGGGCGCGCCAGTGCTGCCGGGGGTCGGCAAGCAGGTGGAACGCATCCTTGGGCGTGGAGCCGCCGCTGATGGCCACGCGGGCGATGCCCTGGTCGGCCACCGCCTCGTTCACCATCTCGCAGAAATACTGCGCAGCCCGGCGAGCCAAGCTCTCCGTATCGGGCTCCACGTAATATTTAATTCGCAGCTTCCTGGGCATTCCGTCCGTTCCTCTTGTGGGTTCTTTTTGCCCGGGAATCGCCCTTCACCGCATAGGGCCCGCATCTTTCCCGAGCCAGGACGCCGATTGCCGGAAATCAACCTTAAGGTTGGTTGAGAGAAAGTTGGTCCAAGTTGGCTGCTCTTCGCCACGTTCCTGTGCAAAGCGCACGAGGGGATATCCATAGACTACCTCAGGCAGATAGCTTACTTCTTGGCGCACGGCATGGGTTCGTTCTTGCGGCATGGCCGGGTTAACTCGATGGACCCATCGGTGTGGATGTTCAGATCGGTTCGCGGGCGGAACCGTTACCTGCCCAGGTACTCGCGATATTGCTGTTCGAGGACGCCGGCGGCGCGGGCCACGGCCAGCTTGGCCAGGTTGTACTGATAAAGGGTTTCCACCAGGCTGGTTTGCGCGCTCGCCAGGGTGGCCTGCGCGGTGACCAGCGGCAGGGTGTCGTCTACGCCGGCGTTTACGCGCTCGGTTTCGTCGGCCAGGGCGCGGGTGGCCAGATCCACGTTGGAACGCGCCACTTCCACCAGCTTGCCCGCGGCGTTGGCGTCGAGCAGCGCCGAGCGCACCTGCTGGTCGATGCGACTGCGCAGATCGTCCATCTGCGCGTTCAGCGCGTCTACCTGAGCCTGCGAAGCGTCGATGTCGCCGCGCAGTCCTGCCTCGCGAAAGATGGGGAAGCTCAGGATGCCGATGGCAGCGAAAGTCCCATGCGAACCGATGCCGCCGATGTCCTCCACTCCATAGTTGCCGCTGAAGCTCAACGTGGGATAGCGCTGACTGCGATAGGCCGCATGCACCGCTTTTAGCTCGACCATCTGATTCTGCAGGTTTTGGTAGTCCTGGCGGCTCTTGTAGGCGGTCGCGCGCAGCTCTTCCGGAGTTTGCGCGGCCAGATCGCTATAAGGCGTGCGGTCAGTGAGCGCGATCTTCTGCCCGGGATCGAGGCCAATCTCGCGCTTGAGCAGGATCAGGTCTTTCTGGGCGGCATTCTCGGCGGCAAGGCGCGACTGCTGCTGCGCAAGATATTGCACTCGCGCGCGCACCTCGTCCAAATTGGATGAGACCCCCGCCATGTGCTCCTCATGGGCGTGGTTGAGCTGGACCAGGTCGGCCTGCTCCAGCGCCCGCGCGTTCTCCACCTCGCTGGCCGCGGCAATGGCGTGCAGATACGCCGATGCCACCTGCTGGATCACCTCGCCGCGCGCGGTCATTTTGGCGAAATACGCCGACCGCGTAGCTGCCCCTGCGGCCTTCCAACCCGCAAGCACCGGGCCGGAAAACAGGATTTGATCGAAATGCAGTTGGCCCTCGGTAAGTGTGTCCTTGGTGATCAGCGGAATCTTGGGGATGATTCCCCCGGGAAAGCCCCCGGCGAATTTCTTGATGAGTCCGGGGCCGAATCCCTGCGCGGCCAGGTTGTGCTGGTAGAAGCCGGTGTCGCCGGTGAGCGTAATGGTGGGTAAAAACTCCTGCAGGGCCTGCGACTGCTGGGCATGAACCTGCCTCTCGGCATTCTCCGCCTGCCTCAGGCCAAGATTGTTCTCCAGGCCGCGGTGGATGGCGTCGTCAAGCGAAAGCTGCAGCACTTCGTCGGTGGCCGGCTTGAGGGTGACGCTGCCGTAATAGGGATTGGTGGCGGAGGTGGGATTTTGCGACTGCGCGCGCGTCGGTAGCGCCGCGCAGGCCGCGCACAGCAGCGCACACCCGGCGGCCAGCCATGCCCGCTGCACGGCAGATGGTTTCGTTCCACTCACTGACATCCATTTTCTCAGATGTTGCGGGCAGGGCATGCGATTCCGATCACAGGAGAAAAAGCCTGGCCGGAATGATTTCCGGCATGAAAAGCTGTGGTTCCGGGACTCGCCTTGCGCGAGCCCACCCTTGACACGATGAGGCTGTGTCAAGGATGGTGCGCCCCGGCTAGATTTTCTGGCGCTTCCACCGGCCCCGGCGAAAGAGCACGACGCCGGCGACGGCCATGGCGCATTCTGCGATGACGATAGCCAGGAAAGCTCCCTCCGCGCGCATGCCGAGGGTGGTGGCAAGCGCCCAGGCCAGGGGCAGCTCCAGCACCCAGAAGCCGAAGAAGTTCACTATGGTGGGCGTGAGCGTATCGCCGGCGCCGTTGAACGCCTGCAGCATCACCATGCCGTAGGCGTAACCCACGTTGCCGCACGCAAAAGTTCGCAGCGCCACGGCGGCGATGGGGATCACCGCCGGGTCGCTGACAAACAGGCGCACCACCGGTGCGGCAAAGACGATGAAGAACACGCCGATGCTTCCCAGGAAAACCATGTTGTAAAAACCGGTGCGCCAGACGGCTTTTGCGGCGCGCTCCGGGCGTTGCGCGCCCAGGTTCTGGCCCACCAGCGTGGCCGCGGCGTTGCTCAGTCCCCAGGAGGGCAGGATGAAGAACACCACGATGCGGATGGCCACGGTGTATCCCGCGACCGATGCCGCGCCGAAGAGAGCAACGATGCGCACCAGCAGTATCCAACTGGCGTGGGCGATGGCGAACTGCAGAATGCCCGTTACCGACACCCGCAGCAGGCGCAGCATCACGCGCACATTCAGGCGCAGATGGTAGGCCAGCGCGCGCAGCCGCTCGGTGCCGCGGGCAAGCCGCCAGAACTGGTAGAGCACGCCGATGCTGCGGCCGGTGAACGTGGCCAGGGCCGCGCCGGTGACGCCCAAGCGCGGGAAATGGAGCGCGCCAATTCCGAGGCCGAAGATGAGGCACGGATCGAGCGCCAGGTTGATGATGTTCGACACCCACAGCAGGCGCATGGCGATGGCCGCGTCTCCGGCGCCGCGGAAGATGGCGTTGTTGAGGAAGAGCATGACGATGGCGCCGCATCCGCCGAGCGCAATGCGCGCGTAGCCGGACCCGGAGGCCACGATGGCCGGCGAGGCGCCCATCAGGCCCAGCAGTTGGGGCGCGAAAATGCCCGCGGGCACGCCGATGAGCAGCGAGACCAGCAGGCCCAGCACGATGGCCTGCACTCCGGCAATGGCCGCGTCTTCAGGGTCTTTCTCGCCGATGCGCCGCGCCACCATGGCGGTGGTGGACATGGCCAGGCCGAGGCCGATGGAGAAGACCAGCGCCAGCATGGCTTCAGTCAGGCCGACGGTGGCGACGGCGTTGGCGCCGAGCCGCCCGACCCAGAACACGTCGACCACGGCAAAGAGGGATTCGAGCACCATCTCCAGCACCATGGGAATGGCGAGCAGGAGGATGGAGCGATTGAGGCTGCCGACGGTATAGTCCTGGTGCGAGCCGCGGAGTGCCTCGCGCACCGAGGACCAGAGGGTGGGCGCGCGGCCGTCGGTCGGCTGCGGCGCCGTGGTTTCAAGCAAAGACATGGGAAACTCCACGATGCCCTGCGCAACGATGCGGGGGCATAAACGAGTGGGGTCACGCTGCGATTCAGTTGTGCAGTGCAATCACCCGGGGCTGAAGCCGTCCTCGGGATGCCGCGGCGCGCGGCAGGGAAGGTTGCCCGAGGCAATGTTCAGCGAGAAGGTCGAAATCGAGTGACGATGACGGGCTGGAACATTGTTCTCCTCCGTAGCCGGTGGCCCGGCTGGTGTTATGAAAGTACCATAATTCGGTAAACGCGCCAAGATGGAAAAATAAAATTTGCGATTTTCGCGGCGATTCCGGGTTTCGCGTAGGGGGCGGGTGTGGCTTGAACCCGCGTAAACACTGGGGTTCGGGAGCGAATCGGGGAGCGCGGGGGTGGCAGGATAGCGCACACTTTTGCGCAAAGTGTTAACGAATTCCGTCACAGTCGGGCACAAAGGTGACAGGAATCCCGCACCTTTTTTTAGGAAAGTTAACGAATTTGTTAACTTCTGGAATGGTTTTGTGCGGCGTGGCAGCACATTTGGGAGTGGGTGTTACGGAATTGTGCAACATTTTGTGCGATTGGCGCGGGACTGGGGTCAAGCTAGTAGCATTTCGGGAACAATCCGAGTTTCGGCCCGACTTCTCCACATCGATAATCCGCAATTCCGGTGCAAAATAGGTTTGATGAGCCCAATTTCAGTGCTCGAATTATGCGCCGGAGCCGGTGGCCAGGCACTCGGCTTTGAACAGGCCGGGTTTACCCATGTAGGTTTGGTTGAGCTGGATTCGCACGCATGCAAGACGTTGCGTTTTAACCGGCCTGAGTGGAATGTTCTCGAGGAGAACCTAAACAATTTTGACGCCAGTCTATTCCGGGGCAGAGTCGATGTTGTAGCCGCTGGACTCCCATGCCCGCCATTCTCTAAAGCTGGTAAGCAATTGGGCAAGCTGGACGAGCGAAACCTATTTCCGGCAGCTTTGAGGATTATTCATGAGGTCCAGCCCCGCGCCGTGATCATCGAAAACGTACGCGGCATTCTCGATGCAGTGTTTGAGGACTACCGCACTTTCATTAGCGGCCAGCTTCCCGAATATTGGACAGACTGGCAGCTTCTGAACGCCTCCGAATTTGGAGTGCCTCAGTTGCGGCCGCGTGTCAATTTCGTCGCGATTAGAAAAGGGCTTGAACACGGTTTTAGTTGGCCACTCGGCTCTCACGCGAATGCGCCCACCGTCGGCGAGGCTGTCTATGACTTAATGGCTGCGTGTGGATGGAAAGGCGCGAACCAATGGAAGCTCAGAGCGAACGAGATCGCTCCAACTCTGGTTGGCGGGAGCAAGAAACATGGCGGACCTGATCTTGGGCCGACCCGTGCAAAGAGGGCGTGGGCTGCGCTTGGAGTTGATGGTATGGGAATCGCTGACGCTGCTCCGGCTCCGAGCTTCGTCGGCATGCCCAGATTGACGGTGCGCATGACAGCGAGGATCCAGGGCTTCCCCGATGAATGGCAATTTGCGGGGGGTAAAACGGCTGCCTACCGCCAAGTTGGAAATGCGTTCCCGCCCCCTGTTGCTCGCGCAGTGGCAGATAACATTCGCCGGTGCCTAGAGGGGACGGTTCGCCTCGAAATGGCGAGCTGATCCCTAGTCGATTTTTCCGAGAGACCGGAGGAGGGCCTTGTCTGACTCTGTTTGCGGTTGGTAAGAGATAAACTCGTCGTTTTTACTGCGGGGTAGATTTAGACGCCCGATCAAGGTCTTATCAAAACATCCAGAAAGGATTGCAATCCCTTCATGCGCAAGCGAATCTCTGGCTCCGCCGTTTTTGCGAAGGCGCTTCATCCCATCTCTTTGGGGTGCCATAGTGACAACTTGGACCCGCGATATGGGCTTCTGTTGCACAAGTCGGAACAAGGCGGCGACCCGTTTGGTGCCCGGTGGATAGCTGACAATCTTTTTGCGCAATTCGGGGTCAAGTCCACTCCAGATGTTTTCCGGATATGGCTGATCCCTAAGGACCCAATGAATATGATCACGGCCTTGGGCGGAGATCGCTCTCTTCCCGTCGCGATTCTTTCCGGCACTCAGATGTTCATCTCGGGCTACGACGATCCCAATTGAGAAGCGAGAAAGCTTCTCGCTAGTTTTGACAAGCAGGCATGGATGCCCTATGGCTTCTGCAGGGATCATCCAGTTGCTTGCCATGGTGTTCTTGATGTCGACCTCGATGCCATCGATCAACAGATCCAGAAAGTTGCCCTTGGGCAGTTCGAGCCAACTTCTCAGAAGGATTTCGACCTTTGTGCCGAGATAGGTCTTCTCAGTTTTCTCAAGTTCATCGATGGTGAACCGCCCGGTGCCTGGACCATCGATTACCGCGTCGGTCGCCCTCCTCAACAACGACGGCATGTATTCTCTGAATCGCTCGGCGCCTTTTGAACCTTTGTAGATTGCCGCCTCAATTCTTGCGATTAGATCGGCGTCGTTTCTAAGCGCGTCAGACTGCGCCTCGTTTTGGCGCACGTTCTTACTCGGAGAGCTTGCCATACACTGTCCTATTCTGAGACAGTCCTAATCTAGCATCTCCACCTATTTTGCCGGCATTGTCTGCTCATTATCCCGGCGAGGCGGCTCTCCAAATCCCGCGGATTCAATTTGCAGACGCCGCATTCCCAAAGGCAGTGAACCGACCAGCCCAAGGCACGCAGTCTTCGTAGGTTTGCCCTGTCCCGCGCCTGGTTCCGGGCCAACTTTGGCACCCAATAGTCCCGATTGGACTTGGGAATTCTGCCATCGATGCAGGTGTGCCCATGCCAGAAGCAGCCCTTGACCTCGATTATCGTTCGGTATTTCGGCAGAACTATGTCCGGACGGCCGGGGAGCTCGGGGGCGTGAAGACGGTATCTAAATCCGAGCCGGTGAAGTGCCTTTCTCACGAGCAATTCAGGCTTGGTGTCTTTTGATCGTATGCGCGCCATATTCGCGGAGCGCTCAGGAGAAGTTTGGGTTGGGGGCGGCTTCATTTCGGCTCTCGCTGAAATTATCCACCGTGGGGGCCGACTTCGCGGCTTCCGCCCTTGCGCCGGAAAAAAGTCGCAAGGATGGGGCACGGGGCTTTACGCCGTTCTTTCATGCCCGAGGGCCTGATTTGCGATGCGGGTACTCGTCAGTCAGCCCAAGGGTCGTGATTTTGCGATAACGGCTGCCGCGTAGTTTTCCGCGCTTGGCCAATCCGGCGAAACGTAGACGGTTTTCGATGATGCTCTGGTCGTTTCAGCTACCAAAAAAAACGACAGAAGATTGCCGTCCTCTCGGGAATCGTCGAGCAGCGCTTCCCATAGTACGTCTTCGCCTTCAGCGGACTGGAACGGAGGGACTTCGTCTTCTTCTTCGATCGCGAGGGAATTCCAGAGGAATCTCCGGGCAGCCTCATCCATTCCGGAGAAAGCCTCGCGAGCGCATGCCGCGTCGTAGGTTTTCAGGACCTCAATGCGCGTGTTTCCGAATTCCCGTTGTAAGAAACACTGCTGTCTTGGCATGCCAGATCGCCCTCGCTCATCTGATTATCGAACCGGAATCAGAAGATTCCATTCTTCTCGCGCACGCCGGTAATGTTCGCCGGCCAAATTGGGAGTGAACGGATGCTGGCGCCTGAAAGGGGATTTCGCTCCGGTCGCTCAGAATGACACAACTCCTGGTCAGCTATCACTAGCCTGCATTTCTCACAAGGAGACGCGACAACCTGGTATTCAAGGTCCATCGAGGTCACTGAGGGCCTGGAGGCCCTCAGTACAGCCGGTCTGGAGACCGGCGGTACAATTTTTGACTGCCCGTGAGAAATGCATGATAGGTGACGGCACACATTGCGTTCACCAGTTCGCAGGGTCGGAGTTGCGCGGTGTAGCCGAAATGGCTACACTGGTTTGAGGAGATGGATATGCGCCAGGTTTCGTTGCGGGAGTTTCGGACGCGGGGGGCGAAGGCGCTGAAGGAAGTGCCTGCGCGCGAGACGGTGTTGCTGGCCGGGCAGAAGGGGCCCGCGTATTTTTTGATTCCCGTGATAGGGGATATTGCGGCGCAGGAGGAAGATATTCGCCTGGCGATTGCTCGCGCAAGTTTGCGCGAAGACTGGGAGACTGCCGAAGCGTATCCGATCACCGATGAAGAGATTGAGCAGGAGATTCAGGCGGTTCGCGCGGCGCACCGCAGTGAGCTTACGAAGAAGACCGCCTGATGCGGCTTATCGTTCTCGATACCAATGTCATCGTTTCTGCGAGGCTGAATCCCGACGGCGCTCCGGCAAAAGTGGTGATGGATCACGCGCTGGCCGGTCTGGTCCGCGTGGCAACCTGCCCCTGCGTGGTTCAGGAATACAGAGAGGTGGTTCAAAGGCCGAAGTTTGCCCGATTCAAGTTTCCGCCTCCGTGGCTTGAGCTTCTGATTGGGCAAGGACTGCAACTGCCTGATCCGCGACCATGGCCTGACACGCTGCCGGACCCCGCGGACGCGCCGTTTCTCGCGCTGGCTCACGCCGCAGGAGCGTGGCTGGTGACGGGGAATCTGAAGCATTTCCCGGCGCAAGCGAGGCACGGGGTGACGGTGGTTTCGCCGGCGGAGTATCTGGATACATTGGAACAGCGCAGCAAGTATCCCAGATAGTCGCGGCAAAACCCTGGTGGTTAGTTCGTTCAATTCTTGAGGACTTTTGCCAGCGGCGACCTTCCCTCCCGGGTCCCCAACTGCGAGGGACCCGGGGCACCCTCAATTATGGATCCTCAAGTCGGAACCTGCGCCACCCGCCCCCCGAAGAGAGTGCAGTAGACGCGTTCGCGCTCTGGAGGTGAATCTCCCGGTCATTTCGGCCACAGCCTTCAGGACAGTTCAGTAGTGTCCCACTCCATCCTCGGGATTCAGTCGATTGAGTCCTCGGGCCGGGGCGGCTCGCCACCTTCGCGATTCAGAATGCGCAGGAAAGCTTCGTCATCGGCGCGCTCCCGCCGCTCGGTGAAGAACCGCTCGGTCTCCATTGCGGAGATCTTCTCGGCCGCCGCGATCACAAGAAACTGGTTCATGCTGGTGCCGTCGCGCTCGGCAATCTTTTCGAGAGCGGCTTTCATCGAAACCGGCAAGCGCAGGGGAAATGTAGAAACTCTAGTGGTCATGGCTCCAACCTCCTTAGGACTTCACCAGGACGCAATACCTCAATACCAAATGCGTTTCGGGCATCCCGGAGGTCCCTCTCATTGAATGTGACAATCGCTGCTGTTTTCCCGTTAATCGCAGCCTCAAGAACCAGTTCGTCCACGGGATCGCGAAGCTGCGGCCTCCAGCGGAAGAACGACTGCACCGGCTCGGCCAATGAGATCAAGCGGTCCACAAACAAGTTCACTTCAGCTTCACTCAATCCGGAGGCCAACCGGTGCTCAGCAAGTAGACATTGGGACTCGTACTCCAGTGCCAGCGCCACGCTGAGTAGCATCGATGCACGGCCTTTCCGTATCCGTTTCAATAGCTCCGCCGAACCGCCGCGTGGGCTGCGCATGGCGGCCACAACCACGTCGGTATCGAGCACCAGCCGCATGGTGGATTATGATATCACATCGCATGTGATGTCATAAGGCAAGTATGGCCCAATCATTCCCGCTACTGCTTGGGGAATGACTGGACCTTTTTCTTATCAATTACCTGCCGGTTTACTCTTCCTCCTCCTCCACTGGGCGCTTGGCGTTGGCGAGGATTTTTTCGGCTACTAGCTGCGGGACGATGTCATAGTGGTCCATCTCCATGCGGTAGCTGCCTTTGCCCTGGGTCATGGAAGTCAGCAGCGTGCCGTAAGTCAGCATTTCGGCCATGGGGACTTCGGCGTTGATGATCGTCGTTTTGCCTTTGGATACCATGCCCTGCACCCGGCCGCGGCGGCTGTTGAGGTCGCCCATGAGCGTGCCGGCGAACTCGTCGGGGGCCTCGATCTCGATCTTCATGACGGGCTCGATCAGGCAGGGCTTGCACGATTCCATGGCCTTGCGGAAGGCGAGGCGGCCGGCCATCTTGAACGACATTTCGTTGGAGTCGACGTCGTGGTAGCTGCCGTCGTAGACGGTGGCTTTGAAGTCGACGACGGGAAAGCCGGCGAGATAGCCGCGGGCAGCCGACTCGACGATTCCCTTTTCGATGGCCGGAATAAAGTTGCGGGGGATGGCGCCGCCGAAGACTTCGCTTCCGAACTCGAAACCGCCGCCGCGGGGCATGGGCTCCATGCGGATTTTGCAGTCGCCGAACTGGCCGTGGCCGCCGGTCTGCTTCTTGTGGCGGCCATGGGCTTCGGCCTTGCCGCGGATGGTTTCGCGGTAGGGGACCTTGGGAGCTTTGAGCGTGACTTCGGCGTGATAGCGCTTTTTGAGGCGGGAGACGATGGCCTCGATGTGCGGCTGGCCGGCGCCGCCAATGAGGAATTCGTTGGTCTGCGGGTCACGGAAGAAGCGGATGAGAAGGTCCTCTTCCATGAGCTTGTGGATGGCGGGGGCGAGCTTGTCTTCATCGGCGCGCGACTTGGGCTCGATAGCGTAGGTCATGGCCGGCTCGGGCACTTTGTGCAGGTCGATCTGGATTTCGGCGCCCTTGACGCCCAGCGTATCGCCGGTGAGGGTTTCGCGCAGCTTGGCCACCGCGCCGATGTCGCCGGCGTGGAGTTCGGCCACTTCGACGGCCTTGCGGCCCTGCATGACGGAGAGGTGGGAGAAGCGCTCCTGGCCGCGGCGGGAATAATTCTCCACCGTGGCGTCGTTCTTGATGACGCCGCTGACCACCTTGAAAAAGCTGATGCGGCCGGCGAAGGGGTCGGTCATGGTTTTGAAAACGACCAGGCCGGCAGGCTCGCTATCCGACACCTTGCGGAAGGCGGCAGGGATGGCCTCGGCCGGGTCAGCGGTGTCTTCGGCCGCGGAGGCGACGGCGGCCAGCGACGGAATGCGAACCGGGATGGGAGCGCGCTCAATGGGCGCGGGTGCGTACACCTTGAGGAAATCGAGCAGATGATCGGTGGCCACATTGGTTTCGCCGCTGGTGAAGAGCACGGGGAAGATGCGGTCTTCGCGAATGGCCTCGTGAAGCGCCGTGATGAGATGCTGCTCGGGGATGGTGCCCTCGGCAAAGTACTCCTCCATCAGCTCGTCTTTGCCTTCGGCGACCAGCTCGACGAGGGCTTCGTGCGCGGCCTTGGCCTGGGGGGCGAGGCTGGCGGGAATTTCGCCGGTGATTTTGCCTCGGCCATCGCCGCCGGGAGTGTAGTAGAAGGCCTCCATGGTCACCAGGTCGACCACGCCGTGAAATCCCTCGGCATCGGAGATGGGGAGCTGGACGGGGACGCAGGAACGGCCCCAGCGCTCGTGGAGATCGTCAATGAGGGCGCTCAATCCGCCTCCGCCGCCGGCCTTGGGATGGTCCATCTGATTGATGACCACGATGCGGGGGACGTTGGCTTCTTCAGCGAATCTCCAGACACGTTCGGTGACGGGCTCGATGCCGTTTTGCGCGTTGACAAGGATGGCGGCGGATTCGACGGGGAGGAGCGCGGCGCGGGCCTCATGGCAGAACATGTGAAAGCCGGGCGTATCGACAAAATTGATTTTGACGCCCTGCCATTCGGCAAAGGCGACGGCGTTCTGCATGGTGGTGCCGCGGGCCACTTCTTCTTCGTCATAGGCGGTGACGGCGGTGCCATCGTGGACGCGGCCCTGGGTGGGAGTCATTTTGGCGGCATGCAGCAGAGCGGCGATCAAGGTGGTTTTGCCGCTGTGCGCATGCCCCACTACAGCTACGTTGCGGATCTCACTTCCCTGGTACGTTTTCATGGGTTCTCCTTATGTGTGCAGATGAGTGCAGGATGGATGAAAGCCGGTCTTCGGGTCGAGCGAAAGAAGAGCAACCGCAGATCCTTCGACTCCTCGCAGACGCTCGTCGCTCAGGATGACAATATTCAGGGGAGTTCGAGGGGACAGGGAGGGGGATGCGCAGGGAACTCCGCAGGGCGTCCTGGAGGGCGTCCGGATGGCCATTTTTGGCGGCCAAGGCTCCCGGTCTGCCGTCTTCCTCATCCATGCGGAGAGTCTCGGGCAGGCGCCTGGCGGTTCCACGGGAAATTGCGCCCGCCGGGCGTCTATCAGTTGAGAACCGAAGGCTATCACAGGGGGAGTGTGAACGTCTTGTGACTGGGGGTACGGAAGAGCAGGGACTAGGGATTAGGGACCTGGTCCGAGGGAAATCGTTGCAGTTCATTCCATTTTTCCTCTATGCTCACATCTTCGGAGGCAATGGATGCCAATTCTTCCCCTACGCCGGATTCCGCGTGGCCGGGCCGTGCCCTTATTGATCCTGTTGGTGCTGCTGGCAACGCTGGTCTCTCGTGCCCAGAGCAGGGATTCTCACGCACGCATCGGCAACTCCGTGGTGGTATTGACGGGACCATGGAAGTTTCACCCTGGAGACGACCCGGGGTGGGCGGATGCAAAGGCGGACGATTCGCAGTGGGGGACGATGGACCTGACGCCGCCTGCCGGATCTTACGATCCGACAACGGGAGCGAGCGGATTCACCAGCGGGTGGACCAGGAAAGGGTACCCGAAACTGATCGGATTTGCCTGGTACCGGCTGCGCGTTGACGTGGAGAACGATGCGCAAGCGCAAGTCTCAGCGCTTGCGCTCACTATGCCGATCGATTTCGATGACGCCTACCAGGTGTATGTGAACGGGCAGTTGATTGGGGAGTTCGGGAAGTTCAACTCTCGCCCGGTGGAGTATTACAATGCTCAGCCGCGTGCGTTCGATTTGCCTAAAGGCGTGAGCAGCGGACCCATGGTGATTGCCATCCGCGTGTGGATGGACTCGGCCACGCCGCTGTTGCAGTCCGACGCGGGCGGCCTGCACGGTCCGCCGATGCTGGGGCAGGCGTCGGCAATCGACGCTATGCTGCGGCTGGAGTGGGACGCGGTGAATCGCACTGAAGTGGGAAACCTGCTCAATGCGGTGCTCATGATCCTGGCCGCTATCCTCGGCATCGTTTTGTTCTGGCTCGATCGCAAGGACCCTGCCTACTTTTGGCTGGCGATGGCCTGCCTGGCAACCTTCCTTGTGCGGTTTACCACCGTGACCGGCTACTACACGACGGTTATGCCCATGGTGCAGGAGACGGTTCTGGAAGACGTCGGTTTGCAGTCGCTGGGATTGGGATTGTGGGCCCTGTTCTGGGGTTACTGGTTCCGGCTGGATCGTTTCCGGATTACCGCGCGGCTGATCGTAGCGCTGGTGTGCTTCTCGTCGATGAGCATCGCGCTGTTGCGCCCGCCGCTTTTCGGCAGTTACGTTCCCGTGGGCGCGTCCGCATGGTTGGTTCCGGTGTCGCTCGCGCTCAAGCTCGCGCTGGGCGTGGTGCTGCTGTGGATTACCTACCGGGGCATCCGAACGCGGGGCGCGGAGGGATGGCTGGCGCTGGCGCCGGTCCTGCTTGCGATTGGCTGGGTGTACCAGGAGGAACTGGCGGTGATTCACGTTCCGGTGATCGCGCGGCTTGCCGGGATCACCATGACGGAAGGCGAGATTGGATCGCTGCTGATGCTGGCCATCATCACCATTCTGATGTTGCACCGGTTCATCCGGTCGGAGCGCGAGCGCGAGCTATGGCGGATGGAGATCGAGCAGGCGCGGCAGGTGCAGCAGGTGCTGATCCCGGAGGCGCTGCCGAAGGTGCCCGGATTCAGGCTGGCCAGCGATTACCGCCCGGCGCAGCAGGTGGGCGGAGATTTCTTCCAGATCCTGCCGCTGGAAGGCGGCGGCGTGCTGGCAGTAATCGGCGACGTGAGCGGCAAAGGCATGCCGGCGGCGATGACAGTGAGCCTGCTGGTGGGGACGGTGCGCACACTGGCTCACTTCACCACCAACCCCGGCGAGATTCTGAACGCCATGAATACGCGGATGATGGCGCGTACCCAGGGAGGGTTCACGACCTGCCTGGTGTTGCGGCTGGATGCGGGCGGGAGAGTGACGATGGCCAATGCGGGTCACCTTCCGCCATATTGCGACGGCAAGGAACTGGCTGTGGAGGCGGGGCTTCCGCTGGGACTGAGCGCCGACGTGTCTTACCCGGAAGCGCAGTATCGGCTGGAGATGTCGCAGCAGTTGACACTTCTTACGGACGGAGTGGTGGAGGCGCGATCGCGCAGCGGGGAGCTGCTGGGATTTGAGCGGACGGCGGCCATGGCGACAGAATCGGCGGCCTCGATTGCGGAGGCAGCGCAGAAGTTTGGCCAGGAGGATGACATCACCGTGCTCACACTGAAGCGGCTGGCGGTGGGTGAAGAGGCGGCGACCGTGGTGGGAAGCACTATTCTGTCGCCGACGCCAGCCTGAGGGACTACCAGCGAAGGACGGGGAGCAGGGCCGAGTAGTCGTCAGTCCAGATGCGCTGGTTGGGTTTTGTCTCGATCGCGAATGCGTGTGCGGCGAGTTCCGGCTGGGCAAAGAATGCTTCGTCATTCGAGACGAGAATCCAGGTGGCGTTGAATTCACCGCGGGCGTCGTTGGAGAGGGATGAGACGCGGCGCGCCTGCATGCCGGCGTTGGCGGCGAGCAGCGCGATGGGTGGGCCGAGATCGACGTGCTGGTTGGAGACGTGGAAGGCGAGGATGCCGTTGGGGGCAAGGTGCTGCCGGTAGAGCGCGAGGGCCTGCGAGGTGAGCAGGTGGAGGGGGATGGCGTCGCCGGAGAAGGCATCGATGACGAGCACGTCGAAGTTCTGCGGGGCGGAGCGGGCCAAGGTGGTGCGGGCGTCTCCGGGAATCACATCGATGTAGGAGGCGCCGGATTCGCGGATGTAGGTGAAGACGTTGCGCGCGATGGGCTCGACGGCGGGATTGATCTCGTAGAAGCGGATGCGGTCGCCGGGCTGGCCGTAGGCGGCGATGGTGCCGGCGCCGAGGCCGATGACGCCGATGTTGCGGGAACGGCCGAGACAGCAGAAGCGGAGAGCTAGGCCGATGCCGGAGTCCCGCGCGTAATAGGTGGTGGGCGTGTGGCGCAACTCGTCGGTGCCGAAGAGTTGCGTGCCGTGCTGGATGGAGCCGTTGAGCAGGGTGCGCACCGTGGCGCCGGGAAGGCTGTATTGATCCTGCTTGACGCGAAGGCTGGCATAGAAGTTGCGCACGGCAACGGTGGTGTCGTGCTGGTAAGCGATGTGCACCATGATGAGCACCGCGAGCATGGCTGCGCTGGCGGCAATCCAGAGCATGCGCTGGCTCCAGTGAGGGCGCCAGGTGACGGCGAGCGCGAGCAGCGCGGTGATCAGGAAGGTGATGGGCAGATCGTAGTTGAATCGAAAGAGGAGCGGCGAGGCGATTCCGATGAGGAAGGAGCCGAGCGCGCCGCCGGCGGCAAAAAGCAGATAGAAGACGGTGGTATCTGACGCGCGCTGGGGACGGAGCGCGTAGGCCTGGGCATGGAGGAAAAGGCAGGCAAAGAAGAGCGCGATAAGGAAAAATGGGATGCTGATCGCGATGGGCCACGAGGATTCGGTCCTGGAAAGCATGTAGGCAATGCTGGCGAGGGCCACTACGAGAAAGCGGACGAGGATGCCGTGGGCGAGGATTGCGGGAAACTGGAAGGCGAGGATAAGAGTGAGGAGATAGATTGCGAGGGGGAGAATCCAGAGCAGCGGAATGGCGGCGATGTTGGCGGTGAGGTGGACGGTGATGGCGCTCAACTCCATGGAGGCGGCCATGGGAAGCAGGAGCCAGAGGAGTATGTGAGTGAGCGGGGCGGGAGGTCCATCGGCTGGTTCGGGATCGAGCCTCACATCGACGAAGGCCGTGAGGGAGAGCGCTTTGCGGGAGATATGGCCGATCAAAAATGCAAAAACGAGGAACCCGACGGACCACACATAACGCTGCGCATGGAGGGTGACAAACGGTTCCACCAGCGAAGGATAAAGGGCGAGGGCCAACAGGGACGCGAGATTGGATAGCGCATAGAAACGATAGGGAATGGGGCCGAGCTCGAATCTCGTCCACAAGACCTGTAGCAAAGGGCTGGTGGCAGCGAGGACTACAAAGGGAAGGCCGATGAATGCGCCGAGCCTGGAGAATACGGTCCAGATGGGATGCGCCGATCCCTGCAGAAACTCGATGTGCATCATGGGCCAGGCGATGGCGCTGCCGATTGCGCCGCCCAGCACGATGGAAAGAATGGTCCACCTCGGATGGCGCGCGAGCCAGTGGGCATAGAGATAGCCGACGAGCAGCGCAGTCTGGAAGAAGACGAGGCAGGTGATCCAGACGGAGGCGGAACCGCCGAGGACCGGAAGCAATTGTTTGGCCGCGATGGGCTCGACGAGAAAGAGCAGGAAGGCGGCGAGAAACACCGCAGCGGCAAACAAGGAACGCAAATCGGACATCTTCTCCTCAGGGCTCATCGGCTGACGAGCGGATGCTATCACACAAGACTGCCTTCCGGAATTGAGGCCAAGCATCCGCAAAGTGACCAGAAAGACTATAATAATGGTTGAAACAGGAGGATTGCATTGTGGGCATCTGGCAAGTGCAGGACGCGAAGACCCGGCTGAGTGAGCTGATTGAGGAGGCAAACACGAAGGGACCTCAAATCATTACGAGGCACGGTTCGGAACGCGCAGTCGTGCTTTCTCCCCGCGACTATCGCGCGCTCACGGCAAATAAGCCGAATTTCAAGGAGTATCTCCTGGGTGGACCGAAGGTGGATAGCTTCAAGATAGAGCGGAGCCGCGACACGGGGCGGGAGATTGATCTGTGAGCGGCGGGATGGAGTACCTGCTCGACACGAATGTGTTGAGCGAGACACGCAGAAGGAAGGCAGATCGACACGTTCTCGAGTTTCTTGCTGGATGCGATCCATCTGCTATCTATATCAGCGTGCTGACGCTGGGAGAATTGCGGAAGGGCGTTGCCCAGAAGAAACACATGGACCCGGCAAGCGCCAAGCTGCTGGGTGCGTGGGTTGACGGCCTTGAGTTCAGCTTCAGTGAACACATTCTGGGTGTGAATGCGGCGGCTGCCCGTCTCTGGGGCGAGTGGTCTGCCGACCGGCCCAGGCCGGTGGTGGATACTCTGCTGGCTGCAACGGCCGCGGAGAGGGGGTTGACGCTCGTGACCCGAAATACCCGGGACATGAAGGGGCTCAAGGTGGATGTGTTGAACCCCTGGAAAGAATAGAGTCTTATACGCCGGCGGTGGCCGGCAGGATGTCTTCCACATCGACCCATTGGGTAGGGTAGTTGCCGGTGTAGCAGGCCACGCAGAAGCCGTTGCCCTCGCCGCCATCGCAAGCTTTCATGAGTCCTTCGAGCGAAAGGTAGGCCAGCGAATCGGCCTCGATGAATTGGCGAATCTCGTCGATGGTTTTGTTGGCGGCGATGAGGTCGCGCTTGCTCGGCGTATCGACTCCGTAGAAACAGGGGCTGATGGTAGGCGGGCAACTGATGCGCAGGTGGACTTCTTTGGCGCCGGCGCCGCGCACCATGCGCACAATTTTTCTCGATGTGGTGCCGCGAATGATGGAATCGTCGATGAGGATGACGCGCTTGCCTTCGAGCAGATTGCGCACCGGGTTGAGCTTGAGTTTGACGCCGAAGTCGCGCACCCGCTGCTCGGGCTCGATGAAGGTGCGGCCCACGTAATGATTGCGGATGAGCCCGAAGCGAAACGGGAGACCGCATTGCTCGGCATAGCCAAGCGCGGCCGTCACGCCGGAGTCGGGCACGGGCACAATCAAATCGGCGGGCACGTGCGATTCCCGGGCGAGTTGCCGGCCCATCTGATCGCGGCTCTCCTGCACCCATCGGCCGTAGATGCGGCTGTCAGGGCGCGCGAAGTAGACGTGCTCGAAGATGCAACTGGTCTGCTGGACGCCGGTGGAGTATTGGCGGCTGGTGACGCCGTCCTCGGTGACCATGACGAGTTCGCCGGGGAGCACGTCGCGTTCGTACTCGGCGCGCAGCAGATCGAAGGCGCAGGTCTCCGATGCGAACACGATGGTGTCTGGCCCGTCGGCATTGTGGATGCGCCCCATCGAGAGCGGGCGGAATCCGCGGGGATCGCGCGCCGCAAACACGCGATCGCGGGTCATCATCACGATGGAGAACGCGCCTTCAACCTGGGAGAGCGAATCTGCGATGGCATCCACCAGCGAGCCGGCGCGCGAATGCGCGATGAGCTGCACGATGATTTCAGAGTCTGAAGTCGTCTGGAAATAAGCGCCCGCGCGCTCCAGTCGCGCGCGCACCGTGCCCAGGTTCACCAGGTTGCCGTTGTGGGCAATGGCGATGAGTCCCTTCACTGAATCGACACGGATGGGCTGCGCATTCAGGAGCGCCGAATCGCCCGTGGTGGAATAGCGAGTGTGGCCGATGGCCATATGGCCCGGCAATTTTTCCAGCACATCGTCGGTGAAGATTTCACTCACCAGGCCCATGCCCTTGATGTTGGCCAGGCGCTGCCCGTCGGCAGTGGCGATGCCTGCCGATTCCTGGCCGCGATGCTGAAGGGCGTAGAGGCCGAGGTAGGCTTGGCGGGCGGCGTCGGGATGGCCGTGAATGGCTACTACGCCGCATTCTTCGCGGAGCTTGGGGTCTTCTTCGAGGATGGGCTTCCCGTCCCCGGTCCCCAAAGGCGAGGGACCGGGGGCACCCACATTTGTGTTGTCGGTAACGCCTGCGACTCCCTGGAAGAGGACCCGGGTCATGCGGTCACCTCTTCGTGGAGGGCGGATTCGAGGGCGCCGGTCCAGGGCTTGCGGAGTTCTTCGAGCGCGGCGGAGATGAAGGTCTCGCGATAGACCGCAACTTCGAGGCGATCGCCGCCAGTGGCGCCGATGCGCGCGGCATAAAACCCGTATTCGTCGGCGAGCTCTTCAATGGCGCCCAGTTGGCTGGTATCGGTGGTGAGCAGAACCGTGGAGGCGGGCTCGGCAAACAGGCCGAACAACGGATGCACCATCAGCGATTGATCCTGCTCTACTCGCGCGCCGATACCGTTGCGGAAGCCAGCCTGCGCCAGTGCCACCGCGATGCCGCCGTCGGAAACATCGCGAGCGGAACTCATCGCCTGCCGGTCTGCCAGGATGCCGAGCAGAGTGTGCAGGTCCGCCTCAGCCTCGAGGTCAATGGGCGGAGGCGTGCCCCACAGGCCGCCCAGCACCACGCGCGCATACTCCGAAGAACCGAACGCGGCAAGCTCAGCACCCGCCATCTCACCGGTCAACGAAGCCTCTTCCGAAACCACTACCGGCTCATCGCCCATCACACCGGGCGCGGTTCTCGATTCGGCATCGATAGGCTCGGGATGAAATGGCACCTTACGATCAGGATCGGGCTCTTCGCCGCGCGGGATCGGCCACAGCAGTATGATAGCTTCTCCTCCGCGCTGAAAATCCGCCGGCACCGCCTTGGTGACGTCGTCGAGAATGCCCACGATACCCAGTACGGGCGTGGGATAAATGCCCTCGCCGCGGGTCTCGTTGTAGAGCGAAACGTTGCCGCCGGTAATAGGAGTTTCCAGCACCGTGCAGGCCGCCGCAATGCCGTCAATGGCCGACGAAAGCTGCGCCATGATTTCCGGCTTTTCCGGGTTGCCGAAGTTCAGGCAGTTAGTCGCGGCCACCGGAGTCGCGCCGGTCATGGCCACCTTGCGCGCGCACTCCGCCACCGCATGCATTGCGCCCAGCTTCGGGTCCAGATAGCACCAGCGGCCGTTGCCATCGAGGGCCATGGCCAAGCCGCGTTCGCGCCCCGGAGCGCCGGTGCCCTTGATGCGCATGACGCCGCCTTCTCCGCCAGGACCGATCACGGTGTTGGTCTGCACCATGGTGTCGTACTGCTCGTGGACCCAGCGCTTGGAACAGACGTTGGCGCTGGCCAGCAGCGCTTTCAAATCGGCAGTGTAATCGCGATCCTTGGCGAGTTCGGCCTGCGCCGCTTCTGGCGGATCATGCGGCGCCGGAGGGTTCCACTCCCCCACCGGACGGTGATACAGCGGCGCATCGTCAGTCAGCGACGCATTGGGAATATCGGCCATCAGCACGCCGTGATGGCGGATGCGCAGGCGGGATTGCGGCTTGACGGTGCCGACGATGACGGCATCGAGGCCCCACTTGGCGAAGACTTTGAGGACTTCGCCTTCCCTGCCCTTTTCGGCAACCAGCAGCATGCGTTCCTGGCTCTCGGAAAGCATGATTTCGTAGGCGCTCATGCCGGTCTCGCGCTGCGGAACCCGGTCGAGTTCCACGTCAAGGCCCACGCCGCCGCGCGCGCCCATCTCGCAGGTGGAGCAGGTCAGGCCGGCCGCGCCCATGTCCTGAATGCCGACGATGGCGCCGGTCTTCATGGCTTCAAGGCACGCCTCGAGCAGCAGCTTCTCCATGAACGGATCGCCTACCTGCACATTGGGCCGCTTGGCTTCAGTGCCGGCGTGGAATTCCTCGCTGGCCATGGTGGCGCCGTGAATGCCGTCGCGACCGGTTTTGGCGCCCACGTAGATCACGGGATTGCCGGCGCCGGTGGCCTTGCCGTAAAAGATTTCGTCCTTGCGCACAAGGCCGAGAGCGAATGCGTTTACCAGCGGGTTGCCGCTGTAGCAGGGTTCGAACTTGGTTTCCCCGCCCAGGTTGGGCACGCCGAAGCAATTTCCGTATCCGGCGATGCCGCTCACCACGCCTTCCACCACCGTGTGGTTTTTATGAATCAGTTCCTGTTCCACGCCGGGTTCAGGGGTGATCGGCCCGAAGCGCAGCGAATCCATCACCGCCAGCGGCCGCGCGCCCATGGTGAAGATGTCGCGAAGGATTCCGCCGACCCCGGTGGCCGCACCCTGGAATGGCTCAATGTAGCTGGGATGGTTGTGGCTTTCAATTTTGAACGCACAGGCCCAGCCGTCGCCCACGTCGATGATGCCGGCGTTCTCTCCCGGCCCCTGCACCACGCGCGCGCTTTTGGTGGGCAGGCGCTTGAGGTGCACGCGGCTTGATTTGTAGGAGCAGTGCTCGCTCCACATCACGCTGTAGATGCCCAGTTCCGTGAGAGATGGCACTCGTCCCAGCGCGTTGAGGATGCGCTGGTATTCATCCGGCGTGACGCTGTGCTGCGCCAGCAGTTCCGGGGTTACGGATACCGGGTCGGGAACAGGCGAAGAGGAGGAGGTCGTCATCGCGGTCACCCTTCATTGTCGCATGCGATTGCAACGGGAGAGGCGGGACACCAGTGGACACCGGGGGAAAGTGCGAAGCCGCGCGGTTGGCGCGGGTTTTGGCGTGGTGTCCGGTGAGGCGTCATTGTCGCATGACCACCGCTTGGCGGACCTTGGCCAGGCCGGTGGGAAAGCTGGCTCTAATCCGCGTCGCGCGAATCCGATTCGGCGGCGGGCGCGGCTCAGAACGCCGCAATCCCGTGGATCATCTCCAATTTGTCCTGGCTCAGCCCGGCGAGATCGTTCTCATCGATGCTCCCTTCGCGGAGCAGACAGCCAAAAACCATCAGAAGAACTGAATAGCGGTAGTCGTATTTTTGATCGATCTGCTTGCGGCGAGACGCCAACCAATCCGGATACTCCCCGATTCAGGGTGTTGGGAATTCACCGGGCCGAAGGATTCCCACGGGTATGGCAGGCTCTTCATTTCAGAAAAAGAGTGGAAGGCGCAACGGTGCGGCTTACGAACTGTTGTTTGGTCCGTTGCCACTCGGAGCTCGGCTACTCCATCCTCTGTTTCCGGAAAGGTGTGTAGGGCGGGCCTGTTGCAACCCGGCACATGTGAAGCGGCGTAGTCAGGGGCATCTCATCAATTCGCAGAACAGTGTGATTAAACGGAGGGGCGACCGCATTCTCGTGCGGTGCCGCACTTGCCGCCAAGCGGCCTGAAGGGTATCGAAAAAGATCGCCGCTTTTTCTGAGCGATGATGGGCCGCCCAGGTTTGCGCTTGAATCGAAACCCATTTTCTGGTGCGCACCTGCGTCGACCGGCGGGCCGGAGATGGCGAGGAGCTGCGCCTGATTGAGGCCACCAGCGTCCAGCAACTGGATGCGCTTGCGGCGGGAGTGCAGTTTGCGCAGGCGGAGGGGATCGTTCCGGCGCCGGAAGCGAACCACGCGATTGCAGGAGCGATTCGCGAGGCGCTGGAGGCGAAGGCGGAGGGACGCGCGCGAACCATTCTGTTTGGCCTCAGCGGGCACGGCCACTTCGACATGCAGTCGTATATCGATTACCACGCGGGGAAGCTGGAGAACTACGAATACCCGGCGGAGGAGATTGCGATGGCGCTGGCGGGGCTGCCGGCGGTGGGGTGAGGACAGTGGTCAGTGGTCAGTGGTCAGTGATCAGTGATCAGTGATCAGTGATCGGAACTCAACCAGGATTAGCGGCGGGCAGCAGTTCTATGTAATCGAGGGCGGCGGGGTCGGACCCATCCGGCGTGCCTTCGACGCGCAGGATGTCGCCCGGCTTCAAGTCGATGCCGCGAACCGTGAAGCGCGTGGAGTTGTCGCCGTTGGGCCGACGCGACGGGAGCTGGGCGTCGGCGGTCCATTGATCTTTGGGCTGGCGGTCAATGGAGAGCGTGAATTTCGCGGCGCCGGGTTGGAGGTCGAAATACTGGATGGCGATGTTGAAGCGCCCGGGACGGCCGGCGTAGGTCCATTCGGCGGAGCAGCTTGCTTCGGAGCACGAAACTGCCTTGCCGCCCGACGCGTCTTCCCACGGCTTGACGTCGATGACGGTGTAGCCGGTGAGGCGGGCATCTTCGGCTTCGAGGCGATGGGGATAATGGCCGGCGCGGCCGTGCTCGTCGGGAACGCCGCTGAGCTTGAGGAAATACTGCACGATGGCGTCGCGCCACACGATGGCGTGTCCGGCCTGGTAGGCGAGGCGCGCCTTTATGTCGGCAAAGAGCGCCGGATCGATCTTGCCTTCGAGCGTCGCCCACTCTTCTGCAAGGTGAGCCGCTTCCGCCGCACCCTGGTAGTGGCTGTCGTAGATGTATTGGATCACGGTCTTACCGGGATTGAGGCGGAATTCAGGGCGGCCTTCGTCCATGTGCCGGATGATTCCCAAGTGCAGCTTGTACGTGTAAGGCACGTGATGGAAAAAGGTGAGCAGGTCGTCGGGGGTGGTGGCGGCGTTCTCGTAGACGCGCGCGACTTCAGGCCAATACTGGCCGGCATAGCCTGTGCCGGTGGCGACGGTACGATCCATGCCCACGCCGTCGCGATCGGCGCGGTGCCACTGGCCCCAGCCGTTGTTCTCGCTGGATTCGATGTTGGGGCCGTAGTGGCTGCCGGTGATGTCGGTGAGGGTCTGCATGCCGAGAGGGCCGGTGTAGTGGACATAGGCAGGCCACGATTGCATGAGCATGTTGGCGACGGTGCGGACGACTTCGGGATCGTTGGAGATGGTCTGCCGGGTCCATTCCACGGCAATATCGGCGGGGGAGAGGTTGGGGTTCCAGGCAAGGCGGCCGAAGGCGTAGAGGTTGGCGAGGGCGAGAGGGGAGCCTAGCCAGTTTTGCCCCACGCCGGCGACACCGACCATACCGCCAAGGGGGCGATGAAAGCTCTTGCCGGCGAGGATTTCTTTCACCGGAGTAGCACGATTCTCCGCGCGCAGATCGAAGTCGAGAACACCCTTCCACATGGGCGCGATGTAGACCAGGTGGCGCTGCTGGCCGAGGTACTCCTGGGTGATCTGGAGTTCCATGGCCTGGTTGGTCTTTTCGAGACCGCCCAGCAGGGGCGAGACGGGCTCCTGCGCCTGGAAGTCGATGGGGCCTTCCTTGGTCTGGACGATGACGTTGGCGGCGAACTTGCCATCGAGGGGATGGAAGATGTCGTAGGCGGCGCGGGCGCGGTCGGCTTTGGGATCGCGCCAATCGGCGTGGTGGTTGTAGACGAAGGCGCGGTAGAGGACGACTCCGCCATGGGGCGCGAGGGCGTTGGCGAGGAGGTTGGCAGCGTCGGCGGGAGTGCGGCCGTAACTGGCGGGACCGGGCTGGCCTTCGCTGTCGGCCTTGACGGTGAAGCCGGCGAAGTCGGGGATGAGGGTGTAGATTTCATCGACTTTCGCTTTCCACCAGGCGATGACCGCTGGATCGAGGGGATCGAAGGTGGAGAGCCCACCGATCGTTTGCGGGCTGGCGATATCGGCGGAGAGAGCGACGCGGACGCCCCAGGGGCGCATGGCATCGGCGATGCGGGCGATGCCGCGGAGCATGTCCGGCTGCAGAAATGGAGCGGCGTTGTTGACGTTGTTTACGTTGCAGCCGTTGATGCCGACGGAGGCCAGCAGGCGGGCATACTCGCCCACCGGCGCAAGGTCCTCGCGCACGTGACCGGCTTCGAAGAAGATCGACCGACCGCCGTAGCCGCGCTCGATGGAGCCGGCGGCGTTGTCCCACTCGTCGACCCAGCGGATGGGCATGGCGGGCTTCTCGCGCAGGCTCACGTAGTTGAAGTCCGCGCCCTGCGACAGGATGCGCAGAAGCGCGAACACGCCATATAGCACGCCTCGGTCGCTTCCGCCCATAATGTCGAACTCGCGGATCAGCTGCGCGCCATTCCACTGGATCACGAACTCGTCCGGCTCGAGCGCGAGCACGGTCGATTTCCGCTTGCGCCAGCGCATCTCCTGCGCAGTGCCCAGGATGATCGTCGCCTCCGGCGACCGGGGAGGAGAATTTGGAGACAACTGCGAAAGCCCGCGCCGCAGCTCTGCCGCCGCGGTAAGCTGCAGCGGCGATTGCCCCAAAGTCTCGATGTGCGTCGGCACGGTAGCCACCGATCCAGCCGGGTTGTACTTCAGCCACGCCTGCTCCGCTGTCTGCGCCCGCACCGCCCCGGCACTTACAGCCACAGCCAGCACAGCCGCCGCAAAACCGATTTTCCTGAGCATCGCCCTCAGTGTTCGCACCCATCCATCGCGCATGGCTACCGTTGTACCACGCAGCGAGCAGGGGCTGAACAGGCTGCGGAAAGAGGCATAAATCGGGCTGAGGTGGCAGAAGAAAGCGAAGCAGGGGCTAAAGCCCAGCGCTCTGGTTTCAGCAACTTGTGGCCCGGCTGAAGCCGTGCCCTTGTTACAAAGCATTTCATGCCCTGATACAATTCCTTGCTTCGGACGCATCAACTTAGAACCGATCTAGCGGCAGGTTGTCCAGTCCAAGATCACCTTCCCCGCCATCCCCGACATCATCGCCTCAAACCCCTTCTCGAATTCGGTGTGGTCGAAGCGATGCGTGATCACCGGAGAAATATCCACGCCCGACTCCAGCAGGACGGTCATCTTGTACCAGGTTTCGTACATTTCCCGGCCATAGATTCCCTTGATCGTAATCATGTTGAAGATCACCTGGCGCCAGTCCATCTGCGATTCCTTCGCCGGAATGCCGAGCAGCGCGATCTTTCCTCCGTGGCTCATATTGGCGATCAGGTCGCGCAGCGCAATGGGATTCCCAGACATCTCAAGGCCCACATCGAAACCCTCCGCCATATGCAATTGCTTCTGCACTTCGGCCAGCGGAGTCTCATTGGGATTGATGGCCAGGGTTGCGCCCATCTTCCGCGCCAGGTCCAGACGGTACGGGTTCATATCCGTGATCACAATATGACGCGCGCCGGCGTGGCGTACCACGGGAACGGCCATAATGCCGATGGGGCCAGCGCCGGTGATGAGAACGTCTTCGCCCGTGACAGGGAACGAGAGCGCGGTGTGCACGGCGTTGCCGAATGGATCGAAGATCGCGGCCACATCCTTGTCGATTCCGGGATTGTGTCGCCAGATGTTCGCAACGGGCAGAGAGACGAACTCCGCAAACGCACCCGGCCGGTCGACCCCCAACCCGAAAATCTGCGCGCAAAGATGGCGCCTGCCCGCCATGCAGTTGCGGCAATGGCCGCAGGTCACGTGGCCCTCGCCGCTGACGATGTCGCCCGGATGGAAGTCCTTGACGTTGGAGCCCACCTCGACGATTTCGCCCACGAACTCGTGCCCGATGGCCATGGGAACCGGGATGGTCTTCTGCGCCCACTCGTCCCACTGATATATGTGCACGTCGGTGCCGCAGATGCCCGTCTTCTGAACCCGGATCAATACATCGTTGATCCCAATGGTGGGTTCCGGGATCTCTTCCAGCCAAAGGCCGCGTTCGCTCTTGCTCTTTACCAGTGCCTTCATCGAGGCACCTCACGCCCGGCACATGGCCGGGACATTGGTGATTCAGCTCGGATTTTGAGATCAATGACCACTCCGGCAATCATTCCCCAACACACCCCGTGACCGCAAGGAGGCTGCCCGCATTAGGGAGTAGGGATTAGGCATTAGGGATTAGGTGCATCCAATCCAATGGCGTGACGGGACGGGCCCGGAGGGAACTGGTTGGCAGGCCGGGGTGTTGCCGGAGATAGTGGAATTGGGTGTATGCTCCAGTGGCGGAGAGTGGAAAGGAGCGGTCCACAATGCATGGCCCCATCCGAGTAATTACGGTGGAACGGGAGTTCGGCTCGCACGGCGCCGAGTTTGCGCATGAACTGGCGGCGCGGCTGGGCTGGCGGCTGCTGGATTCGGAGCTGGTGTCAGGCGCGGCGCGGGCGGCGGGAGTGCCGGAAAAGCAGGCGGCCAAGTTCGACGACCGGCTGGACCCCTGGTACTACCGCTACGGAAAGATCTTCTGGCAGGACTCGATGTATTACTCGAACGGTCCGTGCGAGGAGCAGGTGTTCGACTGCGAGCGGATGTACGCGCTGATCCAGAAAGAGATTCTCGAGGCGGCGAAGGAAGGCAATTGCGTACTGGTGGGGCGCGGCGGCATGTGCGCGCTGTCGGGGCATCCGGGGTGCTTCCACCTCTTTGTGTACGCCACCATGGCGGCGAAAAAGGACTGGTTCATGAAGGCTTTTCCGGACCAGGCGGATCGCGCCGAGCACGAGCTGGCGGCGGCCGACAAACGGCGGGCAGCGGTGATCAAGCGGGTCTACAACCAGGAGTGGTGCGCACGCGGGCTATATCACATGCTTCTGAACTCGGGCATGGGGACAGAGGCGATGATTGGGGCGGCGATTGCGGGGGCGGGGCTTCGGGCGGCGGAGGCAGTGAGCCGGTAGCCCTTAGCCGGTAGCTTGCAGCCAGTAGCTTCTATCGCCGGGCTTCCGGTTGCGGTTTGTCAGTTCTTAGATACAAGCTACAGGCTACTGGCTACGAGCTAGCGGCTACTGGCTAACCTGCTTCTACTCGCTGGACGCGCGATGCTATGCGCGTGAACACCTCCCAGGGAATGGTTCCTGTGGCGTCGGCGTGGTCGTAGGCGGTGATCGATTCCCCGCCCTGCTCGCCGAGGATGACCACCTCATCGCCGGAGACCACGCCGGGAATCTCCGTTACATCGAGAACCGATTGATCCATGCTGACGCGGCCTGCCAGGGGTGCGCGCTGGCCGCGGACGAGCAGGCTGAAACGATTGCCGAGGCGGCGGTCGAGACCATCGGCGTATCCAGCGGCGATGAGGGCCAGGCGCATGGGTTCGGTGGCCACGAAAGTGCCGTTGTAGCCGATTTCCGCGCCGGCGGGAACGGTGCGCACGCTGGCCACGCGGGTCTTAAAGGAGAGCACGGGCTGCAGATGCGCGCGAGCGGAGAGGAGCGCGGCGGGTGTCTGGCCGGCAGGGAACTCAGGCTCGAAGCGGGGCGCGACGCCGTAGAGCGCCAAGCCGAGGCGGAGCATGGGATTGAGACCGACGCGGCCGGCGAGGGCATTGATCTGTTCGGCATCGCTGGCGAGCAGGGCAGCCGAGGAGCCTACGCTGAGCCATACCGTGCCGAAGACCTCGGGGGCGAGCGAAGCCGCGATGCGCTTGAGGCTTTCTTCGAGCACTGCGAGTTGCCGGGCGGTGGCGTGGCCATTTGCCTCGTCGGAGCCGTAGAGGTGCGTCATCACGGCTTCGGGCGCGAGAACTGATGTCGATGTAAATCGCGACAGGACGGCGGGCAAATCGTACAGGCTCACGCCCTGGCGGCTCATGCCGGTGTCGATCTCGAGGTGGACGGGCATCGACCACCGCGGATAGCCGGACTGCTTCGCGAAATTTTCGAGTTCGTCGAGCTGCCAGGGATCCCAGACAACCGGCGTGAGGGAGTTTTCGAAGACGGCGGCGGCCTGGCCGGGGAATATGCCGCCCATAACGACAATGCGGACGTCGGGGCATGCAGCGCGGGCGGCCACGCCTTCTTCGACACTGGTGACGCCCAGCCAGCGTGCTCCGGCGCGAACGGCGGCGGGGGCGCAGAGTGCGAGGGAGTGGCCGTAGGCGTCGGCCTTGACGATGGCCAGGCATTCGACGCCCGGGCCGGCGAGGCTCTGGAGCGAGCGGTAGTTGTCTTCGAGGGCGCGGGTGCGGATTTCAACCCAGCAGGGGCGGGATGTGGGCGGTGAGGGCAAGGGTCATTCTATCGCGGGCCGGCGGTGGTGCGATTCACGAGGGCGAACGCGACGACGGTTTCGGATGGATCGTGGAGCTCGTCGAGGAGTGTCGATTCGACGTCGTGAGGGACTTGCATTTCGCAGGCGGCGATTTCTTCGTCCGTCGCCACGGTGAAGCAGAGCTCGCAGCAGCCGAGGGCTCCGGCCGCGGAAGCATCGGGCTCGTCGATGCGGACGGGAGGGCCGAAGACGCGGCAGGTCATGGGGCGCCACGCATAGACATCGCAGCCGCCGGTGACGGGGTTGAGCGCGGGACAGGGTGCATCGTTGGCGAAGTCGTCGAAGGCCTGGTGGGCGGCTTGCGATGCGCCGAGGAGACCTGTGGCGGGGTTGCCAGGGAATGCGGCGGCGTGCTCGGCGATCCAAGCCTGGGCGCGGCATTCGATTTCGGCGGCCAGGGCGCGGTTGGTGGAGCGGAGGACGTCCATGCCGGCGCGGAGGCGGGCGGCGTCGAGGGCGTGGATGGCGAAGGCGCCGTGGCAGCATTGGGTGCAGCCGATGCGGCAGGCGAGGTGGGGGCCGGCACGGCGGGCGGCGTCGGACCACGAGGCGTCCATGATCTGGATGAGTTCGTGGTCGCGGGCGGGAAGAGGCATTGATTTGAGGATAGAAGGGTTTCGTCGAGCCGGCATTTTTCCCAGGTCCCCAAGTGCGAGGGTGGGGCACCCGGCAAATCGCCTAACGGCAACTACGATCTCCCTGACCCGCGCCGCCGTTCCACTTCCATCAAGTTGGTCAGGATATCGTTGATCCTCGTAAGGTGTCCCTGGCCCTTTGAGCGCAGCCACTCCAGCACCTGCGGATCGAGGCGCACGCTGACCGCCACCTTCTTCCGCGGCCCGCGCAGTCGCACCAGGTGTGCAAGCTGCTCCGGCGTCATTCTTGGAATGTCCTCGTATTCCTTTTCGGGCAGATCGCGTCCGGCGGCTCGCGCTTCAGCAGCGCGCCTCACCGCCTCGATTTCTGACTTAGTCCACTGCCTGTTCCTGACATCTTCTGTAGTCATCCTTATCAGCCCAGCGGGCCGAGATGATGCGGATAATCTCTTCGCCATCGCGGTTCTCCCTGTCAGGCCGTATATGCGCCGATGCGGGTTTCGCGGCTGGTGAGGGCGTCGCAGGCGCGGTCGAGCGTTTCATAGTCGGCGTCGTGTTCGCGGCGGAAGGCGCGAAAGGCTTCTTCGCTGGCCCAGCGGTCGATGGTGAGGTAGGTGAAGGGCACGTAGGCGTCGCGCAGCAGCTCGGTGCCGCGGTAGTGGGGTGAGGAGCGGAAGAGACGGGCCCAGGAGCCGTCGGGGCCATAGGCGGCTTCAAATGCGGCGACGTTCTGCTCTGTAACTTCGAATTGCCAGACAACGATGAACATGATCTGCACTCATGGTAGCGCAGCGGTGGGCGCGAATGGCTGTTGGGGTCGGTGGAAGGATTCTCAGGGAGCGTCAGATGCTTCGTCGACCTTGTCCGCCAATAGCGAAGCCAAGAATAGAAAATGTATGCAGCGACGCCGATCCAGTTGTACCATGCCATGAGCCTTCGGATTACGGATGCCGGTCATCGCTCCCGCGAAGACCTCCATGTAGCCTTGTTGCAAGGACAATTGAGTCGCCGGTAACGTGTCTTTAAACACGAGATATGGCCTGTTCGGAGAGAATGCCTTGTGCATCAAATCCGCGCCGTCGATGGTTAGGCCCGTGCGACGCCGGACTTCTTCCGCGACTACTTTGAGCGCCCATTCCACCGCGTCCGAGTAACAGCCCGAATCGAATCGCGGGCGCGCCGCGGTAGCCACTGCCGGATGGATCAACGGCCAGAAGAAGTCGTTAGAGGCTGCGTCGTCACCTGCATCTGCGTCGAATGTTGGGAACTCTTGAATTTGTATGTTCGGACGAAGAAGTGGTTCGCGGGCTGCTCTCACCCGCTGTGTCCACGAGGAAGCTGGATCTTGCATCCGAATTACGCGTTCCGCGATCCGAAATCTTTCGACGGTTAACTGATCGCTGGACATCTTTGTCGGCTGGATCGCCGCAAACTCCAGCGCCAGGTACAACCCGAGACTGATGAATTCGTGAGAGATTGGACCATTGTCCTGGAATTCCTGGACGCGAAGCCTGAAATCAAATGGTTCATAATCGACTTCCCCGCCGTTTGACAGGTAAAGGCTCCGAAGGGCACGGATCGTACACTCGAACGCCGAAGTTGCTTGCTTATAGAATTCATGCCCATCACCCAGAAGCGCAAAGGTTCCCGAGGTAGGCCCGTATTCGTCGCGGCGGTCGCCGGAATCGCGGAGTAGATTGCGCTGATTCATCTCGTCCAGCACATCCAACACGTTCGGATTATCAAACCTCACCAGAAGGGGGTGACGCTTCGTTCTTTCACGACGCTCGAGGAAGCCCGCACAGACTACCTTCGCAATTCCGGATTTAATCTCGTCGTTGGTCATCGGAGTTATGTGGACCATTTTAGGTCAACAGGGATTGGCGCCAGGTCATTCTTTGCTGACATGGTTTTGAGCCAATACTTCCGCAAAGTGTAGCGCGTTGCGATGCCCTAGCTGGTCTATCTGCTCGCGGCAACTGAAGCCGTCGGCGACCAGGATCGTGCCGGGCGCGGCATTCTCGATGGCGGGGAGAAGCTGCTGGCTGGCAATGGTTTTCGACACTTCGAACTTGTCGGCTTCAAAGCCGAAGGGGCCGGCCATGCCGCAGCAGCCGGCTTCGATGAGCTGGACTTCGGCGCCGGCGCCACGGAGCAGTTCGATTTCCTTGCCCGGTCCGCCGAAGACCGCTTTGTGATGGCAGTGGCCGTGGATGAGGACTTTCTTATCGGTCAGGCGACCCTGGATGAAGTGAGGCGATTGAGCGGCGAGGAAGTCGGCGAGGAGCCAGGCCTGATCTCGCAGGCGCGCGGCGCGGGGATCGTTGGGGAAGAGCTCGGGGAGTTCGTCTTTGAAGACGCTGGCGCAGCTTGGCTCGAGAAACACGAAAGGGAGGCCGGCATCGATGTGCGGGGCCAGCGACGAGAGGACGCGGGCGAGGTAAGCGCGGGCGTGGGTGAGCAGGCCGAAGTCGTAGAGGGGCCGGCCGCAGCAGATGTGGCCTTGGGGGATGTGGACGCGGAAGCCGGCTTCGACGAGCAGGGATTCGGCGGCGGCGAGAGCTTCGGGGTGGTAGTAGTTGCTCCAGGTGTCGGGCCAGAGAACTACCCGGGACGAAGGTGAAAGTGGGTTCGTGGTCTCCCAGGTCCCCAAATGCGAGGGATCTGGGGCACCCGGCGCTTCGCGCGCAGGGGCTAAAGCCCCGGACTCACGAGGGCCGCCATCGGCACGACTGAAGTCGTGCCCTGATACAAAGCTATTGGCTGCGAGCCTCGGCAATTGGCGTTCCTTGGCGATGCCGGCGATGCGCTTGATCATCGGACTGGTGAGGGGGCCGTTGAGGATGGCATTGGTGAGGCCGGGCAGCACCGAGCCCCAGCGGGCCAGCTTGTCAGCGAAACCGAAGATGTAATGGTGCAGCGGGTGAAGCCGGCCTTGGTAGTGCTGGGCGAGGAATTCCGCCTTGTATTGGGCCATGTCGACCTGGACCGGGCACTCGGTTTTGCAGGCCTTGCAGCTGAGGCAGAGGGAGAGCGCCTGGTGCACGGATTGGCTCTGGAAGCCTTCGCTGCGGAGGCTGCCGGCAAGCATCTCCCATAGAAGGTGGGCGCGGCCGCGGGTGGAGTGCATCTCCTCGCCGGTGCCCTGGTAGCTGGGACACATGAGGCCGGATGCCTTGCGGCATGCGCCAACGCCCACGCAGCGTTCGGTGGCGCGTTCGAGTGAGCCGTCTTCTTTGGTGAAGGCGAAGTGAGTCTCGAGCTTCCTATCCCGGGTCCCCAAATGCGAGGGACCCGGGGCCTCCGACTGGTTTCCCTCCCGGGTCCCCAAATGCGAGGGACCCGGGGCACCCCGATCCGTAGCGGCGCGGAGGTTTTCGGTGGGATCGTAGACGCGGACGGCGTCAACCAGCTTGCCGGGATTCATGCGATTGTCGGGATCCCATAGCTGCTTGAACTCGCGGAAGGCCTGCATGAGCTCGGGGCCGAACATTTTGGGCAGCAGGGCGGCGCGCGCCTGGCCATCGCCATGTTCGCCGCTGAAGGAGCCGCCGAAGCCGAGGACCACGTCGGCGGCGCGATCAATGAATTCGCGGAATTTGCGAATGCCGGGCTGGGTGCGGAAGTCGAAGTTGATGCGCATGTGCACGCAACCCTGGCCGTAGTGGCCATACATGGGGCTGGAGTAGCCGTACTCGTCCATGAGCTGGTGGATGGCGCGAAGATATTGGCCGAGCCGATCAGGGGGAACGGCGGCGTCTTCCCAGCCTTCCCAGCGATCGGGCTCTCCGGGCACGAAGACCACGGCTCCGAGAGCGGACTCGCGGACATACCAGACGCTGGTCGCTTCCGCAGCAGTGCACACGTGGGCGGTGGGCGGGACCGGCCAGGATTGCGCGTCGCGGGCGACGGCTTCGGCTTTGCTTCGGGCTTCTTCGGGGCTGCCGGCGCCCATTTCCACCAGCAGAAAGCCGGCGCTTTTGGGGAGCGTGTCGAGCTGGGAGAGGGCGAGGCCCTTGCGGCGCATGAATTCGACCAGGAGGTGGTCGAAGCCCTCGAGGCCGATGGGGGAGTGGCGGAGGGTGAGGGGAACGGCGTCGGCGGCAGCGAAGGCGTCAGCAAAGCCGAGCACGGTAAGGACGCGATGTTGCGGGCTGGAGGCGAGGTTGAGGGTGGCGGAGAGGACGTTGACGCAGGTGCCCTCGCTGCCCACCAGGGCGCGGGCTACGTGGAAGCCGTTTTCGGGGAGCAGCTCATCAAGGTTGTAGCCGGAGACGCGGCGGGGGATGCGGGGAAATTTTTCGCGGACGAGGCCGGCGTATTGGTCGCGGATGTTTTTCAGGCCGGAGTAGATCTGGCCGATGCGGCCGCCGGCGCGGATGATCGCCTCCAGCTCGTCGGGGCTGGTGCGGCCGACGGACATGCGGGTGCCGTCGTAGAGGACAATGTCGAGCGATTCGACGTTGTCGGCGACTTTGCCGCCCAGCAGTCCGTGCACGCCGCAACTGTTGTTGCCGATCATGCCGCCGAGGGTGCATCGGTTGTGGGTGGCGGGGTCGGGGGCGTAGGTGAGCTGGTGCTTCTCGGCTTCGTCGCGCAGGCGGTCGAGAACGATGCCGGGCTCGACGGTGGCAAGTTTGGCGTGGGCATCGATGGGGCCCAGACGGTTCATGTATTTGGAGTAGTCGAAGACCACGGCGACGTTGGCGCACTGTCCGGCGAGGCTGGTGCCGGCGCCGCGGGGCAGCACGGCTGCTGACAGGGCGCGGCAGGCGGCGAGGGCGGCTTCGACGTCGGCGGGGTCGCGCGGGAGGACCACGCCGATGGGGAGTTGGCGGTAGTTGGAGGCGTCGGCGGCGTAGAGTGCGCGGGAGCCTGAGTCGAAGCGGACCTGGCCACGAACCGTGGACTTGAGGCGGGCTTCGAGCTCGCGGTGCGCTGAGAAGGACTCGTGATCGAGCGGAGGATGATTGCTGAGAATTGGAAATTCGCTCACCCGCACATGGTAGCGCGTCGCCGAGGCGGTAGAGTGCTCAGGAGATCGCCGATTATGGATCGCTGGCTAGACGCCCGCAATGGATGGAATTGCTCGATTCGATGCTGCCTTGCGGAGCCTCGTCATTGCCAGCAGCACAATCGCCAGCGAAACCGCAAATACAGAGCCCGCGATGAGGATCGGCACATCCACCCCGGTCTCGGTGATGGGGCGAGCACTGAAGGTACCGGCGATACCCGTCCACCAGTAGGCGAACAATCCCACATCCATTACGAAATGGCCAACGATACCGGGAATCAGAGACGACCAGGACCATGCAAGAAGGCCAAGCAGAATGCCTGCGCCCACTACGATGGGGATCATTCCCAGCAAGGCCCAGGCTTTGGTGAGATGCACCGCCATGAACAGCAGCGAGGAAACGAAGACCGCCGTGGCAATGCCGTGTCGCTGTTCGATTGGCTGCTGCACGAAGCCGCGAAAGCCGGTCTCTTCGCAGATAGCCGCTGAAGCCGCGGAGATGACCACAACCACCCAGCGCCACGCATAGGAGGGGACGAAAGAAAGATCGTAACCCTGGCGGAACGCGGCGGAGGGGTACGGCACAAAACGAAACAACAGGTAAACAGCGGCATGCACGGTGACGGCGAAGCATAACGCTGCGATGAGGCCCCACAGCCACTGCGTCGGAGTCAGGGAGGCGCAGCGGAATGCCCTGGCCCGGAAGGCTTTGGCGGCACGCGGTGGTCCCGCTCCGCGCGCCCACGCGATGAACAGCGCGAGAAAAACCACCTCTACCATGGCGGCCGGCTTTACGCCCATCGTGACGAGCAGGACCGGCCACACGTTCGCTGCTACGGCGAACGTAACCATGCCCGCAACAATGGCTCGCGGCGCAATGGGCAAGCGCGTCCACATCCCGGGCGCGCGGACGGATGTTGTCATCGTGGCCTCCCCGGAGGATTCGCCGCGATATTACTCTTTCAGGAAGCTGTTGTCTTGGGTGAAGGGCAGGCTGGAGTGTGCTGATCTCGATCAGCCCGCATCGCTCAGCGCGACGGCCACTCTTCGACGACGATGCCGAGGTCGTTGAGCTTCTGGATGGCTGCTTCTACATTGCGGCGGACCAGGGGCTGCCTTTTTCGGTCGGCTTCGGGGGACTCGGCGATGGCGACCACGCGGCCGTAGCGCCAGGCGCCGGGGGGAAGGGCGATCAGGGCATCGGCAAGCTCGCCGGGGCGGATCTGCAGTTCCTGGCGGCGGGCGGCTTCGGGGCGGAGCAGGGTGCCCTTGGCGATGGGGCTGGGGTTGGCGTCGACCATCATCACGCGCAGATCGATGGCATCGGCATCGACGCTGAGGAAGGGGTTCTGCCACTCGGTGGGGTCGTGGACGCCGATGTAGAGGCTCTTGGTGGGCAGGGGGATTTTGGCCAGGGCGGCGCGCTGCTGGTCGCGCTGGGTGGCGGCGGCCTGGGCCTGCTGCTGCGCCTGCTGGGCGTGCAGGGCGACGTTTTCGACGGCCTGCTCTTCCTTGTGGCAGGCGGTGATGGCGACGGCGAGCAGGAGGGCCATGGCCGCGAAGCCCTTGATGCGAGACGGGGGAGTCACGGTTTCAGGATATCAGTTGGCCAATTGCGCGGTGTCAGGAGGTATTCATTCACCCGCTTCAATCGTCCAAAAGTGCTCAATCTATGAATTCTGGTAGAAATAGTTACTCATTGGCAAACATATCTAAAGTACTTATAATAAACTGTTTAACAGGTAAATGTTGCAGGATAGGTGCAAATGGGAGGGGGGGTAGTATCCCCTGTGGCTTCTAACGTACAAACTCCCGGATTTCTCCGGGAGCGAATTTCACTGTAGCGCGATGTGCGGCGCGGGAAAGTGATGGCGGTCACGATTGATTGCCGAGCAGCGCGCATCTTCCCCCGTGACGTTCGACAGAAATCGCAGTTATTGCTCCCCGAGGCGTCTGAGATCGCTCTCAAACCCTGCCGGTATGCTCCACGATGGCGTCGAGGATCAGAGGCCAATCCAAAGGGTGGATTTCATGGCCGGTCCCTCGCAAGGTGAGGAGCCTGGAATCTCGCAGCGCACTGTGCGAGGCCAGCGCATGTGCGTAAGGAACCACCAGGTCTTCGGTTCCATGAATGATCAGGGCGGGCGCTTGAACCTCGTCCAGCCTTCCGAGCCAGCCTGTGGGCTCCTTCAAAACTGCGTGATTGAAAGGCGTCAATGGATTCGGCGTGCGTTCCCAGTCCTCCGCGGCCAAACCGCGGATGTACTCCTCATCGAAGGGATGGCCCGACCCGGTGAGCAGACGCCAGGCCCCAACTTGATAATCGAGAACGGCTTCCCGATCTGCCCAGTCGAGTTTGGCCGCTCGCGCGTGATATTCCAGAAGGCGCGGGTCCATCGCGGGTATGGAAGGGTCCTTGGGCGCCAGGCACTCTGAGGCAAAGAGCGTAATCGTCTTGACCCTCTGAGGAGCCTTGAGTGCGAGCAACTGGCCCAGATACCCGCCGAGAGACATTCCCACAAGGTGTGCGCTTTGGATGTTGTAGGCGTCGAGAACGGAAAGAGCGTCATCGGCAAGCGTCTCAGTGAAGTAGGTGGCCGCACCGGGGCCATAGCTGGTGGAGCGGCCGGTGTCGCGGTGATCGTAGCGAAGGACAAAGCGCCCGCGGCTTGCCAATTGTGAGCAGAACGAGCCCGGCCACCACACGCCCGATGCCATCGCGCCCATCATCAACAACACGGGCGGGTCATGGCGATCGCCAAAGCTTTCTGTGAACAGCGTGCCATCGTCTATGGCAGCGCGAAGCTCGTTCTTCGCCGGCGCCGGGTTCGCTGGCAACACTTCGTGTTCGACTGGTTCGGACCCACGCGGGATGCTCATGCCTTCAACTTTAGACGCTTGCGATGGAGGGAGGGGCTTTTACGCGAGTTAACGGCAATACGGAAACTGCTCCACTGTTGCTCCGGAATGCGCATATCGCATCTCTGGTATCCTGAGTGGTTTCCCGAACCGCCCGCAGCCGGCTTGGTTTGCCGGGCGGATTGGGGGCCTTCCGCGCAGGGAAAACATCCCGGCGCGGGACGGGTCAAATGGAGCGAGGCCATGGCGGAGCATCGAGCAAGAAAGCATCATCAGGATCGGGTGGCGGAGACGCTGCGGCTGGAGATCGGCGCCATGATCGAGGGCGAGCTTTCCGACCCGCGGATCGGGTTCTGCTACGTGAGCGAAGTGGTGCTGAATCCGGGGGGGAAATCGGCCCGGGTGTATGTGGCGCTGGATGGCGCGGTGGCGGACATTGCCAAGGCGGAGGCGGACACGGTGGCGGGGCTGGAGGCGGCCAAGGGTTATATCCGCTATGAGTTGAAGGAGCGTATGGGGGTGCGGCATGTTCCCGAGCTGGCGTTTTTCGCGGATCGTTCGGGGCGGTTCCAGTCGCGGATCGACGAGCTGATGGCGCGCAGCCGCAAGCGGCAGAAGACGCCGGTGGAGTAAGCGCGCATGGATGCCAGGAAGCAGCGGCCGGGTGCAGAGGAAGCGGAGGCGGGGACGAACGGGGCGCGGGAAGGCGCGGCGCCCCATCGCCGGACGCCGGGATGGATGCCGGAGGACGCGACTGCGGCGATTCTCGATGTACTGCGGCGGGGCGAGCGGTTCCTGGTGTGCTCGCATTCACGGCCGGACGGCGATGCGGTGGGATCGATGCTGGCCATGGGAATGCTGCTGGAGCAGATGGGCAAGCATGCCGAGCTGGTGGCCGCCGACCGGGTTCCGGGGATTTATCGGGCGCTGCCGGGGGCCGAGGCGATCCATTTTGCGATGCGCATCCACGGGCCCTATGACGCGGTGATCCTGCTGGAATGCGATGGGTTGGAGCGGACCAAGCTGCGCGGGCTGGAGCCGTTTTACCTGATCAATATCGATCATCATCCGACGGGGAAGCCTTTCGGCGATCTGAACTGGATTGACCGCGATGCCGCCAGCGTGGGCGAGCTGGTGTACCGGCTGGTGAAGGCCGCGGGGGCCACGGTGACGCCGCAGATGGCCGCTTGCCTTTACACCACGGTGCTGACCGACACCGGCGGATTCTGCTATGGGGGAACGAGGGCGTCGACGTTTGCGCTGGCGGAGGAGTTGACGCGAGCCGGCGCCGATCCCATCCGGATTGCGCAGGAGGTGTATTTCTCGACCGCGACGGCGAAGCTGCTGCTGCTGGGAGCGGCACTGAGCAATTTGAAGCGCGAGGGCCGGCTGGCGTGGCTGTGGGTGACGAATCAGGACATGGTGCGGACCTGCGCCGCCGAGGAAGACAGCGAGGGGATTGTGACCTATGCGATTTCGATTGCGGGGGTGGAGGCGGCGGTGTTTCTGCGCGAGTTGCCGGAGGGGCGGATCCGGGTGAGCCTGCGCAGCAAAGGCGAGGTGGATGTGGCGTCGATCGCGGCCGGCCTGGGCGGGGGCGGTCACGAGAACGCGGCGGGAGTGACGCTGGAGGGGCCGCTGGCGCATGCGCTGGAGGAGATTCTGGCGGAACTGCGGCCGAGCGTGGCGGGGTGGAGAGGCAGCTTGTAGCCTCTGGCTTCTTGCTTCTAGCTTCTAGCTTCTAGCTTCTAGGTTCTAGCTTCTAGCTTCTAGCTTCTAGCTTTTAGGTTTTAGCTTCTTGCTTCTGGAACGGATTCGCTCCCACCGGCCGCAACACACTCCGCATGCGCCACGGCCGGCTTGCGAAACGTCGAATCGGAGGCCCATTTTGGGGTGGAAAAACCCGCGGGGGCTGAAGAGGCTGCGGAAAAACGTGTCCATCGAGCTGCCAATGTCAGCAAACCGTCCTTCAGCGGCTAAAGCCGGGTTCAGTTTAGGGGATTTATTGGCACGAATAAATTCGTGCCCCTTCAACGACCGCTTCAACTCGAATTCTTCCGCAGCCTGTTTAGCCCCAGGGGGCCTTGGACCCAAAGAATCCCCTATTTCCGATTTTTTCAGCGGCCTCTGAATACAGCTTTTAGGTTCTAGCCTGTAGCTGCCAGCTCGCCTGGGTATGCCGGAGCGGATCGCAGAGCACGGAACTGGGAGCTCGAAGCTAGCGCTAGTCCAGGAGCCAGGAGCTGGGAGCTAGAAGCTAGAAACAAGAGGTTAGCAGCTGCCTTCGGGCGCATCTGTTAGCCTTAGCCTGTCGAATTGCGGCGACCCCGGTAAGCGGGTCGCGAGTCTGCAGGCCAGGCGCAGCGTTCCCCGCAGTGTGCCCGCCGAAGGAATGCGCCGAACCGGGAGCAAATGCCCGGAGGCGGCGGTGGAGAACCTCTGGAAGTGGAGACTTTCCTGGAACCATCTGCTCCGGTTTCGCCTGAGCGCCGGCGCAAGCGGCTGCCCGGCTGGGCCACCGTTTGCGAAGCGGCGGTGTTTGGCGCCTTTGCGGTGTTTTTCATCCTTTATGGAGTGACGCCGGCGCTGGGGGGCGACGGGCTGGGCCTGGTAGGCGCGGATGAGCCGCGTTATGCGCAGATTGCGCACGAGATGCTGGTGCGGTTCGACTCGGCGGATACGCTGAAGGGGCGGCTGAGCGCCTGCGTGACCCCGTACCTGTATGGGCGGCCCTGGCTGGAGAAGCCGGCCCTATATTATTGGCGGGCCATGTTTGTGTTCCAGGAGTTCGGGGTGCACGACTGGAGCGCGCGGCTGCCCTCGGCCAGTTTTGCCTTCATCATGGTGGCGCTGATTTACCTGCACATGCGGCGATTCCGACGAGGGGGACACCTGGATGCGGCGCTGATCACGGTGGCTTGCGCGGGGATCATCGGGTTTTCGCGCGGGGCGTCGACGGACATGCAGATGGCGGCGCCGCTGTGCATCGGGTTGCTGGGGTGGTACGCGTGGTATGAGACCGACTCCAAGTTCTGGCTGTTCGACATTTACTTCTTCACCGGGGTGGCGACGCTGGCCAAGGGGCCGGTGGCTCCGTTCCTGGCGGCGATGATCGTGTGCTCGTTTGCGGCGCTGCGCAAGGAGTGGTCGATTGTGAAGCGGTCGTTCTGGTGGCCGGGGGTGGCGCTTTATTTTGCCATCGTGCTGCCGTGGTTCATTGCGGTGCAGCACCAGAACCCGACGTTTTTCCGCGAGTTCTTCATGGAGCACAACCTGGAGCGGTTTGCCACCAACCGGTTCGAGCACCATCAGCCGTTCTGGTACTACATTGCAGTGGTGGTGCTGGCGGTGATGCCGTGGACGGTGGTGGCGCTGCGGGCGCTGTGGGACGGGGTCGAGACTTCGGTAGCGGAGTGGCGGCTGCGCCATGCTCCCAACGCCACGAAGAAGGTGAACCGGCCGGGCGACGCGTTTCCTGAGTTCCTGGTGCTGTGGGCGCTGATTCCGATTGTTTTTTTCTCGTTTTCGCAGTCGAAGCTGCCCGGCTACGTATTGCCTTCCATTCCACCGATCACGATTTTGACCGGCGATTACCTGTATCGGCGGCGGGCAACGGGGCTGCACCGGCTGGAGCTTGGGGGGCACGCATTGCTGTGCGGGGTGATGACAATGTTCGCGCTGCTGCTGCCGTGGTTTGTGGTGCACGGGCCGCATTGGCCTCCGCTGCAGCCGCTGGGGGTGGCGCTGGTATCGGCTGCGGGGGCGGCGCTGCTGATCGTGATCGTGGTGAACGGTTTCGGGGTAGCGCGGTTGCGCCTGGTCACTTCGATGGTGCTGGTGGTGCTGATGCTGTTCATCTACGGAGTGGGACCGGTGTTGGGGATACCGGCGGTGAAGGCGACCAAGCAGGTGGTCCGGGTGCTGGATCGAGCGTACTCGGCGCGGCCGCTGGCGGAGCGGCTGGCGGATTTTGCTCCGGCAACGGAGACGGTGGCGGTATTCAGGGTGCGGCGCGACGTGGAGTACGGGCTGGGGTTCTATCGCAATCACGAGGTGGTGAACTACAAGGATACGGGAGTGCCAGATGAGCAGCATCTGCTGGTGGCGCGGGTGACGGGCCGCAATGGCGTGGACTTGCACACGCCGGCGGCGCTGGAGGAGTACCTGGAAGGACGGCACTACGAGGAACTGTTCAGCTGGCCGGAGCAGGGGCTGGAGGTTTACCTGGTGGGCTCGCGATGACGGCGAAGCGGAAGGGCCGAAGTTGCAGGGATGTGCAACTCGTGGCACAGTTACCGGGAGGCATGGGGTTCGCGCGGGGCAGATAGGTTGGCTTCTAAGTCTCCCACCCTTGCGCCAGAAAAAAGGCGCAAGATGGGGCACGGGATGTTGATGGGGGGGGCGTGGTTTCCCACCCTTGCGCCAGAAAAAAGGCGCAAAGAGGGGGCACGGGATGTTGATGTGGGGGGGCGTGGTTTCCCACCCTTGCGCCAGAAA
>DASZLF010000109.1:0-3435 GCA_035552555.1 Occallatibacter sp.
CAACGCCGGACATCTGCCGCCATTTCTCAATGGAAGTGAGATGGACGTGGAGGGCTCGCTGCCCCTGGGCGCAGCGCCCGGCATTCCCTTCCCGGTCGCGCGGTTCCAGCTTGCCGAGAGTGACACCCTGGTGCTGATGACGGACGGCCTAGTCGAAGCGCAGAACGCCGCGGGCGAACTGTTCGGCTTCGAGCGCATCGGCGAGTTGTTGCGCAAAGGAACAGATGGCGCCGCCCTGGCCGCAGCCGCCCAGGCCCACGGCCAGGAAGACGACATCACCGTCCTCACCCTCACCTTCGCCCCCGCCGAGGTCCTTCATGCGTAGATGCGCCGGGCTCGCGCTTCTCCTCGCCGCTACATTTGCGGCGCCCTTCGCGCGGCCTCAGGCCGGCGCCGGCGTCGTTCGCTACCACTACGGCGATAACCCCGCCTGGGCCGATCCGAACTTCGACGACAGCGCCTGGCCCATCGCCCCCAATAGCAGCTTTCCCGCGCCCGCCTATCAGTCCGATGGCTTCTTCTGGGTGCGCGCTCAGGTCGCAATACCGGCCGGCGCCTCGGATCCTGTAGCCATCGAATCGAAAACCATCGATCCTTTTCCCAATGTGCAGGAACTGTGGGTGAACGGCCGCCTGGTCGGCCGCAACGGTGACTTTCCTGCCCACGCCAGGCCGCTCGCCCATCCGCGGATGCTGGTCTTCGATATTCCTCCAGGCGTGGTGCGGCCCAGCTCCGTTGCCCCCGTCGTTCTGCGCGCTTGGGATGCGCCGGCGGATAACGCCATGAGTTTGCGCCTGCGCCATCCCGACCCCGTCAACGTCGAATTCTCTATCGCTGGCGCACCCCTTCTGCATGCTCTCTCCTCTCAGACCCAGGATCGCGCGTAGCTGCGCTTCTGGCCGCAGTTCTCGCTTGCGCTCGTCTTTATCATGCTCGGGCTCGCCGTGCTTGCGCTCGGCATCTGGGCGCGCGACCGCACTCTCCTGTTGTGCGCACTCTGGTTGGTGGTGGTTCCCGCGTATCTCTTCTCTCTTCCGCTGCGCTCGCTACTCGCCGGAGCAGCCGTGCCTACTGTCACCAATGGGTTCTTGATCCTCAACGCTGTCGGCATGGGCATTGTAGTGGAGTTCCTTTGGACAGTGCAGGCATTCCGCGACCGCATCTTCCGCACTGCCGCTCACGTTTGCTGGATCGGACTGACCATTAGCGGAATTCTTGCAGTGAATGCGATGCATCCGGGCGCGCTGGTCATGATGGAGGCGCTCGCAGAGAATTGGCTGGTATTTGCATTCAATCTGATCACCAGCGGAGCAAATCTCGTCGCGCTCGCCGGCCGCGGCCGTAACCGCCCAGTAGCCGCGGCCATGCTCTTCATTAGCATCGGCTACTTCCTCGGCGTTGCCGGGCACCCAGTCGACTTCAACTGGCTGGGAATCGGATTGTTCGGAGCTTCCTTTTATCTCTCCACTCTCTTGATTGCCATTCTGCTGATGCGCCAGACCTGGACCGCCTGGCGCAATGCCGAAGACCTGCGCGTCGAGTTTGCCGCAGCCCGCGAGTTGCAGCAGCAGTTGGTTCCCACCGTACTGCCCGCCATCGCCGGCTGGCGCATGCAGGCGGCATACCTGCCAGCCGCCGACGTGGGCGGCGACTTCTATCACATCGTTCAGCAGCCCGGCGCCACCGTGCTTTTCGTCGGCGATGTCAGCGGCAAGGGCCTCAAGGCGGCCATGACCGGCTTGCTCACAATTGGCGCCGCCAGCGCCCTTGCCGGCGAATCCTCGGGACCGGCGTCGATTCTGACGCGGCTCAACCGGGAAATGGTCCGGCTCCAGTGCGGCGGATTCATCACCTGCCTGTGCGTGCGCATGGCGCAAGACGGCAGCCTCACCCTCGCCAACGCCGGCCACCTCTCCCCCTATCGCAACGGCCTCGAAGTCGAACTCGAATCCAGCCTGCCTCTGGGCATCGCGCCCCATGCCGCCTACACCGAGTCCACTCTCCGGCTCGTTCCAAACGACCGCCTCACCTTCCTCTCCGACGGCGTAGTCGAAGCCAAATCCCCCTCTGGCGAGCTCTTCGGCTTCGACCGCACCGCCGCCATCTGCACCCAATCCGCCGAAGCCGTCGCCGCCGCCGCCCAGGCCCATGGCCAGGAAGACGACATCACCGTCCTCACCCTCACCTTCGCCCCCGCCGAGGTGCTGCATGCGTAAGCTCGCGGTGCTGCTGCTGGCTCTCGTCGCTTCCGTCGCTGCCGCGGCCCAGCGCGGTGCCCCGCCGCTTGACGCCCGGCAACTCCCGCCCGGCATTCTCGACCTCACGCAGAGCTGGCGCGTTCACGAGGGCGATGATGCAGCGTGGGCCGATCCGGATTTCGACGACAGCACCTGGGCAACCGAGAGCCTCGACAGCCGATCCGCATCCGAGCAGGGCTGGCGGTGGTTCCGAATCTCCATCCAATTGCCACATGAATCCACGGCCCCGCTCTCGCTGCTGATCGATGGCAGGGAGGGAGCCTATGAGCTTTTCATAGACGGCCAGCGCGCGCCCGGTCCATCGTTAAGATCTCCGCTGCTGGTGACCGATCCCCGAGACCGCGGCGCACATCAATGTGATTCTTGAAGGCACGCAAACTACCGGTCACACCTGCGTGCGACCGGTAGAGCGGCAAGATTCACGCACCTACTTCAAGGCCAATTCAACGGTCGGTGCCGGCGTCGCCTTGCTGTTTGCCGACTCCAGGTTCCTCTTGTGTCGGACAACGATTTCACTGTGCAGGCTCGTTCCGGCGATCCAGACCTGCGCCAGGTATTTCCGCGATCCATCCTGCTGGAAGACCATGCGGCCGCGGGTCTCGATGGCTTGACCAGCTTCCGGCCGCACCATCAGGACTTGGGTTCGGTTGGTAGCTACGTTTCTTAGGGAAAGGTAACGATCGGACAGCAACTCAACTTTGTATGCGCCAGCGGGCACATAATGGTTGTCGGCTGAAAATGCGAAGGGGATGGTAACAGACGCGGTGGACTGCGCTGAGGCGGAGGCACCTGCGCAGAGCAGGCCGGTCGCCAGGGAAAGGCTGAGGATCAGATTCGAGAGGTTTGCGGCGCGAGATGTCATGGTGGTTCTCCTTTCGATTGGCGGCTACCGTTGGCCGGCAACCGCTTGCTATGGTCTGAACTTTGCGCCCGGTTCTCCATTCGGTCCATGCACTCGAGATAATTCCGCAGTCTTCTGCTTGTGCGCACGCAAATTATTGAGAGCTAATGTTTTATCTATAACGCTGCTTCGGGGAATTTCCGCGCAACCGACGTGCTACACTCCACTGCAAGACAGCCCGAGGGGAGTTGAACCTTGTCGCAGCCGGCGAATACAGGCCGCATCTGGCGTTTTGGAGTCTTTGAAGTAGATTCCCGGCGCGAGGAATTACGCCGT